>DAHXNK010000040.1 GCA_027365415.1 Acidobacteriaceae bacterium
ATCAGCGTCAGGCCATTGGGCAGCACTTTGACGGTGACGCGCTTCTCTAAGCTGGCTAAATCCTGCGCGTGGGCCAGGCTGAGCGTGCAGAGCGTGGCAAGCAGTACAGAGAGAAAAATGCGGTGGTTCATGCGGCGGTGCAGGGTCTTCATCGCGATGGAATCCTCGTGGCAGGTGCGTTGCTTCTAAAAATTTGAAACTAAACGGTCAGGGAGGGGAAGTCAATTGGAGCGAGTGCCAGCCGACACACTTGTGCCGAAAGATTGCTGGACGCAGGCCGACTTACCAGTACCAATTGTCTCGTCCTGCTTGGCAGAACGAAATCCGTCAGGCTGATATCCAGTTGCCACCTAGAGTTTTTGGTTGTGTATTAGTGGGATTGTTTCTTGGCATCAGCGCACTCCTTAAGGAACTCCAGATATACCTCGGAATTGGAGAATACTCGAAAAGCGCAATGATCGAGCATCATCATGTTGTATCGGTGCGCCTCATCGATCGAAACGCATGTGCTGATACCACCAACAGTGGTTGCTTTCTCCAGATAAAGCATCGCTTGTGTAGGGCTAAGTGGATAATAAAGCTCCATTTTTTCTGGGACATCCCAACTCCCTCCCAGCGTAAGCATATTGATTATTGGCTGATCGGACGTGATGAAGGGCACGTCGGTGTGGTTGTCGAGAACCAGAATCCGGAAATCGTTACGACTCACAAAAAACGATCCGCCAGCTTCGACGGCGAGGATATGGCTTAATACGTCCCACACCCGCTTCATGTCATCGAACAGGACGCTCTCTTTTTGGCAAACTCGCTCTTTTACGGCTTTCGTTCTCAGGTACTGAACATGAAGACCATAAAGGAATCCGGACGCTTTTTGGGGGTCTTCATAGAAACTGAAATCGCGATTTTTGATTGCATCGAGATAGGGCCAGAAACCGTTCTCGATGGCTGCGTGGTAGTTTTCGTTCAGATTTGAAATGACTACCTCTAGCTGCTTCATCGCCTCGGGATTCTGGATGCCGCACTCTTCCAAGTGCCTCCTGAGTCGCGTAGGCAGCGTATACATTTCTAGAAAACGTCTATGCCCGTCTCTGCCGATTTCTCGGAGGCCGTCGATGAATAGTTTCAGGCAATCAATGTCCGGGACGGTCAGCTCTTTCAACTTATAAAAATCGTTCTCGCCTCCGACGACTCTAAGGCCGGAGCGGTCTACCTTGCCATACCCATACCAAGCGATACAATCATCCGCATCTGCCCAAGGCAAAAGGTATCGGCGCGGAGTGTGGTGGTGATAGATTTTTGCCTGTTCGGCTTCCATGGAATAAGTTTATCGCTCAGCCACACCGAATTGGAAAAGTCGCCCCTAACGAGGCTACGTCGGTAACGAGAAACGCCGTATACGTGCCGTCTGCACCGAGATGGGAGCGCCACCTGCTTCGATATCTTGCGGTTCGCTTGACCGGCGCGGAGTGGTTCAGTAGAGTTCCCCACAGAACGATTTTGTTGCAACGTGTCACTCGGAATTGAACTTGTCACTAAGAATTTAACGTGCCACTCGGAATTTGCTCGCGGGGGGATGGGATGATGGTGTCGCCGGGTTCCATGCAGGAGCGTCCGCTGCGAAAAGCGGCGGTTTTAGGCGCGGGGACGATGGGATCGCGCATTGCCGCGCATCTGGCCAATGCAGGCGTGGCCGTAGTGCTGCTGGATATCGTTCCGCCCAACGCTACGACTGGCTCGGCGGCAGGAGACACGGCCCAGCGCAACAAAATTGTGACGGCAGCGCTCGAAGGCCTGAAGAAGGCCAAGCCTGCGGCGTTCTTTGATGCTGCCTTCGCCGCGCGCATTGTGCCCGGAAATTTTGACGATCATCTGGAGCTGCTGCGCGATTGCGATTGGGTGATCGAAGTGGTCGCCGAGAATCTGGAGATCAAGCAAGCCCTTCTCGAAAAGATCGCTCCCTTCTGTCGTGCGGATGCCATCCTGACCACTAACACCAGCGGGCTGCCCGTGGCCAGCATTGCCGCGCAGATGCCGCCGGAGTTTCGTCGCCGCTGGTTCGGCACGCATTTTTTCAATCCGCCGCGCTACATGCGTTTGCTGGAGATTATCCCCACGCCAGAGGCTGATTCCGCGCTGATTGCCCGCATCGCGGAGTTTGGCGACAAGCGGCTGGGCAAGACGGTGGTGCGCGCCAAAGACACGCCGAACTTTATCGCCAATCGCATTGGGACGTTTTCCATTCTGAACACCGCGCGCCTAATGCAGGAACAAAATCTATCCATCGAGGAAGTGGACGCGCTGACTGGCTCCGCGATTGGCTGGCCGAAGACGGGCACCTTTCGACTGGCGGATATGGTGGGCATCGACGTGCTGGGCCACGTTGCGAGGAATTTTGCCGCGCAGTCGAAAGCTATCGGCGATGAACGCGCCGATGTGACCTGGCCTGCGTTCATGCAGGAGGTGCTGAGCCGCAAATGGCTGGGCGACAAAACCAAACAGGGCTTCTACAAAAAAGATAAAGATGCCGAGGGGAAAGATCTGCGGCTTACGCTCGACTGGAAGACGCTGGAGTATCACGTTGCAGCGCGACCGAAATTTCCTGCGTTGGAGATGGCGAAGAATGCGGAGCAGACCGCCGAGCGCCTGCGCATGTTGCTGACGGGTGATCCGCGCAAAGATAAAGCTGCGGCCTTCTATTGGCCCATGCTGACCGAGCTTTGGACCTACGCGGCCAATCGCATTCCAGAGATTGCCGACGATATTGTGAGCATCGACCGCGCCATGCAGTCGGGCTTCAACTGGGAGCTTGGCCCGTTTGCGATGTGGGATGCCGTTGGGGTGCGCGAGACGGTGGAGAAGATGCGCGCCGAGGGTAAGCCGATTGCGGCGAATGTCGAAAAACTCCTCACAGCCGGACACACGCATTGGTACAAAGAGGATGCTAGCGTGCCGTCGGGGAAGCTTTTCTTTGATGTTGGCAGCGAGGAGTATCGGCCTGTCGAGCAGCCCGCAGGGGTTGCCACGGTTGCGGCCATCCAGCGCGCGCGCGGCGTGGTGAAGAAAAATCCGGGCGCGTCGTTGGTCGATTTGGGTGATGGCGTGGCGGTGATTGAATTTCACTCCAAAATGAACGCAATTGGCGGCGATATTGTTCGCTTTATCACGCAGACCTTGCGTCCCGACAGCGATACGGTGGCCAGCTTTGAGGCATTCGTCATCGGCGGCGACGCGACGAATTTTTCCGTAGGCGCGAACATTATGCAGTTGTTGCTGGCCATGCAGGAAGAAGAATGGGACGACGTTGAGCAGGAGATTCGCAGCTTTCAGGCGATGACGGCGGCCATTAAATTCTGTCCTCGTCCGGTGGTGGCTGCGCCGTATGGAATGTGTCTGGGCGGTGGCACGGAGATCAACCTGCACGCGGCGCAGCGGCAGGCACACGCGGAACTCTATATGGGACTGGTGGAGACGGGAGTCGGCCTGGTTCCGGGCGGCGGCGGATGCAAGGAGATGGCGATGCGCGCTGCAAACTCCGCGCAGAGCATTCGGCCTGATGGTCGAGGCGAATCGGTCGAGATGATGGAGGCGATGAAAAAGGCCTTTGAGACGATTGCGATGGCTAAGGTCTCCACTTCTGTAATTGAAGCGCACACGCTGGGATTTTTGAGCGAGCGCGATGGAACGACTATGCACCGCGACCGCTTGCTGCTCGATGCCAAGGCGCGGGCGCGCGCGCTGGCCGATGCTGGATATGCTCCGCCGATGCCGCGCAGCGACATTGCTGCGGCGGGAGAAAATATCCTCGCCACCTTGAAACTCGGCATCTATCTAATGAGGCAGGGCGAGTTCATCAGCGACCACGACGTAAAAGTCGCCAGCCATGTGGCGCATATTCTCTGCGGCGGAAAGATTACGCCGGGAACTCTGGTCAGCGAACAGTATTTTCTGGACTTGGAGCGCGAGGCGTTTCTCTCCTTATGCGGAGAAAAGAAGACGCAGGAACGGATAGCCTTTACCTTGAAGACCGGCAAGCCATTGCGAAATTAGCCGATAGTGTTGCAGGGGAGAAGTATGCGAGATGTCGTGATTGCAAGCGCAATGCGAACAGCGGTCGGCAAGGCTCCCAAGGGAACCTTGCGCGCGGCACGGCCTGATGATCTGGCTGCGGCGGCAATGGAGGCCGCGCTGGCACAGCTTCCGCAACTGGATCGCGCAGAGATTGAAGATGTGATTCTTGGCTGCGCGATGCCGGAGGCGGAGCAAGGTATGAACGTGGCGCGCATTGCCGCGCTGCGCTGCGGACTGCCCATTGAGTCCTCGGCAATGACGGTCAATCGTTTTTGCTCGTCGGGCTTGCAGTCCATCGCGCTGGCTGCAGATCGCATTCGCGGCGGCGGAGCAGAGGTCATCGTTGCCGGTGGCACGGAGAGCATGAGCATGGTGCCGATGGGCGGCAACAAAGTTTCGGCCAACCCTTGGCTGATGGAGCACGCGCCGGGAACCTATCTTTCGATGGGGCTGACTGCGGAGCGACTAGCGCAGAAATTTAGCATCACGCGGCAGCAGGCAGATGAGTTTTCGCTGCAAAGCCATCGCAAAGCGCTGGCTGCGATTCAGTCAAAGATTTTTGACGAAGAAATTGTTTCCATCACGGTGACAAATTCGACAGCACCAGAAAAAGGAAGCAAGCTGGCGGTGCGTTCGACGGAATTTCGCGTGGATGAAGGCCCGCGCGCCGACACGTCGCTGGAAGCGCTGAGCGCATTGAAGCCTGCATTCCATGCTAAAGGAACGGTGACAGCAGGGAATTCTTCGCAGACCTCGGACGGCGCGGCGGCGGTGGTTGTTCTATCTGCAGAACGAGCGCAGTCGCTGGGGCTGGCTCCGTTGGCGCGTTTTGTTGCCTTCGCCACCGCCGGATGCGCGCCAGAGGAGATGGGCCTCGGCCCGGTCTATGCGATTCCCAAGGCGCTGAAGCTGGCGGGTTTGAAGCTGAGCGATATCGGCCTGATCGAGTTGAACGAGGCCTTTGCCGCGCAGTCGTTGGCGGTGATGCAGCAGGTGGGTTGCAATCCAGAGATCGTCAACGTCAATGGCGGAGCGATTGCCTTGGGACATCCACTGGGATGCACCGGAGCCAAGCTGACGGCGACACTGCTGCATGGGATGCGGCGACGCAAGGTTCGCTATGGCATGGTGACCATGTGCGTAGGCGGTGGCATGGGCGCTGCGGGAATTTTTGAACGGATTTCGTAAATAAGGGAGAAGCGCGAATGGCAACCACAGCGGAAACAGATGCGCCGATGAAGAAGGTGAATGGTGGCAGCTTTTTGATTGAAGAACGCTTGCCGTCGGAGGTCTTCACGCCAGAGGACTTTAGCGACGAGCAACGGCAGATTGCGCAGACGGCTTTTGAGTTCGCCAAGAATGAAGTTGTTCCCGTCGCCGACGCGATTGAAGCCAAAAATTTTGAAGTGACCAAGGATCTGCTGCACAAGGCAGGCGAGCTGGGACTAATGGGTATCGATGTTCCAGAGGAGTATGGCGGCCTGGAGATGGACAAGGTGACTTCGGCCATTGTCGCGGATCACATTGCGCAATCGGCCAGTTTTTCTGTCGCGTTCAGCGCGCATGTCGGCATCGGCACGCTGCCAATTGTCTGGTACGGAACAGCGGCGCAGAAACAGAGATATCTGCCCAAGCTGGCATCGGGCGAGTGGCTGGGCGCGTATGCGCTTTCGGAAGCATCCTCTGGGTCAGATGCGATGAACATTCGCGCCAAGGCCACGCTCTCCGCCGATGGCAAGCACTATTTGCTGAATGGCGAAAAGATGTGGATCACCAACGCCGGGTTCGCCGATGTGTTCACGATCTTTGCAAAGGTGGACGGAGAAAAATTCACTGCTTTCATTGTGGAGCAGGGGACGCAGGGTCTGACCGTGGGCGCGGAGGAACACAAGCTCGGCATTCGCGGCTCTTCTACATGTCCGCTGATTCTGGCCGACTGCAAAGTTCCGGTGGAAAATGTGCTGGGCGAGATTGGCAAGGGCCATCACATCGCCTTTAACATTTTGAACATTGGCCGCTTCAAGCTGGGCGCGGCCTGCGTGGGCGGCGCGCGCACATCGCTGGCCAACAGCATCCACTATGCCAAGGAGCGCAAGGCCTTCGGCAAATCCATTGCAGAGTTCGGATTAATACAGGAAAAGCTGGCCGAGTGCGCCGTTGGCATTTACGCCGGGGAGAGCATGGCCTATCGCACCGTTGGCATGATCGATGCAGCGCTGGCTGATATGGACAAGCAATCGCCAACGATGGCGCAGGAGATTCAGAAGCGCATTGAAAATTACGCTGTTGAGTGCTCCATTCTGAAGGTCTGGGGATCGGAGATGCTGGGCATGGTCGCCGATCATGGGGTGCAAATCTACGCGGGCTACGGTTATGTCGAGGAGTATCCGGCGGAGCGCGCCTATCGTGATGCGCGCATCAATCGCATCTTTGAGGGAACCAATGAGATCAATCGCCTCATCATTACAGGCTGGGTGATGAAGCGGGCGATGAGCGGGCAACTGGCGCTGATGCCCGCCATCAAGCAGTTGATGGATGAGGTGCTGGCTGGGCCGATCGCGCGCGAGGAGCGCGAGGGGGAAATGGCCAACGAATACGGCATGTTGGCGAATGCCAAGAAGCTGGCTCTTTTTGCTGCTGGCGCGGCCACGCAAAAATACATGCAGGCTTTGGCGGATCAGCAGGAGGTGATGGCGGCGCTGGCGGACATGATGATCGAGGTTTATGCGATGGAGTCCTGTATGCTACGCGCGCAAAAGCTGCTGGATCGCAGTCCAGGTCAGGGCAATTCCGGCCCGGCGGCGCAAGCCGTCGCGATGAGCCGCATTTACGCCGGGAAGGCATTTGAGATCATTGAGAACGCAGCGCGTCGCGTGATTGCATCTGTCGCTGAGGGCGATATGCTGCGCACGCAGTTGGCGATTCTGCGTCGTCTGGCAAAGTATGAACCGGCGAATACCATTGCGTTGAAACGCAGCGTCGCAAAGCGCGTGGTGGAGGCAGGCAAGTACGTGCTTTGATGATGGGTGCAGGATATATCTCCGAGTGCTTCTCGTGTGTCCCTCCCGTTTTGGGCTGCTCTCCAGGTTGGGACAATGCGGCCCTCGCTCTGACATCGAAGGTTTTCCTGTGTAACAAAACTTTGCTCCATACGTCTACACTAAAGATGCTCCAGTGCCCATATTTTTCTTTTGCAATGTGGAGAAAAATTCAGACACTGAGTAGAGATTCAACATCTTTCGAGGAGCCAAGAATTCTATGAGAACCTCCATGCATCGACGGATTTCAGGCATGATTGCGATGGCGCTTCTGGTGGGGGTTGCGTGTTCGTTGCAGGCGCAGGTGCTGGTGAAAAATCGGATCGTCGGGGCGATTCGATCGGATCGAATGATGGTGGTACGAGGAAGCCTGCATCCGCTGGTCGCCGTCGCGCGCGATGAGGGCCAGCTTCCTGGCTCGCATGTTATTCAGGGAATGTCGTTGCTCTTCAACCGCTCAGCGGCGCAGCAGGATGACCTACATCATTTGTTGGCGCAGCAGCAGACGCGGGGATCGGCGATGTTTCATCAGTGGTTGACGCCTGCCCAGTTTGCCGCGCGCTATGGCACCAGCCAGAGCGATCTACAGGCTGCTGCTGCTTGGCTGCGCAGCCAGGGATTTACCATCGATCAGATTCCGCCGAGCGCGGATCGCATCGACTTTAGTGGAACGGCGGCGCAGGTGAATGCGGCCTTCCATACCGAGATGCATCGGTATCTGCTGCGCGGCGTGGAGCACTGGGCCAACAGCACGGAACTTTCCTTTCCGCAGGCTATCGCGGGCATGGTTATTGGCGTGGATCATCTGAACACCTTCCGTCCGGCGGTCTCGCATATGAGGAGTACGCCCATCCATCTGGCGCGGCAACCGGGATCGACGCGCCTGCGTCCGCACTACACTGTGCTGAATTCCGGCGCGCCTGTGAATTATCTTGCGCCAGCGGACATTCAGACGATATATGACATTACAGCGCTCTATGGCGCGGGTGTCTCCGGCACTGGTCAGTACATTGGCATCATGGGCCAGACAGACATTACTCAATACATGAGTGATATCTCGACCTTTCGTTCGCTCAGCGGACTGAACGCCAGCAACTTGCCCACACAGATCGTGATGCCCGGTTCGGGCAGCACTATAGGCGAGGCTGCTACGGGTGCGTCCACCGGCGACCTAGGGGAATCGGATCTGGATACGGAGTGGTCGGGCGCAGTCGCAAAGGATGCCAGCATCATCTATGTCACGGTAGGTTCAAACCAGAGTTACAGTGTATTGAACGCGCTCCAATACGCCATTCAGACGGACTTGGTGAACAACAATCAAAACGTGATTCCGGTTCTCAGCATCAGCTACGGAAATTGCGAGCAGCAGTATTCGCAGGCAGAAGTTGAACAATACGTGGGATTGGGACAGCAGGCAAACTCTCAGGGGCAGACCATCGTGGCTTCATCTGGAGATGATGGCTCGGCAGATTGCGATGGACTCGTCAACAATGTTCAGGAGACTGCGGCTACGCTGGGGCTGGCCGTGGATTTTCCAGGAAGCAGTCCGTACACCACCGCAGCCGGAGGTACCTCCTTTGAAGCGGACATAAACAATCCGGCACAGTATTGGGACGAAACGGGCAACTACACCACCTCGCAGGGGGCCACCAATGGATCTGCACTCTCCTACATCCCGGAGGGAGCTTGGAATGACTCTCCGACGCTGGTTGCAGCGCAGGCCAATGGCGAATTGGGCGCTGGCGGTGGTGGTATCAGCGAAGTCTTCAACGCCAATCCCAATTACAGTGTGGCGGCTTCCTCCCCACCCACGCCGTCGCTGGCTGGTACTGGATTGAGTTATCTTGCCGCCAAGCCCTTCTGGCAAACAGGGCCAGGGGTGCCCAACGATGGCGCACGCGACGTGCCCGACATCGCTCTTTCTGCTGATCCAGATCATGATGGCTATGTAATGTGTACGGAAGAAACCAACAGCAGCGGTACCATCACCATACCCAGTTGCGCCTCCCCCACGCAGTATCCCTATACGGACGCAAATGGCAGCGGCAGTATCTATGGTGGAACCTCTGTGGCTGCGCCGCAGTTCGCGGCCATGATTACGCTATGGAACCAAGCGGCGGGCTACACCATCAGCTCGACCCACGGCGGTGGCGTGGGTAATGCCAACTATATCCTCTATGCGCTGGCGCAGACTTCTCCAACGGTCTTCCACGATGTGGTGGCCAGCAACAACGGGGCAACCAACAGCAATGCAGTGGATTGCCAGCAGGGAACTCCCTCTTGCGTTCCCGATCCGAATAACAGTGGCAATTACATCATGGCCGGATATGATGTGGGCGCAGGCTATGATCAGGCGACCGGGCTTGGCTCCGTGGATGTGGCGGCGGTGTCGGCGGTATGGGGATCTGCTTCGCCTGCGGGCGAGTCCTTCAATGCGAACACGGGCAATCCGGCCCCAGATTTCCAGATTGTCGGGAATCCTGCGCAGGTGAGCCTGATTCCGGGTGGCTCCGCCAATGCAACCATTGATTCTACAGCTCTGGATGGCTTTACCGGAACGGTGACGCTGACCTGCGCGGGGCAGTCAGTCCACGGCATTTCCTGCAACTTTGGCGGGCAGTCCAGCGCCACGATCACGCCTGGAGCCACGCTTGGCGCCAGCGGGTCGTCGGCCACGCTCACCATTGTAGCCAGCAGCACGGCTACTCCCAGCCTTCAATATCCACGCATCTTTCCGCAAGGGACGCCGTCGCCATCCCACCAGCAACCTTGGCATGCCGGGGGCGGAATCGCCTTTGCCGCTTTCTGCATGATGGGCCTGCCAGCGCAGCGGAGACGCTTGCTGTCTCGCTTTGGCAAGCAGGCAAAGTGGATAACAATGTCGTTATTGCTGCTGACGATCTGCGTGGGGGCCACCATCGGGTGCAGCTCCTCTTACAGCGCTGCTGGCCTAAATATCGCGCCGCCCAATCCTGGGCCAACGCCCAACATCTCCAACTATGTAACCGTGACGGCGACGGCGCAAATGGGTACGAACACGGTTACGCACTCTGTCGCGATCACATACAACCTGCCTTAGGCGTGATGTCTCAATGGGTTGTTCATTTGATCTGGATCATAGAAGCTGATTGTGAAGAGCAATTCAGTTGCACGGGAGATCGAATCAACGATCTCCCGATACCAGATTGTTCTGGTTTGGAACACGAGAAGTCGCAGCAGTACCACGTTTTATAAAAACTTCTGTGTGCATCTGTCCTCAATGGGTGTACCATTCTTTCCAGATAGCGGTGGGGCGGCTTTATTGCAACAAGTCGCTTCAGTGGACATGGATTGCAGCGAAACGCGAGGTGCAATTATGAGCTACGTCATGGTAATGTGGATCGTTTGGGGCATGCTGACTGCGATTCTTCTCGGTCTCCTGATGTATCGCGGACATGTTTCTCGGAATGAAGAAGACCTGCTGTTTTTGAGTGACTCCAGTGAGATGGAGCACCGCGAGCAAGATGAGATTCAGGTTAAAATTAAGAAAATTGAGCCGATGATTCGTGTGTTTGGGGGCGTGACCGGGTTGATTACAGCGGTCATCGTCGTCTTCTATGTCTACGATGCGATCCGGCACTTCTAGGCTATAGCCTCTCCAAACCGAGGCATTGTTGCCCGGATTTGGTTTGCGCTGACTGGCTGCCGCGTCTGCGTGGAGAGCTTCCTGTCCACAGGCGGAGGCGAGTCTCCATTTCTCAGTGGTCAACGCCAGTTCTTATTTCAGATGCTTCCAGCGGGACTTTTTAAGTCCTGCTGGAAGCAAGTCTCAGGCTTGTGCAGCGCTTCCTTAGCAACGATCATGCTTTAGGGGTGGAAGCGCGCAAAGAGAGGAATCTTCGTCAGGTCGTTGAACAGGACGAAGGCGAAGATGAGGATCAGGAAAACAAAGGCGGTCTGGTAGACGCGCTCCTTGAACTGCTGATTCAGATCGTGCCGCAGCAAACTTTCCACCAACAAGAGCAGAATCACGCCACCGTCGAGGATCGGGATGGGCAGAAGATTGAAGATGCCCAGATTCAGGCTGATGGTAGCCATCTCGCCGAATAGCGGTGTCCAACCTGGCATGGAGACGATGCGTCCTGTCTCCTGCGCAATGCCCACTGGCCCACTCAGGGAGCGCACTGACATGCGCAGCGTCACCATGCGGCGCAGCACTTCGACGATCAGCGTGGAGCCTTTGATGTTTTCATGCGCGGACTGCCGCATGGCGGCAAACAGCGGCAGACGCTCGACGTGAAAGGGCGGCGGATCGGCGCTGAACCCAATCAGATACATGGGCTGCCCATTCGCATTTTTATGCAATGCGGGCTGCACGTTCAGCGTCAGGGATTGTCCCTTGCGCAGCACGGTGAGCGTGATTGGCTTTCCGGCTTGCTGTTGCAGATACAAAATGACGGAGGTCAACGAGTGGAAGGCGATGCCATCAACGGCGGCGATTTGATCGTCCGCGCGCAAACCAGCCTTATATCCAGGGTAGGTGGATTCCACCGTAGCGACACGGATTGGAGCCTGTTGCTCCTGTGCCGCAATGCCGAGGTCTTGCAGCGAAAAACCATCGGGATTGTCGGTGTTTGGCAGCCGCATTTGTAGGGCTTCAACCTGTCCCTGGCGATCCACGCGCAGGGATACCGTGTGATTCAAATTCAGGATGGTGCGGAGAAAGACCTGTTGCCAATCGGGATTTTGTACGCCATCGTAGCGAATGATCTGGTCGTTGCGTTCGAGGCCAGCTTTGGCTGCCGGGGAACCGGGCTGGACGTAATCCACAATGGCTGGCCCGTTCATAAAATTCGGAACCTCATTGTGCGCCATGTAGACGACGGTGAGCAGCAGAAAGGCCAGCACAAAATTGGCCGCTGGCCCAGCGCAGGCAATTAGAACGCGCTGCCAGCGGGGATGGTTGCTGTAATCGCCGGGGTCGGAGCTGGCCTCGCCTGTCGGCAGATCGCCGACGACTTCGCCGGACATTTTCACATAGCCGCCCAGAGGCAGCAGGCTGACTCGATAATCCGTATCGCCACGGCGAAGGCCAAACAGGCGCTTGCCGAAACCGATGGAGAAGACTTCCACGCGCACGCCGCATATTTTGGCGACGGCAAAATGGCCAAACTCATGCACCAGAACCATGATGCCGAGCACGAAGAGCATGGAGACGGTACTGAGGAGAGCAAACGACATGGATATACCGAACGTGACCTTATCTAAAAGCTGAATTGGATGCAAGCAATCTTCATATTTTCATGCGCGTTGCATGTTGGCGCACATGAAAACGCGCCGTGGCAACTCATGTTTGCGCCGCCGAGTTTTTTTTCACGCCAGCGTGCAACACCTCGCGCGCTCTTTCGCGTGCCTGTGCATCCGCTTGCAGGACTTCCTGAATGGTGGACGGATGGCGGCGTGGGGTTTGTTCCAACACTGCCTCTATTGTACGCGGGATGGTAGAGAAGGAGATATGCTCGGCGAGAAAGGCTTCTACAGCAATTTCATCGGCGGCGTTGAGCGCGATGCAGTGCTCCCCGCCAATTTTGGCGGCTTCATACGCAAGGCGCAGGCAAGGGAAGCGGGCAAAATCTGGCGACTCAAAGTCCAGATGCGAGAGGCTGTGCATGTCGAAGGTCAAGTCGGAGGCCACGCGCTCCGGGTAGGTGAGCGCGTAGAGAATGGGCAGGCGCATGTCAGTGACAGAGAGTTGCGCCAGAATGCTGCCATCGACAAACTCCACCAGCGAGTGAATGGTAGATTGCGGATGCACGGTGACCTGCACGGCGCTTGGCGGCAGATCGAAAAGGCGGCAGGCCTCGATGATCTCCAGTCCTTTGTTGAGCATGGTGGCCGAGTCGATGGTGATGCGCTGGCCCATCACCCAGGTGGGATGCTGGAGCGCCTGCGCCACGGTGATGTTGGCAAATTGATCGAGCGGCAGCGCGCGAAATGGGCCGCCGGAAGCGGTAAGCCAGATTTGTTTGATCTCCGCCTTCGCGCCACCGCGCATACACTGATGGATGGCGTTGTGTTCGCTGTCAATGGGCAGCAGCGGCACATTGCGCAGGCGCGCTTCGCGGGTAAGAATCTCCCCGGCGGCGACCATACATTCTTTATTCGCCAGGCCGACGGGAATGCCTGCGGCGACAGCGGCGTAGGTGGCTTCTAACCCTGCAACGCCAACAATGGCGCTGACGACAAAATCGATGCCCGGCAGCGTAGCCACGCGCACGGTTCCAGCGGTGCCGTGTAGCACTTCGATTTTGGCAAGGCCGACGGCGTGCAGGCGCGTTTGCAATGCAGCGGCGTCGGATTCTGTAGCCACAGAGACGGCCTGCGGCTGCCAGCGCTGGCACTGCGCGAAGATGGCATCCAGGTTGCGTCCAGCGGCCAGGCTGTGGACGCGGAAACGGTCAGGATATTGCTCCACAATGCGCAGCGTACTGAGGCCGATGGAGCCGGTGGAACCGAGAATGGCAAGTTGCTTCAAGAGAATCGCCTATAAAGAAATTCGGATGATTTTTCCGTGAAAATTCAGAGGTGTTTGCCTGCCTGCCCAGAGAGATTCGCCAAGCAAAACTTCTCTGGATTCTTTACTCCGCTACGCTTCGTTCAGAATGACTCTCCTTCGATGCGAGTAGATTGCAAGCTGAACAAGGCTTACATGAAATACAACTGCTGAAATATCAGGACACACCACAGCACCGGCAGGGCGAGCAGAAACGCATCAATGCGATCCAGAACGCCGCCATGTCCGGGCAGCAGCGTGCCAGAGTCTTTGACCCCCGCGCCGCGCTTGATGGCCGACTCCAACAGATCGCCAATCTGCGCGGCGATGTTCAACAGAATGGCCATCGCGCCCCAGTACCACCAAGGTTGCGGATACATTAGCACGACAGTTCCATGCGCATAGAGCAGCCCCCCGATTGCCACAATGCCCAACCCGGCCACAATGCTGCCGACGACCGACCCTGCAGCGCCCTCCCAGGTTTTTTTCGGGCTGAGCGTGGGAGACATCCGATGCTGACCCCAGGCGCGTCCCACGTAGAGCGCGGTAATATCGCCTGCCCAGATAACAACCAGCAGAAACAGAAACAGCGCTTTGCCATTTTCCTGTGCAAGCATCAAGGGGGCCAGTGCCAGCGGATAGGCAACATACATCAAGCCAAAAAAAGAGAAGGATGTATCCGCCAGCACTCGCTCTGTGGGCGAGCGCAGCGCGCACACGCCGAGCAGCAGCAGGCCAGAGATACCCAGCGCAGGAAGTAGAAAGCCTGGAATCCAGTAGATGACCGCGAACAAGACGGCGGCGCACAGCAGCACCAGCCAGCGCGGAACCTGCGTGCCGGAGGCATCTGCCAGAACCAGATATTCGTGGAGCGCCAATTCTGCAATCCCAGCGGCTGCGAGAATTTGCAGCCAGTACGGGGCATCCAGAACCAACAGTAAGATCATCGAGATCAGAACAATCCCCGTCAATACGCGCTTCATGCTTGGCAGACCACTTTCAGTGTTGATTTTTGGAGTCCAAAGGAGATTCTATAGGAGAAGTTCTTTCAGGGGTGCTGGATTCAAGATTGTACAAACGCTTCATCATGCACAGAGGAGGGCGCAAGCTCGCCATCGCCCAAGCCACCGTAGCGCCGCTCCCGGCGCTGATAATCAGCGATGGCCTCCAGTAGATGTTGGCCGCGAAAGTCTGGCCAGAAGCGCTCCGTGACAAAAATCTCCGAATAGGCAATTTGCCACAGCAGAAAATTACTGACGCGCATCTCCCCGCTGGTACGAATGACCAGATCGGGGTCGGGCATGTGCGCCGTGTAGAGTTCCCTGGACAGAGATTCTTCTGTCAGCAACGGCAGTAGGTCTTCCACGTGGAGATTGCGCGAGGCCGGGTCGGCGAGAATTTTCCGTATGGCCGCTTGCGCGGCATTCACAATCTCGCAGCGCGCCCCGTAGTTCAAGGCCAGCGTGAGCGTTGTGCCGGTGTTCCGCGCAGTCTGCTCGACGGCCCAGCGCATCGTATCCTGCACCTCTGAAGGCAGATCCCCGGTGCGCCCGATGTAGGCGATGCGAACATTGTTGTCATTCATGCGGCGAACATTGCCGACCAGATAGCTCTTGAGCAGGCGCATCAGAAAATTGACTTCTGTTTTCGGTCGGCGCAGATTATTTTCCACGGAAAAGGCGTACAGCGTTAGCCACGGTAAGTTGATGCGCGAGGCGGTTTCCACTACATACTGCACAGACTCCGCGCCTTGCTGGTGCCCAAAGAAGCGTTGCAGGCGGCGTTGTCCGGCCCATCGGCCATTGCCATCCATGATGATGGCGACATGCTGCGGCAGCCGCTCCGGCTCCAGTTGGCGGTAGACTTCCAGTTCTTCCGGAGCCAGTTCGTGAATCCGGCTTGATGGGGGGAGTGAACCCAAGACAACAACCTCATGTTCGACCGTAGCACAGCCCCGGACGGGCTGCAAAGCAAGCGTCTCGGCGGTCTTTGCGAGGTGATAGCGTTCTCGGTATCGCTACGACGATGCCATCGTTTCGCTGACGTGCAATAGCAGAGCCACAGCCGCAGATGTCATGCGTGTTTTTGCGGAATCGGCGCGGCTGGTAAGAATAATGGGAACCGAGGCTCCGATCACAATTCCAGCCAGGCTTGCGCCACCCAGATACTCCAACTGCTTTGCTAGCATGTTCCCCGATTCTAGGTCAGGAACAACGACGATGTCTGCCTGTCCTGCAACGGAAGAGGTCAGATGTTTGATCCGAATTGCCTCTGGGCTGACTGCGGTGTCGAATGCGAGGGGGCCATCCAGAATGCCTCCTTTGATCTGGCCGCGCTCCGCCATTTTGCAAAGCGCGGCGGCATGGACTGTGGACACAATGTTGGAATGTACCGTTTCCACCGCCGAAAGGATGGCAACCTTGGGTTCGGGAACTCCCAAAACGTGGGCAAGGTGAATCGCATTTTGCACGATGTCAACTTTATCTTCCAAGCTCGGCAGAATGTTGATTGCAGCGTCGGTGATGAGCAGGATACGAGAATATGCCGGCGTATCCATGACAAAGATGTGGCTGATCCTTCGCGTGGTGCGGAGTCCTGTTTCCCTGGACAAGAGCGGACGCAAAAAGACATCCGTGTGTAGACTGCCCTTCATTAACGCGCCAGCGCGGCCAGAACGGCACAACTCCACGGAAATTTTTGCGGCTTCGATTTCATTGGCGGCTTCAATCCCCTCGTACTGCCCAATCTCCAAACCCTCTGTCTTGGCCAGATGCAGGATTGCGTTCTGCGGCCCAATCAAAATGGGGCAAATCAGTCCACAGGAGGCAGCGTCCAGGGCGCCCGCCAACGCAACCCGCGTCAATGGATAACAAACCGCAACGGGAACTGCAGGCAGTTGCTTGGCGCGCTCCACGAGAATGTCAAATCGAGAAACTTGGGAATCCATTGAGATGTGTCCCAGCCTTTATGTCCGCGTATTTAGCTTCCTACTATGCAAGGATACTATTTCTGCAGAGCATATCCGTGAAGGGCATCACCCTGCACTGTACCTTGCATCACGGAAAGGATTTTTACACCCGCCTAGTATTGCGCATGGAAGATTCCGCCTCGCCGCGAGACGGGTTTTTCTGCGGTGTCGTATGCTGTTGTCGAGTATGCTGTCGAATGGATTGCTCCCTCGAAGATATTTTTTCTGACCAACCAACGAGCTTTTCCCAGAATCTAAAGAAATATGCATGATACAAGAGGAGGTACCCAAATGCGTGTAGTGAGTTCTGACAGGCCTGCCGCTTCCACCGTTTCCACTGTAGAAAGAGCCTCAGAGAGAGTAACAACCCCGCAGCCGCTTTCGGCGGAGGAAATGCGCAGGATACATGCGTATTGGAGCGCGTGCAATTACCTGTGCGTCGGGATGCTCTATTTGCGGGAGAATCCGCTGTTGCAAGAGCCGCTCAAGCCGGAGCATATCAAGCACCGACTGCTCGGCCACTGGGGATCCGATCCCGGCCAGACCTTTACCTGGGTTCATCTGAACCGCTTGATTAAGAAATACGACCTGAACATGATCTACATCTCCGGCCCAGGCCACGGCGCTCCCGCAACACTCTCGAATGCCTACTTGGAGGGAACCTATTCCGAGGTGTATCCAGACAAGAGCCAGGACGCAGAAGGTTTGCTGAAATTCTTTAAGCAATTTTCTTTTCCTGGTGGAATTGGAAGCCATTGCACGCCAGAGACACCGGGTTCTATCCATGAAGGCGGGGAACTTGGCTATAGCATTGCGCACGCATTTGGAGCGGTCTTCGACAATCCTGACCTGATTGCCACCGTGGTTGTGGGCGATGGAGAAGCAGAAACGGGGCCGTTGGCTACGTCGTGGCACTCCAATAAATTTCTAAATCCAATTCGTGATGGCGCGGTACTCCCCGTTCTCCACCTGAATGGATATAAGATCGCCAATCCTACGATCCTGGCCCGCATTTCCTCCGAGGAACTCGAACAGTTGTTTCGAGGCTATGGATGGACACCGTATGTCGTCGAAGGGGATGATCCACAGATCATGCATCAGAAGATGGCCGCAACCCTGGAGCATTGCATTCAGGAGATACATGCCATCCAGAAACATGCTCGAAGCGCGAAGACTGCTGAGCGTCCACGCTGGCCAATGGTTATCCTGAAAAGTCCAAAGGGATGGACTGGCCCGAAGGAGTTGGATGGGCATAAGGTCGAGGGATTCTGGCGGGCGCATCAGGTTCCGATTCTGGATGTGACTACGAATCCTGCCCATCTGCGCCTGCTGGAAGCATGGATGCGGAGTTATCAACCAGAGAAACTCTTTGATGCAAGCGGCAAGCTGATTCCAGAATTGCAGGCGTTGGCACCGCAGGGAACTCGCCGTCTCAGCGCGAACCTGCACGCGAATGGCGGAGTATTGTGCAAGCCGTTGCGGCTGCCAGATTTTCGAGACTTCAGCGTTGCGGTGGAAAAGCCGGGAACCTCCGAAGTGGGGCCGACAGAAATCCTCGCGCATTTTCTTGCGGAAATTATGCGCCGGAATATGGACAATTTTCGCGTCTTTGGGCCGGATGAAACGGCCTCGAATCGCCTACAGGCAATCTATGAGGCCAGCAAGAAAACATGGCTTGCCGCCTCGGAGCCAGGGGATCAGGATGGCGGCGAACTCTCCGCAGATGGCCGCGTGATGGAGATACTCAGCGAGACGACGCTGGAGGGATGGTTTGAGGGGTACGTGCTGACCGGACGGCATGGGTTGTTCTCCACCTACGAGTCCTTCGTCCACGTTATCGATTCTATGTTCAACCAACATGCCAAGTGGCTGGAAAAGTGTAAGGCGGAAGTCAAATGGCGCGCTCCCATTCCTTCGATCAACCTATTGATTACCTCGCTGGTCTGGCGTCAGGATCACAATGGATTTACGCACCAAGACCCAGGGTTTCTGGATATTGTTACCAACAAGAGCGCGGCAGTGACGCGCATTTATTTGCCCCCTGATGCCAACTGCCTGCTGAGTGTTGCCGATCACTGCCTGCGCAGCACGAATTATATTAACGTGATTGTTGCGGATAAGCAGCCGCACTTACAGTATCTCGACAGGGAGGCAGCGATTCTGCATTGCACCAAGGGAATCGGCATTTGGGATTGGGCGAGCAACGATCAAGGCGAGGAGCCAGACGTGGTGATGGCTAGCGCTGGAGATATTGCAACAATGGAATCGCTGGCCGCAGTCGCCATCCTGCGCGAACGCTTTCCACATCTGAGGATTCGCTTCGTCAACGTGGTCGATCTGTTCAAGCTGGAGCCATCGACGGAACATCCACACGGACTGTCCGACCGCGATTTCGATTCGCTTTTTACGCAGAACAAGCCGATTATCTTTAATTTTCATGGCTATCCTTCGCTGATCTACAAACTTACCTATCGGCGTGCCAACCATGAGAATCTACATGTGCGCGGTTAC
>DAHXNK010000041.1 GCA_027365415.1 Acidobacteriaceae bacterium
GCAGTATGGAGGTTTTATATGCGGACGCAACGAATTAACAAGGCGTTTCTTTTTATTTTTGTGATGCTGGCTGCGCTTCATTGCACTGCCCAGACGGATGTAGGCGCCAGTGTCTATGGAGCTTTTAGCGGAACGGTGAGGGGAAGTGGCAGCATCCACACCCCAGCCCCATCCAGCGCTGTGGGCGGGTTGTTTGAGTTGCGCCACATTTTCAATCCAGTTCTAGGCTTTGAGGCTACCTACTCCTTCAATCCCGCCAAGCAAGTCTACACATATACTGGAGCTATCCCTGTTTTAGTGTGCAATCCGAGTCCGGGGGGGCCTGCATGCCCTGCACCCCCACCCTATGTGGTTCCCGTCTCTGCGAATGCCAACGAATTTACCGCCGACTGGATTCCATCGAAAACAAAAGGCGCGCTGCGGCCTTTTGGAGTGTTGGGCGTTGGCGTACTGCTCGATGTGCCCAGCGGCGGCCAGAGCAACACTACCACCGTAATCGAGCCGATCTTTGTCTATGGAGTAGGCATGGACTGGGCGCGCTGGAAACGCTTCGGCCTGCGCGTTCAATATCGCGGCAACCTCTACAAATCGCCGAATACGAATCCGTCTTTTTATTCCGGTATGAATCTGAAGCTAAACGGCTCTCTGATGCTGACCAACGAGCCAATGGTCGGGGTCTACTTCCGCTTGCCGTAGAGCAGGGCTACAGGAGTACACTGGAGCCGTTTCGAGTGCAGCGGAGAATCCAAATTATTACATTGCCGTGAATTTCATAATCTGCGGAGCCTTTTCCCATAGAATTTATTTTCTGTTCATTCAGGGCTGCTACGTTGGAGACCAGTTGCGGCCCGCTTGCTGCGTGGGCCGCAGCCCAATCTGGGGGGGCGGTGCGCCTATGGACAGAAATGAGGACACAATGGACATCGAAGAGCAGGTTCTAGGGAAACTCAACGCAAGTGTGGGGCGGCGCGACCGCCGCATGGAGTACAAAGGCGTTGCGAGACAGGCTGGGAACTGGATTCGGGCTTCCTTGAGGCAATTGGATGCTGAGGCGCTCGTGCTGGCATCTGTCATTCTTGGAATGGCCATCATGGTCGCATCCGTGGCAGAGGCGCTGTTCGGTATGGCGTGATTTACAACCTCCCAGGGATGATGAGGTACGCCGTACAAGTAGCTGTGGAAAGAAAATGGAGGCAGTGTGGACATTCTGGGATAAGTTGCAGCGCGATTGGATACAGAGATCCTTGTGCTGGAGGTCTCTCTTCTGGGTGTGGCTGTCCTGTTTGGAATGGTCGTTATGTTTGGGATGGCCGCTGTGGTTGCGTCGGTGGCAGAGACATTGTTTGGAGCAGAATAGTTTTCAGCAGTACGATTTTCTATAGATGGCGGTTCGCCGCCCGGAGGCAATGTGATTCGAAAGATTTTAGCTATTACCCTTGCAGCTTGTACGCTCCCGCTTGTGCTGCTCACCGCGTGCAAGTCAAACAATAGCAGCGCGCAGTCTGAGACGATTGCCCTCTCTGGCGCGGGCAGTACCTTCGTGTATCCCGCCATGACGCACTGGATCGAGAATTACCAGCAGGCGCACCCCAACACCCGCGTCAACTATCAGTCGATTGGCTCCGGCGGAGGCATTCAACAGGTACGCGCCGAGACGGTGGATTTTGGCGCGAGCGATGTAGCTCTGACCGACGACCAGTTGAAGACCATGCCTGCCGTGTTGCAGATTCCGGAGACTGCTGGGCCGGTCTGCATTACCTATAATCTGCCGGATGTGAAGCAGCCCCTGCAGTTGACGCCTGCGGCCATTGCGGGCATTTACATGGGAACCATCAAGACGTGGCAAGACCCGGAAATTGTAAAGTCCAATCCTGGCGTGAAATTGCCTAAGACCAGCATCGTCGTGGTGCATCGCGCTGATGGCAGCGGCACGACGGGCATCTACACGGAATATCTGAGCGCAGTCAGCCCAGAGTGGAAGATCAAAGTTGGCTTTGGAACATCCGTAAGCTGGCCGATCGGACTGGGCGGCAAGGGCAATGAGGGCGTGACCGGACAGGTGAACAACGCGGTTGGCTCTATCGGCTATGTGGAACTGGCCTACGCGATGCAGAACAATCTGCCCGTGGCGGCGGTGGAGAACCTAGCGGGCAAGTTCATTTTGCCAAATATTGAAACGACCTCAGCGGCCATTGATGGATCGAAGGCGATCATCGCTGCTGATCCGCGCACTCCGATTGTCAATCCTCCGGCTTCGGCTCCCGGCGCGTATCCCATCTCTGGGCTGACCTTCCTGATTGTGCCCAAGGATGGAACGGATCATGCCAAGCGGGCCGAGTTGAAGAAGTTCATTCAGTACATCATTGGCGATGGCCAAGTGGTGGCTGGCTCTTTGAACTACGCTCCGCTGCCAGAGAGCGTGCAGCAGTTTGATAAACAGCAGCTTGACCTGATGCTGGCGGGCGGTCAGCCCATCCAGTAGGGCTACGCGGACGGCGAAAGCGCGCTTCGCGCAAAAAAATCGTGGCAAGGCAGAGAAGGCGCGGCAACCACCGCGCCTTCTCTGCCTTTGGGCACACATGTGTTCGTGAACTGAAAGCGGCAGGTACAGACGTTGACGCGAATCAAGACCAAGAGTAGGCGCGATGTTGGAACGGTCGTTCGCTACCGCATTGCTTCAGAGAACAGAAAATCCTTGGCCCAGTCAGTGGCGTAGCCGTGCTTGCGCAGGTGCGTGGTCATCTGCGCCCAGTGGCGGATTGAGTGCAGCATCACATGGGCAAATAATTTGCGCCGCGAGGCGTGCAGCGTTCCGGCGGAGACGGTCTGGATCATAGTGTCTTCCTCTAGCGCAGCGTCGCTGGCATGTTCCAGAAATCCGCGCAGATTTCTGACCGCTTGGGCATGGATGGCGAAGAGATCGTCGAGCGAGCCGATAGGAATTGCATCGTAGGCCGTGACTTCTCCGCCGACAAGTCGCTGCGAGTGGCGCAACTCAACTGCAAAGATGTGTCGCAGAAATCCACGCACACTGCCGCTGTTGTAAATGTCACAAGGAACGTCGAGCGCGCCGGGATTGACGGCAAACCACGCCTGCCATTTTGCTGTGGACGCTTCGTTGTCGGCGAGAAGTTCTGCGAGTGTAATGCCCGCGTAGCTCATACCTTTTTCGCTCCGTCTTTTTTTTGCAATGCGCGATGCGCGATGTCGCGGCGATAATACATGCCGTCAAAATGAATTTTGGCGAGCGCCGTATAGGCGCGGTCGCAGGCGGCCTGCACTGTATCGGCCAGCGCCGTGACGACCAGGACGCGTCCGCCCGCAGTCACCAACGCGCCGTTTTTTTGTGTCGTGCCGGAGTGATAAACCTCCACGCCCTCCATCGCTGCGGCTTCCGTGAGTCCCGTGATTTTCTTATCGATGGAAAAACTTCCAGGATAGCCGCCCGATGCGGCCACCACGCAGACCGAAGGCTGCGGGTTCCATGCGAGCGAAATCTGATCCAGTCTGCCGTCGATGGCCGCTTCTAGCGCATCGACCAGATCGCTTTGCAGGCGCGGCAGCACGGCCTGCGTCTCTGGATCGCCGAAGCGTGCATTGAACTCCAGTACCATCGGGCCGCGTGCGGTCATCATCATGCCGCAGTACAAAACTCCAGTGAAGGGAGCATCCTCGCGGGCCATGCCGTCGATCACTGGCTGGGCCACATGCGCGATCAGCCAGTCGCGCATCTTCGCATCAACCAGCGCATCGGTGGAGTAGGCTCCCATGCCGCCAGTGTTCAGTCCCGTGTCGCCATCGCCGATACGCTTGTGATCCTGCGCAGCCACTAGCGGAAGCGTGTGCGCGCCATCAGCAAGTACGAGAAAGGATGTCTCCTCACCCTCAAGAAATTCTTCCAGCACGATGCGTGTCTCCGGCGTGCCCAGCAGCGTGCCGTCAAACATCTGGAGCGCAGTCGCGTGTGCCTCGTCCTTGCTTGGGCAGATCACGACGCCTTTGCCAGCGGCCAATCCATCGGCTTTGACCACAATGGGCGCGTGGAAGTGCGTCAGCGCCTCGGTCAACTCCGCAGCGGAGTGGCAGATGGCGTA
Organism: Acidobacteriaceae bacterium; assembly: GCA_027365415.1. Lineage (GTDB taxonomy): Bacteria > Acidobacteriota > Terriglobia > Terriglobales > Acidobacteriaceae > JAJZIJ01. Next base: position 4,095 of record DAHXNK010000041.1, read on the forward strand.
ATGCGCCGTGGGAATTTGGTGGCGTTGCATAAATTCCTTGGCAAAGGCCTTGCTGCTTTCGAGCTGCGCCGCGCGCTGTGTTGGGCCAAAGACGCGCAGCTTGCGCTGTTGCATGGCATCGACCAGCCCCAGGCTTAGCGGCAGCTCTGGGCCAACCACGGTCAGGTCAGGCTGCTCGGCCATCACTACGCGCATCAGGTCGGCCAAGTCTTTTTGATTGACGGGAACGCAGCGGGCTACCGCAGCGATGCCGCCATTGCCCGGAGCGCAAACAAGCTCCGTAACGCGAGGGGATTTGCGAATGGCGCTGATTAGTGCGTGTTCGCGGCCACCGCCGCCGATAACGAGAATTTTCATGCTGCGCAAACTCCAAACGATCTAGGAAGGAAGGCTACCCATCAGGCTAGGGAAAGAAGAGCAGGGAAGTCAACCGCGCATTGCATTCCTCGCGTATGGAAAGAGATTTTTCGCGTACACGGCTTATACTTATACTTCGCGCCCTGAAATTTATTTATGGCTATTCCCCCTCCAGCAAGCCTCGAAGAGTCGAATATCTCAGCACCGCCGCCGCGTTTTCGCTGGCTGCCGGAGTTGCGTCGCGGCCAGATGTGGAGCTACTTTGGGCCAGCCTTCGTTGCCAGCATCGCCTATATTGATCCAGGAAATTTTGCCACCAACATTCAGGGTGGCTCGGAGTTCGGCTACAAGCTTCTCTGGGTGCTGCTGTGGTCGAACCTGATGGCGATTCTGATTCAATATCTCTCCGCCAAGTTGGGCATCGCCACCGGACGCACGCTGCCGCAGAACTGTCGCGATCAATTTTCTCGGCGTGCTACGATTGGCCTCTGGATCGCGGCGGAGGTCTCTGCCGTAGCTACCGATATGGCAGAGTTTCTTGGCGCGGCGCTCGGCTTCTATCTGCTCTTTGGACAGCACTGGATGGCCGCCGGATGGTCGAAGACCAGCGTCATGCTGGCCGCCGCCGTGCTCACTTCGATCTGCGTCTTCGCTATTCTCGCGCTGGAACTCCACGGCTTTCGCGCACTGGAAATCGCCATCATGAGCTTCGTTTTCATCATTGGCATCTGCTATGCCTTTGAAGTTTTTCTGGTGCATGTGGATTGGAAGACCGCCGTATATTACACGCTCGTTCCCTCGGTGAACTATTCCAGCATTTATGTTGCAGTCGGTATGTTGGGCGCAACCGTGATGCCGCATGTCGTCTATCTGCACTCCGGGCTGGTGCAGCCGCGTGTGCGAGAAAGCATCGCGCGCGAGGAGCAGGAAGCCCTCGCCAACCCAGGCGGCAACGCGCATCATCATCGCTTTCGCCTGCTGCAATTTGAGCTGGTCGATGTCTTCGCCGCGATGAACGGTGCATGGCTCATCAACTCCGCAATGGTCATCGTGGCCGCTGCCGCGTTTGTGCATCTGAGGCATCCAGTGGATAGCATCGAGGAGGCGCATCACACGCTTGGCCCGTTGCTGGGGCCGCTCTCCGCGCTGGCTTTTGCCGTCGCGCTGCTCTTCTCCGGGCTGTCGTCTTCCACCGTGGGCACGATGGCAGGACAGATGATACTCGAAGGATTTTTGGATATAAAATTCAGCGTCTTTCTGCGCCGCTTGATTACGCTGATTCCCGCGCTGGTGGTGATTGCCGTGGGCTTGGATCCGCTGCGAATCCTCATCTTCTCGCAGGTGCTCTTGAGCTTCACGCTGCCTTTCGCCTTGGTGCCGCTGCTCATCCTGACTGGACGTAGCAGCCTGATGCAGCAATTCGTCAATGGGCGCTGGACGGCATGGCTGGGATGGTTTACCGTTGCCGTGATTCTGGCGCTGAACGGGCTGTTGATTGCGCAGATGATGTAGTATCGAACGAAAATATTTCGAGTAAGAGATAGGAGCATCATGGCATTGTGGAAGTCAGATGATGAGTTCTTCGCGATTGCAGAACGTGAGCTGTTTACATGCGTTGTGGGAGATGTGATGGATAAGCTCAAGCTCGTCCACCAGTTTCTTCCACCACAGATACAACCCCTGCAGCGGGAGATGGTTTTGATCGGAAGGGCGATGACGGTTCTCTCTGGAGATGTATTTGAAGAATCGGTCAGCGCGAGCGCGAATCCGTTAAGCGCGAAGCCTTTCGGATTGATGTTGGAAGCCCTGGACGATCTGAAGCGCAATGAAATCTACGTCAATACAGGGTCATCTCCTCGCAATGCCATGTGGGGAGAAATGATGAGTACACGCGCTCGCGTTTTGGGTGCGCGGGGTGCAGTGGTCAACGGATATGTTCGCGACACGCGGGCTATTTTAGATTTGAAGTTTCCAACATTCGGCTTTGGATCCTATGGGCAGGATTCGGCCCCGCGCTATAAGGTTTACGATTTTCGCGTCCCCGTTGAGATTGGCAATGTCCGCATTTGCTCTGGTGACATTTTATTCGGGGATATCGACGGGGTTCTTGTTGTGCCGCGAGAGGCAGAAGTCGAAGTGTTTACGCGGGCACTGGAGAAGGCACGCGGAGAAAAGACGGTCAAAAGGGAATTGGAAGCGGGATCTACTGCGGTAGCTGCGTTTGCAAAGCATGGAATCATGTAGGGATTGCCAAGATGAGGGATGAAATTTATCTCTCTCTTTCCCATTTATTTCTCGTCAAGGTTTCAAGCGGCGGCGCTTACGCGCCGCCGCTTGAAACCGCCGTCTAGGTGATGGTGACGGTGATGGACACGCTCTGGCTTGTTCCTGATGCCGGGGTCGCCGTGACGGTCATCGTCGAAGTCCCGGCGGGTGTGACGTATGCGGCATTGCTGGAGTTGTAGCCGCCGCAGCCGGAGATGCCCGCCGCCAGCGCTCCCGTCATCAGCACCAGCAGGCAGAGTTGCAACATCCGCTGCCGCGTCTTTGAGAGATTCCGCTTGCGTCCAAAGGCGGCCAGCCCGGCCATGCTCCCCGGCCACCAGAAGGCCAGCGCTGGCAGGATCGGACTCATCGGGCTTTGCGAACCGAAGGGTCTGGGTATAGCCTGCATCTGCGCCACGTTGGTCTGAATGGCCAAACTGACATTGGCCGCCGTGTTGCCACTCAGCGTCACGACATTGTTGGTCGCCCCGCTTTGCGTGAAGATGCACTTTGCATAGACAGGCTGGCCTGCGCAGGTTAAGGTCAGCGTGCCGCTGTACCCGCCTGTTGGAGTGAGTGTCAGCGTGGTGTTGCCCGTCTGTCCCGGAGCAATGCTTACCGCGTTCGGGTTGGCGGTAAGGGTAAAGCTGGCGGGCGTGGGGGCGTTCACCGTGACCGTCGTTGCCGAACTGGTCGAGGTCGTATAGTTACTGTTCCCCACATAGGTGGCTGTGATGGTGTCGCTACCCGTTGGCAGCGCCATCGTGCTCAGCGTTGCCACGCCATAGGAGTTCAGCGAGATCGGGGTGGAGTTAAGGAGTGTGGTTCCGTCGTAGAAGTTTACCGCGCCACTGGTCACGGCTGTGCCGCTCGATGTCACCGTTGCCGTTAGCGTTACGCTGCTGCCAGTGGTGATATTACTGGCCGAAGAAGTCAGCGTGGTTGTTGTCGGCGCCGTTGTTAGCGCTGTGTAGGTAAATGCCTCCACGCCGCTGGTGCCGCCGGGTGTTGTCACCGTGACGCCCACAGTACTACTGCCTGCGGGCGCGGTCGCCGTAATGCTGGTCGCTGTGTTGGCGGTGATCGTGCCCGGATTGCTGGGGCCAAAGTCAACCGCTGTCGCGCCGGTAAGGTTTGTCCCCGTTAGCGTCACGGAGGTGCCAACCGGGCCACTTGTCGGATTGATGCCAGTCAACACTGGCGTTGCCGTGTTGTAGGTAAACGTCTCCGCATTGCTGGTGCCGCCTGGCGTCGTCACCGTGACGCTTACCGCGCCGCCGCTGCTTGCCGCAGGCGCTACTGCTACGACACTCGTCGCGCTGCTGGAGGTAGGCGCAACCGAGGTCGTGCCAAAGGCGACCGCCGTCGCGCCGCTCAGGTTTGTCCCCGTCAGCGTCACAGATGTACCGCTGACGCCGCTTGTCGGACTGATGCCAGATAGCGTTGGAGCTGCCGCGCCATAGGTAAACGTCTCCGCATTGCTGGTGCCATACTGCGTGGTTACCGTGACGCTCACTGCGGCTAAGCTGGCACCTGGTGGCGAGGTCGCTGTAATCTGCGTTCCCGCCGAGTTGATGATAACCCCGGTGGCCGGGTTGCTAGGGCCAAAGTCAACTGCTGTCGCGCCGGAGAGATTTGCCCCCGTGAGGGTCACTGAAGTTCCGCCCGCTGCCGGGCCGGTGGTTGGGCTGAAAGCCGTGAGCGCTGGCGCTGGTTCATAGGTGAATTGATCGCTGGTGGTATACGCGCTGGTGCCTTGTGGCGTGGTTACCGTTACATTCACGATATTCACCGCGTCCACGCCTGAGCCTGGAGCAGATTGTGCTGGCGAGGTCACTGTGATCTGCGTCCCCGCTGAGTTGACCACAACATTGGTGGCCGCAACCCCGCCAAAGTCAACCGCTGTTGCGCCAGTGAAGCCCGTCCCGGTGATGGTCACCGAGGTTCCACCCTGACTCGTGCCAGAAACAGGATTGATCCCCGTCACGGTCGATGCGGTGTAGGTATACTGACTGCCATTGGTGGGCGCACTGTTGCCGCTTGGCGCGAAGACCTGAACATCCACGGTGTTGGTGCCCGCTGGCGTGGTCACGGTTATGCTCGTTCCCGTGTTGCCGGTGATGGTGGCATCAACTCCACCGAATTGAACCTCTGTGGCTCCAGTGAAGTTTGTTCCAGTAATCGTCACGATCGTGCCACCCGCAGTGGATCCGCTATTAGGACTCAGGCTGGCCACAGTGGGCGCAGTGTTTGTCGTCCATCCGAGGTCGTATGCCAGCAGTGCGCGCGCGGCAGCATATCGGTCAGGGTTATTCGTCCACTCTCCCGGGCAGGTGATCCCGTTATACAGGCCAGATGCTCCTGTGGGGCCATTCGGGAGGCCATTCGGGAGGCCTCCGGCTCCTACGCTGCTGTCGGTGCATGAAGAAATATCCGATTGGCCGTCGGGGTTCATATCTGCCAAAGGCCAAACGCCCAATGTAAAGTCTGGGTCGAAATTCTGCCAGTTTAACGCTTGCCATGATGTCGTCGGCCCGCTTGCTCCTGGGCCACCCGATGTCATTCCGCCGCCTCCCATCGAATCCACAACCGCCTCGGCAGCCGATCTGCCGTTCAGCTTGCCTACGAGGTAAAGGTACTCGTAATCTTCATATCCACGACGCCATTGCGCCATGCGCATGGATGCCACTGGCCCGCTGATGCCATTGTTGCCATTGGGCTTAAGGTTGACCCCGGGGAGAATGTTGGCTCCAATGGTTTGCGATGCGTTATAGCAATCCAGTTGATTGCCAGGGTAGAAGAAGAATGAACCGGAGTTAGAGTAAGGGGTTCCTCCGCAACTGCCGGGGCCGCCGTTCCAGTTGTCGTCGGTCCAATCCCACGCTCCGCCGGGAACGGGATTGGCTGGACTTGGATCGCCAACGCTGGGAATGGTCATATCAAATCCATACTTGTACATAATCCAGAAATTGGCGCGAAGACCCACGCCAGAGGCATAAATCTGGTCGTTGCTGATGTTTGGCTCGCCCCCTTGGTAGAACCATTGCGAAATTGGAGCTGGAGCCGTGGACTTCGCTTGCACGCCCTGCGTCGGGTCGAATGTGTACTTATAGCCGCTCCCAGCCATAATTGTCGTTACGGTTGGATTTCCGGGTGCATCACAATCCCAGTACGACAGGCCCGGCCCCGGTTGGCCTGGCATATGGATGCCTGCGTTAGCGCTCCAATCCAGCACCCAGGTATTTGGGGAGGTGCTGCCCGTCCAGCCACTTGGGTATGTGCTGGGGTTGGGATACGAGAGATTCTCGTGATCCGTGCAGACCTGATTGGTGTAGTTTCCAACCTTGCTGTCATTTGCCGTTTGGCAGAAGGGCGCATCCGTTATGAAGCTGCGAATGGGATTGGTATTGGCTGCCCACGTCGAGGATAGCGCCGTATTGGCCTGATTCATGGCTTGCTCGAAGAGAGCAATATCCTGATACACCAAGGTTGTGCCAGCCAACACATACCAGTAGGGTTCGTCCCAGGTCATGGCAATTAGCTCTGGGTGCCCCCACGGCTTGGTTGTGCCACAGGTTGCACCTGTAGCTTGACAGGCCGTGAAATGCTGGGAGATTTGTTCGGAGTAGTTTGCATACAACTGCAGCAGTCCCGCCGGAGGCAGTCCCAAGCCCTGGCCCCAGTTCCAGTTATAGCCGGCGGGCCAAGTCCATGCGCCATTGTCGCCAGCGGATTCTCCAGTAAAGGGAGCATCGAAGACCCGCATATTGGTGCCGTCAGAGAAAAGTCCGCCGGGGGTCAGCGCCGGGCCGTTTTCCGCGTCATACGCGGTCCAAGGGATGGTGCTGGTGGTGCCGATGGAACCTGGGCCAGTGGGGGTACTGGTCGTAAACGAGGTGGGGTTCGTAGACGGATAGCCAGCGGTGGAAGGGATTTGGGGCGGAGCCACGTCGAACCATGTGTCGAAAGCGTAGTCGTGCGCCATCACTTGATATTTTTGAAGGAGTGTTGCCTCTGCTGTCGTCCAAGAGCTTACGCCTTCGCCAGAATCAAACTGCCCCTCGCATGTATTGATCCACGTTTGCAGCATGTCCCCATACGTGGAATTGACAGAACCAGCGTCAAAGCCCGGCAGGTTGCCGCCCCACACTGTCAAGTTGATGGGGATCGTCGCGTTGACCCCGTTGCCGGAGACCGTCACGGTTCCGGTATAGGTTCCAGCGGTCTCATTTGCGGGGATGGAGATATCAATCCACACAGCTTGTGTCGTTGCTGGCTGCACACTGAAGGTCGCTCCCACTGCCGGATTCCCTGAATCATAGGGATCGTAAAATGGAATCAGCGGATCGGGCATGTCGCCGCTGATTTGCATGGATGCGGGACTCCCTGCGCCCCCTGATGTGTAAGGGATATAGCCCTCCAGATAGCGGTTAACATTGGATATCTGCGTACAGTTGGAGTTGACGGTCGATGTGTCTGCACAATTGGTATTGTTCGAGGTTAGCGCTGTTCCCGGCCCACTCAGGGAAGTGACGGCAACCGAGACACCGCTGAGCGCCGCGCTCGTGCCCAAGCCCGCAGTGATGAAGACCTGAAAGGAAACGGTTTCACGCCCCGCGCCCTGCAGCGCAATCGTGGGCGTGCCTCCGGGACAGGAGTAGACCGGATTCAGCTCTGTTATTGGCTGTGGGTGCTGTGGATACCCCCACGGATTGAAGTTGCCGTCGTCCAGATAGGTGGGGATGTTTGGCGCGTTTGTCGTTGCCTGATTGTTCAGCATCACCTTGACGCTGCCCTCGGCGGCCCACACGTTGGCTGTGGATGTCCAGTTCTGGCTTGGGCAGGGCAAATTTTGCCCCACGGCGGAATGGGCACCTGCCGCCAGCAACAGCACAACGGCCAGTATCGCAAACATCGAAGAAGCAACGTTCGAGGCGAACTTCCGATTTCTGTCCGGCTTCCTATCCATCTGACTCCCGATCATTGGTCTTTTCCTCTCGCCGATCCGAATTTGTATTCGTTTTTGAAGCTTTTCAAATCTAAAGCTGGCTATCTTTGTTGCGTCTATCGCCGCAACGCTGACCTTGCGGCAGTTTCCAAATTGCTCCATAGCCACCAGCTCGCTTGTTACGAACAAACACTTCCGCGTAAAACGTAGACTGCGGGCAACATTCTCAGCCAAGATGCTCGACATGCTTCGCATCTGCTTCCACACTGGAACCCAAACCTAGAAATTCGCCGGACAATTGCTGTCGATCCACGCCACGCAGAGATAGACCCCCGAACAGGAACACCCCGGAGAGGTATCCCAATTGGGCGACTTCCTCGAAACTTCAAGCATCTCTGCGAATTTTGGGACGATCCTAATCCCCAGAAGTTCCCGCTGTCAAGACATATTTTGTTTTACTTTTCCCGAAAGCGTGCCAAACAAAGCCCTGCACGCAGCATTCTTTCAAGGCTACATCCCTTGAGAGGTTAATTAAGCATTTGTTTTGCTGCATTTGCGTTGTGGCCGGGGCTGTGCCATCTCTGATGGTGTCAATGTGTGCCGCAGTTCCTCAGCAGCGATTTATCCTTTCCGTGATGACAGTCACTCTATTCCGTATGCCTCATCACTGGCAGGGTTTTTGCATCCATCTAGCATTGCGCGTGGGGGTTCGCGTATGCACATCGGAGTCAATTTCGGGAAAGGCCCCATCGTTGTGGGGACGGATTTTTCTGCGGCATCGCACGTTGTCGTGGAGTATGCCGCCGAACTGGCTCGTGCAGAGTCGAAGCCTTTGTATCTGGCTCATGTCATGCCCATTGTGCCAGAGGATCCCACTCCACTCCTAGAGATGCAAGAGGAAGAACTGCGACTGCGCGTGGAAAAGGCAGCCCAGACGCTGAGTGGCAGTGGGATAACGGTGAAAGGCTTGTTCTCTGTGGGGAGCGTGGCGCACAATCTCATCCAGATTGTAGACAAGCTGGATGCCGCCTGCATTGTTGTGGGCACGGAAGGGTTGCGCGGATTCGACCGATTTTTACTGGGATCGGTTGCCGAGGCTGTGATTCGGAAGTCAAATCGTCCAGTCATTGTTGTTGGCCCCCAGGTGGTACAAGAAACGGCAAAGACGCTTCCTTGGAAACATTTAATGCTGGCATGCAATACGGCGCATGGCGTTACAGAGGCTGCGCATCTGGCCGGGAATATCGCTTTGAGTCACCATGCTCGCTTGACCGTCTTCAACGTAAAAGAAAGCGGCCTCAGAAACCTCTCGGAAGATGAGTTCATGGCAATGGAGCAGATGATGAGTCCAGAGGCGTGGCAGACGGTAAAACCTCAATGTCTGATCCGCGCAGGCGATCCAGCCAGGGAAATTATCCGCATGGTCGAGGATAGTCACGCGGATTTGCTGGTGATGAGCGTCCAAGACGGAAGCGAGATGCTTACGCATCTCCGCCAGGGGATTCTCGCGAAGGTTCTGCGTATGTCCCGCTGTCCAGTCATGATTCTGCGTGAGCTATCCACCGCGCATAATGGCCCGAACCGACAGATGGCAGGGCGTCACATTACAGTTGCCTGAAGTCCGGGGGCGGCGGGCGGATGTTATCGCAGCGAGTTTTCGACTTCTTGGAGCCAGTCGGGGGATTTTAGGATTTCGCGCGGCTTGGAGCCATCGGCAGGGCCAACAATTCCATCCCGCTCCATCATGTCGATCAGATGCGCTGCGCGACCATAGCCAATGCGCAGCCGCCGTTGCAGCAGGGAAGTGGAGGCTTTGCCAAACTCCAGCACCAGACGAATGGCATCTTCAAACATCGCATCCTGCGCGTCGCCGCCGTCAGGATCACCATCCAGTTCGCGGCCCTTTTCATCGCGGGGAGATTCCAGAAATCCCTGTTGATACTCCGCTGTGCCTTGCGCCTTCCAGAAGTCCACCACGGCAGCGATTTCCTTCTCTGTAACAAACGGCGCGTGGACGCGCTGGAGTCGCGAGGTTCCCGGCGGCAGAAAGAGCATGTCGCCGCGACCGAGCAGGGATTCCGCTCCATTGGCGTCGAGAATGGTGCGCGAATCCACCTTGGTGGCCAGGCGGAAGGAGATGCGCGTAGGCACGTTGGCCTTGATGAGTCCCGTGATGACATCGACCGAGGGCCGTTGCGTGGCCAGCACCAGATGGATGCCCACAGCGCGGGCCATCTGCGCCAGTCGCGTGATGGATTCTTCCACGTTGGCCTTGTCGAGCATCATCAGGTCGGCCAGCTCGTCGATGATGATGATGATGAAGGGAAGCGGCTTTTCTTCCTCGCCGCTGACCTCATCAAAGAGGCCAGGAGTCGTGTTCTCAAACAGTTTGTTGTACTGGTCGAGGTTGCGCACGCTGCGCGAGGCCAGCAGCTTGAGCCGCCGTTCCATCTCGCGCACAGCATTGCGCAGCGCGTTGGCCGCAAGTTTTGGCTCGGTGATGATCGGCGTAAAGAGATGCGGAATGCCCTCATACATGCCCAGTTCCACGCGCTTGGGATCGACGAGAATCAGCCGTACCTGATCGGGTGTGGCCTTATACAGTACCGACATAATCATGGCGTTGATGGCCACAGATTTTCCGCTTCCGGTCGAGCCTGCAATCAAAACGTGCGGCATGGTTGCCAGATCGGTGTGAACGATGCGGCCATTGATGTCCTTGCCCATCGCCAGCGTCAGCTTGGATTTGCTGTTGGCGAAGTTTTCCGATTCGACGACATCGCGCAGCCAGATGGTCTCGCGCTCGGCGTTCGGCACCTGGATGCCGACCGTGCTTTTGCCCGCCATGCGCTCAATCAGAATGCTCTCGGCGCGCATCGCCAGACACAGATCGTCGGAGAGACCCGTGACGCGGCTGTATTTCACGCCTGCATCGGGACGAAATTCGAAGGTGGTAACGACGGGGCCGGGGTTGATCTGCACCACCTGGCCATTTACGTCGAACTCGGCGTATTTTTCCACCAGCGTCTTGGCCTCTGTACGCAGCACGTCCTCGCGAATCACAGAATGATCTTCGCTGCGGTGGAGTAGGGAACTGGGCGGCAGCCGGAAGCCATGTACATTTTTCGGCGTAACGGTCACGGTCTTCAGCGAGGCATCGGCGCGTTCGCCAATGGTTAGGGTTTCGGCCACGGCGCTAAGCTTTGGCGCGGGAGCGGCGATGCTCTCGGAGTCTGCGAAGCTCTGGGCCGCAGCAAAGGATTGAGCGGCGGCGCTCATCTTTGCTTTGGAGGTTTCTGCTTTGGGTGTTTCCCTCGCTTCGGGCTGCTCTGCAAAATCGAAGGAGGCTGGCACGCCATGCTCCTGTGCGCGTCGCGCCACGGCAGCCGCAGATTGCGTCTCCCAAACATCCGGCAATTTCTGTACCCGCGTGGGCGTGTATAGATCGCTGTCGTTCGGAACGGCAGCGGCTTCCTCGGCCTTCCGCTGTTTTGCGGCCTGCTTTTCCAGCAGATTGGCCTGACGGCGCTCGGCGCGGTCGCGTTTCCAGTTACGAAAGCGGTCGCGCCACGCCAGCACAAAGGCAAAGCGAATGGCCGCCCAGTTTCTCATGTTGCTCAGGGAAAATGTGGTCGTCAGATAAACGGCCGCAGCCACCAGGGTCAGCGCCAGAATGCAGGCGCCGGGAAGGTTCAAATAGTGGAGCATAGCATCGGCCATTACACGGCCCACCAGTCCTTCCAGCGGAATGGAGCGCATCCAAAGCGCGTGCAGCGGCAGCAGCCCAAACAGCGCAGGAGTAAAGAGCAGACCCAGACAGGCTCCGCTGATTTTGGAAATGGGCGAGAGCGCAGGCCGTGAACGCAGCCAGACCCATCCCAGGCCTGCGAAGAGAGCCGGCAGCAGAAATGCCGCCAGACCTTCGGACTGCAATAGCAGGTCGCTGATGCCCGCGCCCATCAAGCCAGCCCAGTTGTGCGCGGGCCGTCCTGACAGATAGCCGCCCGCCGTGTTCAGGGAGGGGTCTGTTGGCGTGTACGAGAGTAAAGCGAGGAGCAGAAGGAGGCTCGTGACCAGCAGCAGCAGGCCAACCAACTCATTCACCCGGCGATTACGCGTCGGGGAAAAAGCAACGTGTAGAACATTCATGGGGGCGTTTGAGCAGGCAAGCCAGGCAGATGTTCTTTGCCGGGAGCGCGTGCCGGAGTCGCCAGAGCAACTCCATTATTGCAAAATCTTCCGGCGACGGGTAGAAAAGTTCGACAGATTGGCCGCCGGGTATCCGTCCTGCCAACCCTGGGGAGAATTGGTAATTATCTCCTCAAGACAAGTGTGGAGATATATCGGGGGAGCCGGGTGCCCCATTTGAGCCACGTTCTTTGCGGCTAGGGTGGGATACATAGACTCATTCCAGGGACGGGATCATGCAGCGCCCGAAGAAGCCGTCGATGGCGCGAACGTCACTACCACGGACTTCGATGTGGGCGTGTTGCTTTTTTCGGCCACGCTGTCCAGCGGGATCAAGACATTCGCTTCAGGAAAATACGTTGCCGCGCAGTGTCGGGGAATGTCATAGGGCGCGGCCAGAAAGCTGGCTGCTGTGCGCTGTTCAACGCCCGCAGCGGTGACGAAGTGGCTGGTGATGTCCAGCGGCTGGCCCTGCTGCCAGCCATGTTCGCGCATGTCCTCCGGGTTGAGAAACACGACGCGCCGCCCGTTGTAGATGCCGCGATAGCGGTCATCGAGGCCGTAAATGGTGGTGTTGTACTGGTCGTGACTGCGAATCGTCATCATCAGGAATTGATCTGGCTCCAGATGCACGCCCGTCAGCGGATTGGCGGAAAAGTTGGCGCGGCCCGTCGCGGTTGCGTAGGTATTCTCCCGCGCTCCATTGGGCAGATAAAATCCTCCGCGCTGGCGTACTTTCTGGTTGTAATCCTCAAAGCCGGGAATTACCTTGGCGATTGCGCTGCGGATGCGGTCGTAATCCTCCGTCAGCCATTGCCAGGGAACGCGGCTGCGACTGCCCAGCGTGGCCACGGCCATGCGCGCCACGATCTTTGGCTCGCTCAGCAGATTGGGCGAGGCGGGTTGCAGTCGGCCCCGCGAGGAATGCACAATGCCCATCGAATTTTCCACACTGACAAACTGCGGCCCGGCGGGTTGCGCGTCGCGCTCCGTGCGGCCTAAGCAGGGAAGAATCAACGCCTGCCTGCCGGTAATGAAATGGGCGCGGTTCAGCTTGGTGGAGACCTGCACCGTCAGATTGCACCGCGCCAGCGCGCGCGCCGTACGTTCCGTATCCGGCGTGGCGGAGAGAAAATTTCCGCCCATGCCAAAGAAAACTTTGGCGTCGCCGTGCTCCATCGCGTGGATGGATTGCACCACATCCCAGCCGTGTTGACGTGGCGGCTCAAATCCAAAGGCATTGCGCAGACTGTCCAGAAAGCTGTCGGGCATCTTCTCCCAGATGCCCATCGTGCGGTCGCCCTGCACGTTGGAGTGGCCGCGCACGGGGCAGACGCCCGCGCCGGGTCGCCCCAGATGTCCGCCGAGCAGCAGAAGATTTAGCACCTCCTGAATGGTGGCGACGGAGTTTTTATGCTGCGTCAATCCCATCGCCCAGCAGGCGATCATCGCCTTGGAGCGCATGGCGATTTGCGCGATCTCGCGAATCTCCGCGTGTGCAATGCCGCTGAGTTCTTCGATTTCATCCCACGAGACATGCAGCGCCTGCTGTCGGAAGTCCTCGAAGCCCTGCGTGTGTTCGCGGAGAAAGGCATGATTCACAACTTCGCCAGGGCGACGCGCTTCCTCTTCTAAAATTTCGCGGATGATGCCTTTGAAGAAGGCCAGATCACCGTTGATGCGCACCTGCACAAAACGATTGGCGATCGGAGTGCCGCGGCCCAGGAGATGCAGCGTCTCCTGCGGATGCTGGAAGCGCACCATGCCGGTTTCGCGCAGCGGATTGACGCTGATAATTTTTGCGCCGCGTCGCGCTGCCGCTTGCAGATGCGTCAACATTCGCGGATGGTTGGTGCCGGGATTTTGCCCGATGATGAGAATCGTGTCGGCGAGTTCAAAATCCTGAAGCGTCACCGTGCCTTTGCCCACGCCAATGGTCGGTATCAGTGCCGCGCCAGAGGACTCATGGCACATATTCGAGCAGTCGGGAAGATTGTTGGTGCCAAACTCGCGGGCAAACAGTTGATAGAGAAAAGCCGCCTCATTGCTGGTGCGGCCAGAGGTATAAAAAATCGCTGCATTGGGGTTGGGCAGCGTGTTCAGTTCGCGGGCCAGAATGGAGAAGGCCTTCTCCCATGTGACCTCCTGATAATGGCTGCCGTCTGTGGGCAAATACATCGGGGCTGTAAGTCGGCCTTGCTTGCCCAGCCAGAAATCCGATTGCTTTGTCAGGTCGGCGACGCTCCAGGCATGGAAGAAATCTGGCGCGATGCGCTTGGAGGTTGCCTCTTCGGCAATCGCCTTGGCTCCGTTCTCGCAGTATTCGTTGGCGCTGCGATGCTCATCGGGATCGGGCCATGCGCAGCCGGGGCAGTCATAGCCGTCGAACTGGTTCAGGCGATACAGAGCCGCCGCTCCGCGCAGCAGGCCCGGTTCCTCCAGTGTGTACTGGAGGGTCTCGGCGATGGCTCCAGCGCCCGCAGCGACCTCGACGCGCTCGCCGATGTGAATGGCTTCCGTTTCGATGGGAGGCTGCGCATGGCGTGTTCCAATAAAAGAATCCTTGGTCATCGCTGTCCTTCTTCCCGTGCCCTCTTTATCATCGCGCCAATTGGAAGAGATTGCACCTGAGGTAGATTTCATGGCAGATCGAATCCGCACCGCCGATCATTTTTGCAGAATATAGTTGCCGTCTATATGGGCAAGCCGTTACTGTGGCCTGTAGGGAAATGTGCGCTCCGAGCGCGTATAGAATTTTGAGTCAAGGAATAAAGGACGACAGGATATCTCTCATGATCGATAACAACCAGCCTGCGGGCAACAGCCCCGGCAATACAAATTTCGATTCGATGCTCAACGAAATCCGCGTTTTTCCGCCGCCTGCGGCCTTTGCGGCCAAGGCGCACATTCATAATCTTGCGGAGTATGAAGCGCTCTATCAGCGTTCCATCGACGACCC
>DAHXNK010000042.1 GCA_027365415.1 Acidobacteriaceae bacterium
GACAACGACGATGCGCTCCACGCCCGCCACCTGCGCGGGAAGCACCGTCATCACTAAAGTGGACGGCAACGGATATCGACCGCCCGGAACATAGCAGCCGACCGAAGCCAACGGCAGGCATCGCTGGCCGAGTTGCAGGCCATCTGCTGCCTTTCGCGCCCAACTCTTCGGCATCTGCCATTGCGCGAAGCGGCGAATATTCTTTGCCGCAATTTGCAGGGACAGTCGCAGTTCTTTCGGAGTTGCGCGCCAAGCCGCTGCCATCTCCTCGTGACTGACGCGCAGCGGAATCTCCGCTGTAAGGCCGTCGAGCTTACGCGCATAGAGACGCAGGCCAGAGTCACCTTTCCTGCGAACCTCAAGCAGGATGCGGCGCACAGCGGGTTCCAGTTGCGTAGTCGCAACGGAGGCGCGCTCCTCCAATTGGCGCAGCAATGCTTCTGCGCGTTTTGCGGAGCGTCCGAAGGTGGCGTGCGTCTTCATGGCCTTTGCTGTTGTCCTTAAATTACGAAGCGATTCTGCTTGTTTTCCTATAGAACAATTTTGCTGAGTGGATATTCCACAATTCCTGTGGCGCGCGCCGCCTTCAGCTTGGGAATCACATCGCGCACCGCGCGCTCGTCGAGGATGGTGTTTAGCGCCACCCACTCCGGATCGCTCAGCGTGGAGATGGTGGGAGAGTTGAGCGCAGGCAGCACGGCCAAAATTGCAGACAGATCGGCCTTGCGTGCGTTCAGCATCAGGCCCACCTGGCCCTGTGCGGCAATCGCGGCGTTCAGCATCAGCGCAATGTTGTCGATCTTCTGCTTCTTCCATCTATCGGCGTAGGCTGCGCGATTGGCGATCAATTGTGTTTCGCTCTCCATCAGGGTGTCGATGATGCGCAGACGATTGGCGCGCAGCGAACTGCCCGTCTCGGTGACTTCAACGATGGCATCGGCCAGCATCGGCGGCTTGACCTCGGTCGCGCCCCAGCTAAACTCCACCTTCACGGAGACCTTTTTGCTGGCGAAGTATTTTTTCGTCGCCTCGACCAGTTCCGTCGCGATGATCTTGCCTTCGAGGTCTTCAGCGCGTTGGTAGGGAGAATCCTCCGGTACGGCCAAAACCCATTTCACCTTCTGGCGGCTCTGCTTGGAGTAAGTCAGGCTGGTAATGCTGGCCACGTCGAGGCCGTTTTCCACGACCCAGTCGTTGCCCGTCAGTCCGGCATCGAGCGCGCCGTGTGCGACGTAGCGCGCCATCTCCTGCGCGCGAATCAACATGCACTCAATTTCCGTGTCGTCGATGCCAGGAAAATAGGAGCGACTGCTGACGAAAATGCGCCAGCCCGCACGCTCAAACAGCGCAATCGTCGCGTCCTGCAGGCTCCCTTTGGGAATGCCCAGGCGGAGTTTATTGTTTGGCGTACTCATTATTGTTTCCCTTCATTCTTCGTTGTGGCCGCAGGGGCGAGAGCGATGGGTTTGGTGAAGCAGCTTACCGTGCCTTCGTGGCAGACCAGTCCGTCGCCTTCGACGATGACGCGGAAGAGCAGCGTGTCGGTGTCGCAATCGGTGAAGGTTTCGACGATGCGCAGACGATTGCCGCTGGTCTCGCCCTTCATCCAGAGCTTGCTGCGGGTTCGGCTCCAAAAGGTGACGAAGCCAGAGGCCAGCGTCTTCTGGTAGCTCTCTTCATTCAGAAATCCGACCATGAGAACCGCGCCGGTGGCTGCATCCTGCACAATGCCGGGGAGCAGGCCATCGAGTTTGCTGAAGTCGAGCTTAATGTCTGTGGATGTTGCCGTGGTCATGCTTTTTTCTCTCCGTAGTGTAGACGGGCAAGGAAAAGCCCGCGAATGCTGAGCGCATCTGCGGGCTAATCTGCGGGCTGTCTGATTTGCTGAATCTTGGTGATGCTTAGGAATTCGGCTCAGATAGCTTCGCTGACACGCCCGCCAAGGCATGATGATGAGGATGGCGATGATGTCCGTGAAGCTGCATGTAAAGAAGATACCAGAAGTTGGAAGAATGTCAAAATCTTTGAGGGATGGGTGGTGTGGAACATTCCCGTGTTTCAGTAGGTCTGGTGTACACCATAGCGATTGTCGCTACGCCAATTGTTGTAGTGTCCGTTTCGATGATGCGCGTTGGTTGCGCCGTAGTATTTTCCGCCGTGCGATGTGGTGTGATGTCCCCCGCCGTAGTAGGGACGGTCTGCTGACGGCTGGCGCGCTCTGCTGCTGTACATCCTGTACGTTCTATGTGTTCGGGGATGTACCGTAAAGGAACGTTTGTGGCTGCCCGTTGCATACGCGGCGGGAACGGAGAGAACGAGAGAGAAGAGAATCAGCGCGGTGATTGGGTTTTTCATTGCGTGTCCTCTTGGACGGGATGCGCTTCAAACCACTTCTTCGCCCGCTCCTGCACGCGGGAGCGTTCTGCGGAGGGCAGGCGCTTGGCGATCTCGTCCCGAAGAGCATCCATGTCTTCCTGTTTGGTTCCGTCAACCTTGCCTGACGCAGCAAGATCGAGCCAGAAATACGCTTCCGCGTCATCCTGCGGCACGCCGTGGCCGTCGTGGTAGTCCACGCCAAGGTTGTATTGCGCATAGGCATATCCTTGCTCAGCCGCCTTGCGATACCAAAGGGCTGCCTGGGTATCATCCTGCGGCACGCCGTGGCCGTCGTGGTAGTCCACGCCAAGGTTGTATTGCGCTTCGGCAGATCCTTGCTCAGCCGCCTTGCGGAACCAGAGGGCTGCCTGGGTATCATCTTGCGGCACGCCGTGGCCGAGGTCGTACAACACGCCAAGGTTGTTTTGCGCATAGGCATATCCTTGCTCAGCCGCCTTGCGATACCAGAGGGCTGCCTGGGTATCATCCTGCGGCACGCCGTGGCCGAGGTCGTACAACACGCCAAGGTTGTATTGCGCTTCGGCATCGCCTTGCTCAGCGAGTTTGCGGGTTGCGGCAAGATCGCTTTTCAGGGCGGACTTGCTTCCCGTCTGTGCTGCGGCGGGTTGGCAGATGAGGCAAAGCAGCAGGGCAGAGAAAACAAGATTGGGCAGACGGTTTGGCAGACGCATTGCTATAATCCTTTCGATCTCTATCGAAAGAATTATAGCGAATAAATGGCGAAATTTTGAAAATTATTTTCAGGTGCCCGTAGATGTGCCGGGGGCCTTTGGGGTACGCGCCTCTTCGACACGCCAGCATTCTCTGGATTCTTCACTGCGGTCGCCTGCGGCGACCTCCGCTCAGAATGACACGCTCCTGTGTGTATTTAACAATCTCAGGGCAGGCTCTGGCGCACCTGCGTACAAGCGAAAATCCACAATTTCTCTTTCCTCCGGTATCTTCATAGATAGGATGAACACACGCATCCACGTTGACGCTGCTCCCTACATCGCCTTCGAGAATGTCTCGAAGGCATTTGGAGACCTGTGCGTGCTCGACAACGTTAGTTTCCACGTCCTCCCTGGAGAGACGCTGTGCATCATTGGCCGCAGCGGTGTGGGGAAATCCGTGGCATTGCAACAGATTATGGGATTTCTGAAGCCCGATTCCGGGAAAATCTTTGTGGATGGCGAAGATATCACCGACTTCAGCGAAGAGCAGTTGCAGCAGGTGCGGCGCAGGGTAACGATGGTCTTCCAGAACGGCGCGCTCTTCGATTCCATGAGTGTGGCCGAAAATGTCGCCTTCCCGCTGCGCGAGCGCGCGGACTTGCTGGAGGATCAGATCGAGCAGGTCGTGCGTGGCCTGCTGACGATGGTGGGCGTGACGGAGATGTCCAATCTGCTCCCCGCCGACCTTTCGACGGGAATGCGGCGCTCGGTGGCTATTGCGCGGGCGCTGGCCGCCCAGCCGGAGGCCATTCTCTACGACGAACCCACGACGATGGTCGATCCGGTCATGGCGCATCTCTTGGCAAATTTGCTCCAGAAAGTGAAGCGGCAGTTGAAGCTGACCAGCGTGGTGGTGACCCACGACATGCGCTTTGCCGAAACATTGGCCGACCGGGTGCTGTTTCTCCACGAATCTAAGGCAAGGTTCTTTGGCACATTGGAGCAGATGCGGCAGAGCGCAGACCCTGTGTTGCAGTACTTTCTGGAGATGGATCAAGTGGGCATTCCCGCTGAACCCAGCTCTGAGACCCTTCCACCTCGCCCCTGAAACGTTTTGCGCTGAGACTCTCGACGAGAAGCGGTTGCCTAGCAGCGAGAATCCTAATGCCCACTAAAATAAATGTTGCCGAAAGGCAACATTTGTGCGTATTATCAAGGGGCACAAGCAGAGGAGCTTCGCAAGCGTAAATCGTCTAGGGGCGATACGCTTGTTTTCCCAAACCGAACTGCTGCGAACGGTAGGAATCGTCGGAGGCAACGCAAGTTGCAGATATCAAAGCGATTTGCTGATATGCCTCCCAATGCGAAACGATGACGCTGTTTAGGCAGGGTATTTTGTACGCCTCGTATGTCTTTTGTTTGGTTTACTTTTTAACGACAGCGTGAGCAGGGAAGACATGAAATGGCATCCACAGATTTTAGTCATTGGCTTGTAGCGAAGACGGCTCAACGCAGCGAGGCCGCTGCATCCCGATCAATCGGCGTGGTGGGTGCGCGAAAGTCGGCATCCGATGCTATGATCCGCGCCATCTGGATGCTCGTCGATTGTGCGACTGTCATGATGGCGGCCACGTTGGCCATTGTGTTTCGTAAAGGGATGCATGGGAATTTTCTGCGCCACTCCGCGCTGCAATACAATACGCCAAGCGTTTTTTTCCTCTATATTGCAGGATTTACGCTTGTCCTGCTGCTGGTGAACCGTTCCTACGGACTCTACGATGGGTTGTTGAGCCGGAGCGGGTTGCGGGAGCAGCGACTTTCCCTAGAAGCCTGCCTGACTGCGGGCCTGATTCTGGCCGGAGCGCTCTACCTTGCCCGGCAGGACACGGTTTCTCGCGCCGTAGTAACGAGCACTATCCTCATCGCTGCATGTCTCCTGGCTTTGCGTCGCGGCATTTGGCGCTACATCGCCTACAAACGCTTCGAGCGTGGGATCAACACTCGGAACGTATTGATTGTCGGCACGGGAACTGCGGCAGTTGCCGTGCAGAATCATTTGCAGCGGGTACGCCGACTGGGATTTATCTGCAAAGGCTTTGTGCGCACCGAAAGCGATCCCTACAGCGGCATCGAAGGGGTTCTTGGCGCTACGTCGGAGATTGGACGTCTGGTGCGCCAGCACTTTATAGACGATATCTTCGTTGCCGGGCCGTGTGAGCGTGGATTGATGCAGCAATTGCTGGCCGAAGCCGCTGAGAGTGGCGCGGATGTTCGCGTCATCCCAGATATGTACGACGGTATTGCTTGGAATGTTCCTGTGGAGTATGTAGGGCAGTTTCCCACACTGCCGCTGCATCGTCGGCAGATTCCCGTCTTTGGCCTGCTGGTGAAGCGCCTGTTGGATATTGTCGCCTCCTCGACAGCTCTGATTCTGCTTGCCCCATTATTGCTGTTGATCGCGCTGGCGGTTCGTTTGGATTCAAGCGGCCCTGTGCTGTATCCATCTGAGCGTGTTGGGCGCAAGGGAAGGATCTTCAAGTGTTTCAAATTTCGCACGATGGTCATGGATGCGGAGGCCCGCAAAGAAGCCTTGCATCACATGAACGAACGCGATGGCGTTTTCTTCAAGATTAGCCACGACCCGCGTGTGACGCGCATCGGGCAATTTCTGCGGAAATACTCCCTAGATGAGATGCCCCAGTTCTTCAACGTTCTGATGGGGGATATGAGCATCGTGGGGCCGCGTCCTCCGCTTGCTGGCGAGGTGTGTCAATATGAGCTTCCTCACCTGCGGAGACTGGATGTTTTGCCGGGAATCACCGGCCTCTGGCAGATATATGCGCGTCAGGATCCCTCCTTCGACAACTATATTTCCCTGGATACCGCCTACGTCAACAACTGGAGCCTGTGGCTGGATCTGAAGATCATCACTCGCACCTTCGGCGTGGTTCTCAGCGGCACGGGAAATTAGATTGCAGAACCTACGGACAGGCTGGAGCCGCGTCCCCTTCACTCGACTTGCGGTTGTCACCTGCAAGAGCAAGTCGATACACTGAGAGTTGTGATTCTCGCTCTCGCGCAAATCAATCCAACCGTTGGTGACTTTCTGGGCAATCTGAGCAAGATTGCCCAGTTCACAAAGGCAGCCGCCGATCAGGGCGCGCACTTGGTTGTTTTTCCTGAGATGGCGATCTGCGGGTATCCTCCAGCGGATATGCTGGAGCGTCCCGCCTTTCTGTCCCGCAGCCAAGAGGCGCTGGATGAAGTCGCAGCCATGACTGCCGGACGCGATATCGCCATTCTCTGCGGATGTATTACGCCAGCCCATCCTTCCACGGGCAAGCGCATGATGAACTCCGCCGTCCTGCTGCAACAGGGGCGCATCGCATTTACCCAGTCGAAGCGACTGCTGCCCTACTATGATGTTTTTGACGAGCAGCGCTATTTTGCGTCGGCGGAGTCGCAGACTCTTTACAATTTTGCTGGCGAGCAGATGGCGGTAACAATCTGCGAGGATGCTTGGAACGATAAGAATTTCTGGCCCCATCGCCTGTACAGCGTCGATCCGGTGGAACAACTAATGCAGCAGGGCGCTTCGCTGGTCGTCAACATCTCCGCCTCGCCCTACTATCGCAACAAGCGCGAACTTCGCATGAAGATGCTTGCGGCCAGTGCGCGACGCCATCAAGTTCCCGTGGTCATGGTTAATCAGGTAGGTGGCAATGACAGCCTGATCTTCGACGGAACCAGTCTGGCGCTGGCTCCCGATGGCCGCTGCATTGCGCGGGGAGCTTCCTTTCAGGAAGACATGGTGTTGGTCGATACCAAGGCGCTGGCCGGAGAGATTCGCCCGGAAAAAGAATCGAAAGAAGATGTTGCCGTCTACGATGCGCTGGTGCTGGGTACGCGAGATTATGTACGCAAATGTGGATTCTCCAAGGCTATTGTCGGACTCAGCGGAGGCATTGATTCGGCGCTGGTGGCCGCCATTGCTACGGAGGCGCTGGGCAAGGAGAACGTGATGGGCGTGGGAATGCCCAGCGAATACTCCTCGCCGGGATCGATTGACGATGCTCGCCAGCTTGCTAAAAATCTTGGTATTCATTTTGAGTTAATCCCCATACAGGACATTTTTCATGCGCATCTGTCCGCGCTGGTTCCCATATTGCAAGATCGTCCACCGGACACGACAGAAGAGAACCTGCAATCGCGGATTCGCGGTACTCTATTGATGGCGCTTTCCAATAAACTTTCGGCGCTGGTCTTGACGACAGGCAACAAATCCGAGATGTCCGTAGGCTACTGCACGCTGTATGGAGACATGGTGGGGGCGCTGGCCGTGATTGGCGACGTTCTGAAGACCACCGTGTATCGGCTCAGCTACCATGTCAACCGGGATTGTGAGATCATTCCCCTAAGTACACTCACTAAGGCACCTTCGGCGGAGTTGCGGCCCGATCAAAAAGATACGGACTCGCTTCCTCCCTACGAGATGCTGGATCCGATTCTGGAAGCGTATGTCGAGCGCGCCCAAGGAACAGATGTAATTGCAGATGCACAGAGGCAAGAGCCGGAGGATGTTCGCAAGGTTTTACAATTAGTGGAACGCAGCGAGTACAAGCGTCAGCAGGCAGCTCCCGTTTTGAAAGTAACGGAGAAGTCATTTGGGAGTGGACGAAGGCTCCCCATTGCAGTAAAAGTTCAAGTTTAGAAAATTGAAGTTAAAGCTTAAGAAATGAGGATAAGTGAATGAAGGTAAAAGTGTTGCAAATGATCGTAGTGTCCGGATTTAGCCTTGCCATTCTGGCTCACGGACAATCGGCTCCTCCTGCCGCAGGCGCGAGCGCTCCCCCGCATGTGAGTGCTTCCACGCAGAAGCAACCACCGCTCCAGCTTTCCACACTGGGACATCCTCCGGCACCCAAGCCTATCAGTTTCCCTCCGCCTGATCCGAAGAACTTTACCGCCGCCGCCCCCACGGTGAAAACCGTGAATACCTTTCTGCATCAGCTTTGGGGATATGACTCCAATCGCATCTGGCAGGTCGAGGGCATCCAGAAAACCGATGCGCCGGGTGTGATTCGCGTAACGGTATTTGTCGGCGAGAAGGGTACCAGCAACCAGGCTGGGCAGACCGTCTTTTTTGTCACGCCAGATGGTCAACATGCTGTTGCCGGTGGGCAGGTCGTAGCTTTTGGTGCCGATCCTTTCGCTTCCGTGCGCGCAAAGCTGGAAGCGGGAGCGACTGGCCCCTATCGGGGATCCTCGTCAAAGAACCTCATGCTGGTTGAGTTCTCCGATTTGCAATGCCCCCACTGCAAGGAAGGGCAAGCGACGATGGATCGCCTGGCAAAGGATTTCCCCAATGCCCGTATCGTGTATGCGAACTTTCCGTTGCCGCAGATTCATCCTGAAGCCGAGAAAGCAGCCGAGTATGGAGTTTGCGTCGCGCAACTCAATGGCAATGATGCATTCTTCAAGTACATGCAGGCCGTGTTCGACACCCAGGCGAATTTGACGCCGACGGGCGCGGATCAGGCGCTGAAGGATGCTGCCACGAAGGCTGGAGCAAATGCTGCCGCCATGAAGAAATGCGTCGCTGCCCCGTCCACGAAGGCCGCAGTCGCCGCCTCTGTGCAACTCGGCGAATCTATCGAGGTAAACCAGACCCCGATGCTGTTCATCAATGGCCGCCCAGTTCCGCTCAATGCCGTTCCCTACGACACGTTGAAGCAGCTTGTTTCCTTTGCGGCAACGCAAACGGGCAGACAGACTGTGGCTTCGGCAACCCCGTCGGCACAGAGCAAAGTGGTCTCCAAAAAGCCATAATCGCAGTAGGCCGCAGCTTGGCAAACGCAAACGGGATGAGGTCGTAGACCTCATCCCGTTTTTTCTGTGCCGCGATATGTTGCGTGCAGTTATTTTTCGTTTGCGGGCACGAGGAGCATGGAAGATGCCTCGACGTTGGGGCCAGCGTTCACGATGTGCGGTGTGACCACCAGCACCAGATCGCCAATGGTTACCTGGGGAGAGCTGACGGCTGTCCAGGACATGCCGGGCAGTTCGCTCAAGCCGGGAATACCAGAGATGGAAGTGGAGTCGGATCGGGTCATGCTGCTGACTAGGAGCGCGCTATTGCCATCGCTGAGACTGATCTCAGAGGTATAGGATTGGTTGGTTAGCGTGGGAACTCCGTTGATGGAAGTCCCAGCAAGCGCTTCAATTTTTACTTCCAATTTCAAGAGAACCCGGCGATCCCGGTATATCTGCGGCGTGGCCTTCACGGTGAGACCGAGATTCTCATACTGTATTTGTGGGGTGAAGGCCAACGCGCTCATTCCGCTGCTGGCCGCCGAGTTTGCGCCAAGCCCAGCAAACCCCCCCAGGCCAGAGCCACCGGCCATTCCAGGAATGCCGCCTGCCGTTGGACCGAAGCCGGAGGACATGCTTCCTGTGGTGATGGGATAGCGGGAGCCAAGGAGAAACGTGGCGAGTTTCATGTTGCCCGTTCGCAGTTGTACGTGGTCGAGTTGCTTGGCTGTGGAGGTATTCAAGGACGCATTTATGTTTACGGGGCTGACAGTGAGACCGGTAAGCGAGATTCCATTGCCGAACATGGCAAAGGGCTGGCTGAGAACGGAATTGCTGGCGAGTCCAGAGACGACCAAGATCGCGGCGAGGGCTGCAAAGTTGCTTGAGTTGAGGCCAACCTGACCAATGAGGCTTTCAAGCTGGGATGGGACGTTGAAAAGGGTAAACGTCTGCGGAAGTTGTGGGCCAACCACCAGTGCGCGCGTGTCGTTGACCTGATAGACGCGCACGTCTAGGAGTACCTCCGGCTTGCTCGCATAGATGCCTGATAGTGTCAGGTTGATTGCGCGCAGGATTGGCTCCGTTGCGCGAATACTCATCGTGCTATTTGCCGGACTGGAAGAGACCTGCTTCACGTTGAAGAGGTTTCTGACCAGATTCATTGCATTCGCCATCTGTTTGCTGTCCAGACCGGGCAGATAGATGGTTTCCACCAGCAGCCGCTCAAAGTCTTTACGATTCTGGATCGTATCTTTCGCCACCAGCACGCGGTGCGGATCCAGGGGTACGATGAAGGTTTTGGTCACCATCTGAACTGCCGTGGAAGCGGAAGCAAAGGACATATTGTCCATGTCGATGCGCGCGCTGGTGTTGGGGACGGATTCGTCCAGCAACGTTGTGATGCCATATGCCTTATAGATGCGCTGGATCAGGTCATGCATATTGGCGCGGAAATGAAAACTCTGCTTGGCGGTCGTGGCATCAAGATGAAGGATGCCGCTATCCAGTTGCGGCATTGGCTCCAAGTGGATGGTGGCGGCAGGCGGCGCGCTCATGGCCTGACTTGTGGCTAGAAGGCGTTCGCGTACAAACGGGCTGTCAGGATCGATGGACTGGGCCAAGTGCAACGTCTTTAAAGAGGCAGCCTGCGCGCCAGCATGCTGCTGATTCTTTGCTTGCAGCAACAGTTGGGATACCCTTTGTTGCTTGGCCAGCTCATAGTTGGCCAGATATCCCGCGTTATCTGGAACCAAATGATGCGCATGCGCAAGCCAGAGCAGCGCATGAACCGAATCGCCTTTTCGGAGCGCCGCCGTGCCTTTGTCAAAGAATTTTTCCGCCTTCTTCTGCTGCTTGGGAGATGCGGACGGCTCGGATTTAGTGGGTTTGGTGGGTTTGGCAGGCTTGGCTCCAATCATCGGTGGAGCAACCGGAGCCTCCGGCGCGACCGATGCCTGCGGCGTCTGTGCCAGCAGCAGCGGCTGCGTTGCGCCACAGAGCAACGCATAACACAGCGCCAGCGCAAGGGCGTTGCCGCAACCTGCGGCAACGTTGCTTCCGAAGGTTCTTTTTACATGGAGGACAGAGCGCACGACGTTTGTTTTTGCATCCAGCATTCAGATTCTGCAAGGATGGCCGGAGCCATCTTTTCTTGCAGCGCTGGATTACTTTGAGCGTACCACTTGCATGGTATGGAGCGTAGCCATTTCACTGCGGGCCGGTCGTTTCAACCCCAATTTTATCTGGGAGGGGTCGAGCTTGAGTTCTGTCATCATGCGGCTGAGCGTGTTGCGATGCACGCCGAGTTCGCGCGCGGCCTTGCACTGATTCCCTCGGTGATGGGCCAGCACTTCCTGGATATACCGCCGCCGAAATTCGTGGACAGCCTCTTCGTAGGTAATGCTGCTGGCGTACATCTGAACAACCAAGCTATCAAGTTCGCGTTTCACGCTGACCTCATCGTGCATATAAGCTGTACTGCTTTTTGTTGTACTCATACGACAGGGAATCACTGGGTGGAGACAGGTTCTATTGTATCCATGAAGACTTTTGGATGCTGCAAAAATGTGATTCCTGTCGCAACTTTTTCTTTCAACGTTGCCGGAGCCTGGACAGAAAGAATCCTGGCTCCGGGAAAAAAATACGGGGCCAAGCGCGATCCTTGCATCCACGGCGCGCCGGGACGAAAGGCGGCGACGGCGAGCATGGCCACCATGACCAAAATGCAGCCGCGTACAAAGCCAAAGGCCGCGCCAAAGATTCTGTCCAGCCATCCCAACCCGATCCCCTGCACGGTCTTCTGCAGTAGGCTCCCGATCACTCCCGCAACCAGCATGACTCCCAAGGCAATCGACAAAAATGCCAGCGCCTCGGCAATGCCCGGAGAGTGAATCCAGCGCCCCAGCGGAGCGGCCAGCCGCGCATAGTTCCATGAGGCCAGCACCAGGCCAAACACCAATCCAGCCAACGAAAACAGCTCGCGTATCAAACCCTGCACAATGGCCGCCAGCGTCGAAAGCACCACGATCACAACAATGACAATGTCCACAAGTGTCATGCTGGCTTTACTCCAATGCCTGCTGGCCGGTGATGCGCCGGAAGGCTTCCAGATATTTCTCGCATGTCTGCGCCACAACCTCCTCCGGCAGAGTCGGAGCCGGAGCCTGCTTGTTCCATCGAATCTTCTCAAGATAATCCCGAACGAATTGTTTGTCGAAGGAAATCTGTGGGCCGCCGGGAAGGTAAGTATCTTTTTGCCAATAGCGAGAAGAGTCCGGGGTGAGTACCTCATCGGCCAGAATGATGCCGTGAGCGGTACGGCCAAATTCAAATTTCGTGTCGGCAAGAATCATGCCGCAACGCTCGGCGTGGGCGGCGGCTCGGCGATAGATGTCCAGCGTCAGATCGCGCAGTGTTTCGGCATCGGCGCGACCAATCCGCGTAGCCATCTCCTCAAAAGAAATGTTGATGTCGTGCTCACCGTCGGCGCTCTTGGAGGCGGGCGTAAAGATTGGCTCCGGCAGACGGTCGGACTCTTTCAATCCGGGTGGTAGCGCGATGCCGCAGACTGTACTTGTGGCCCGATATTCTTTCCAGCCGGAGCCGGAGAGATAGCCACGCGCCACGCACTCGACGGGAAACATCTGTGCGCGCTGCACCAGCATGGAGCGACCTTGCAGCGCGTTTGCATATTGTTGCAAAGGTTGAGGATAGGCGGAAACATTGGCTGTAATCAGATGATTGGGGACGAGATCGGCCAGAAATTGAAACCAGAAAAGGGAGATTTGCGTCAGAATTTTCCCCTTGTCGGGGATACCGGTGGCCAGCACAAAATCAAAGGCGGAGATGCGATCTGTAGCGACAAAGAGCAGGGCATCGCCAACGGAGTAGAGATCGCGCACCTTGCCGCGCGCGTGCAGTTGCAGGTCGTCAAAATCCGTTTTCAGAAGTGCGGCTGGCAAAGATGGAGTGCCTCGCGATCAGGGAGTCAATAAGGAATGAATCTTGATTGTGAGATGCGGCAGACAGTTTGTCAACGAGGATAGGTGCAATTTGCCAACGCGCGCATTTTATCCCATATCTCTAAAAATAGAGACATGGAATAAGCTCCGGGCAGGCCCTGGGGTGCCCGGATATTTTCTGAATCGAGATACCCTACGCGCTGGCGAGTTCGCGCCGCTCGGCTTTTTGTTCGGCGCTACTGCCGCGCTCATTTCCGCGTTCGCCACCCAGTCGCACTGAGACTACCTTCGAGACGCCCGGCTCCTGCATGGTGACGCCGAAGATGGACTCTGCCGCCTGCATCATGCGCTTGCTGTGCGTGATGACGATGAAGTGCGTCTTGTCGCTGAGTTCTTTGAGCATCGTTGCCAGACGGCCCACGTTGGTCTCATCGAGCGGGGAATCGACTTCATCCAGCAGGCAGAAGGGGCTGGGCTGATATTGGAAGATGCCAATCAGCAGCGATAACGCCGTCAGCGCCTTCTCTCCGCCAGAGAGCAGCAGCACGTTTTGCAGCTTCTTGCCCGGCGGCGAGGCAACAATGTCGATGCCACTCTCTGCCGTGTTCTCCTCGTCGGTAAGGCGCATGAAGGCCTGCCCGCCGCTGAAGAGATGCGAAAAGGTCACGCTGAAGTTTTCATTGATACGCGCAAAAGCTTCCTCGAATTTGATGCGCGTGACGCCCTCAATCTCGCGGATGCTGTTCTGCGTGTTGTCGATGGAGTCCAGCAGATCTTTGCGCTGCGCCTCCAGAAATTCATGTCGCTGCGCCGCCTCCTGATATTCGTCGAGCGCCATCATGTTGACTGGCCCCATCGCCTCCAGCTTTTGTTTCAAGCTGCGACAGGCTTCATCTTCTGCCGCCAGCGGCTCGGCCTCCAAGCGCGCAAACGATTCATCCGCTCGGAGTTCCTCTGCAACTACGCCCAACTCCTGCAAGCAGGTCTCCTCCTGATGCGCCAAGTCGGAGGAGAGCCGCGCTGCGCGGGTCGCCACGTTGCTGCGCTGATCGCGCTGCGTGTCCGCATCTGTGCGCAGTAGACGCAATTGATGCTCCAATTCTGTGGCCTGCTGGCGCAGTTGCGCCGTTTGCTGGGAGAGCGCGGCAGCCTGCTGGCGAGCGGTCTCGCGTGTGGCTTCCAGCTCGACGCGACGTTGCTCCAATCGCGCGCCCTCCTGCATTCTTTGGACGCGCTCGGACTCTCCGGCAGCCAATTGCTGCTCCAGTTGACGCACGCGCTGCTCCAGGTCGGCGTACATGCGCTCCAGACGCTCGGCGGCGGCGGCGGCACCGCGATGGCGCTCTTCTAATCCGGCCAGATGCGCGGCGGCCTCGGAGAGTTCTGCCTGCGCGATCTCCCGCGCGCTGCGCAGCGCTTCGATGGAGGCTTGCGCCTCGGTCAGCTTCTGTTCTGCGCCAGCGTGCTCGGTCTCCATGCGCGCGATCTCTTCGCGGCGCTTGGCAATCCATTCGGATTTCTCCGTTTGCGCCTGCTTGTTGCGCTCGGCTTGCAAGACGCAATCCTGCATGCGCCGTTCGAGTCGCGCTGTTTCGGCCTCCAGTTGGCGCAGAGCCGCGCCCGTGTTGGCCGATTCCTGCTCCATCTGACGGCGCGCAATGGACTGCGCTTCAATCTGTTGTCCCAACTCGGCAACCGCGCGCGTGGACGCTGCGGCGTGCATCTCTGCCTTGGCGAGTTGCTCCTCGGTCAGCGCCAGTGTCTGCTGGGCATCGCGCAACTCACGCTTCAGCGCCAATGGCCCTTCCACGCTGGGCTTGCCGCCAGTGACGGTGACATTGTGGAAGCATTCTCCGTTGGGCGCAAGAAAAAATGCTCCGGGATTTTCCAGCGCCAGCGTCCGCGCCGATTCCGCGTCTGGCGCAACGTAGCCGTCGCGGAGCTTGGGCAGAATCACTTCCAGAGATTTGCCGAAGCCATCCAACACCCGGATGCAATCTTTGAGCCGGACGACCCCCTCGCGTGGCGTGGTCAGCGGCGCGTACTCGCCCGGAGCAAAGGAGAACTTGGCCTGCGAGTCATCGGGATGAACCAGAAACGTGGCGCGACCATCGACATCAGCCTTGAGTACGCGCATTCCCTCCTGCGCGGCATCCCAGCTTTTGACGACGATGTAGTTCAACTCCTCGCGGAGAAATTCATCGACGACGGTTTCGTATTGATCAGAGACCTCAAGAAAATCGGCGAGAATGCCGACGGGAGCCAGCCCGCCTTCAAGCGTGGTGGCGCGCAGGAGTTTGCGCACGGTGTCGGTTGAGTAGCTATGGCCCTGAATCAGAGCTTCCAGCGAATTGCGGCGGCCCAGCAGTGTGGCATGTTCGGCGCGGAGTTGATCGACGCTGCGGCGAGCCGCAGTTTCTTCGACGCGTTTGGTCTCCAGCGTCGAGCGCAGCGCGGCCAGTTCCGTTTCAATCTGGCGCAGGGATTCCGTCGCGCTGCCAAAGGTCAAAGAGACCTGGCCTCGCTCCATGCCGAGACGCTCCTGATCGGCCAGTACGCTCTGATGCTCCGCGCTCAGGCGATCAGCCTCGCGCTGCAAGCCTTCCAGACTGGTCTCGCCCTGAAGTATCTGCTGGCGAACCTGATTGACCTGATTCATCCAGTGCAACATCTGGCGGCGAAGAGTTTCGATGCCTTGCTCCGCGTTGGAAAGATTGCTTGTGGCCTGCTGTGCCGCAGCTTGACGACCCTGCATGGCGTGGCGCGAGCTATCAACGGCCTCCTGCGCCTGAGCGCGAAAGGTCTGATGCTGGCTGCGTTCGCTGGCAAGCTCTGACAACTGCTTGCGCGTCTCTTCCAGTTCCGCCTGCGCTGCTTTCAGGCGAATGACCAACTCCGTGGCGCGTTCTTCATTCGATTGCAACTGCGTCAGCACCCGCTCCAGCTCCACCGTCGCGGCGTTGGCGCGGGAGGAAGCCTCGCGAGCCTGATTCTCCAGCGCGTAGCCCTGGGCCACGGCCTCGGTTTGTTGATGATCCAGCGCGTCGATGCTGGCGCTTAACTCTTCCACGCGGGCGGTGAGCGTGGCCAGTTCCACTGTCAGAGCGGCGGATTCCGTGTCCATCGCGGTCAAGCGCGTGGCGATTACCACGCGCAGACGCTGCTGCAAATCCTGGCGCAGCGCAGCGTAACGCTCGGCCTTGGCCGCCTGCCGCTTTAGGGAGTTCATCTGGCGCGTGACTTCGTCGAAGATGTCGTTGATGCGGGCAAGGTTTTGCCTAGACTGCTCCAGCCGCAACTCCGCCAGCCGCTTTTTCGTCTTGAAGCGCGTGATGCCCGCAGCTTCTTCGATAATGGCGCGGCGATCATGCGGCTTGCTGCTGAGCAATTGGCCGACTCGCTCCTGCTCAATGATGGCGTAGGAATCTGGCCCCAGGCCTGTGCCCATAAAAATGTCTTGAATGTCCCGCAGGCGGCAGAGCTTGCCGTTGAGCAGATACTCGCTGTTGCCGGAACGGAAGAGTCGGCGTGTAATGACAATCTCTCCCCGACGAGCAGGAGTGCGCTGGAACTTGCGACGGCGAATCTTCAAAATGACGGAAGAATTGCTGATGTCTGTCTGGCTGGCCTCGGCGGACGTGGCATCTGGAGAAGCGCTGTCACTTTCTTCGTCGAGAACCTGGCCCGGCTGCAACTCGGCGACAGCATCCTCGGTCTCCTGCGCGGCCATTGCGCGCGCGGCAGACTCGTCCCAATCTTCCAATTCACCCTCAGAGGAAGCCCCCAGAACAATCTCCGGCCCATCCGCTGCGTCGCTGGCCTCCGCCTCATAAACCTCTGGGTCGATAAAGGTTAGCGCCACCTCCGCCATGCCCGTCGGCTTGCGCTCGCGGGTACCGGCAAAGATGACATCTTCCATCTTGACCCCGCGCAGGCTCTTGGCCGATTGCTCACCAAGTACCCAACTCACCGCGTCGGAGATGTTCGACTTGCCACAGCCGTTGGGTCCGACAATGGCCGTCAGACCATGCGCCCCATTGCCTTCGAGGGCGACCTCCGTGCGGTCGCAAAAAGACTTGAAGCCGAGGAGATGAATTTTCTTGAGTTGCAGCAAGCGGGAGACTCCTTTCCACTGCCGATTCCGCATGGCCCGCGAAGGGCAAACTTGGCTCCAATGTAGCCGCCTTGGAGGTCATGGTCAACAACCGGAGCGCTATATCTTGTGGATAAGAGGTACAAAGCCCCAGATGTAGGGCAATTATCTTCGCTCTCGGCGCTTCCACGAAGGTCAACTTTTCAGTGTGGGGCGAATGAGAACCTCGCTGACGAAAGACGCGTCGGTCTGGGTGAGTAGCATCTCCACCACATGAGCCACATCGTCGGGAGCCAGCGCGCCCAACGGAGATTTCTTTGCGCTCAGGCCACTAGCAAACTCCGTCTGCGTGCTGCCGGGAGCGATAAGCGAGACACGAATTCTGTGTGAACGCAGCTCTTCCGCCACGGAGTACATGAGACCGTTGAGACCCCATTTGGAGGCGGCATACGCGGCTGCATTGGGCACGGGATTCCTGCCTGCAAGGGAAGAAATGTTGATAATGTGGCCTCCGCCCGCTGCAATCATGGCTGGCGCAAAGGCGCGAACCAGCAGGTAAGGAGCGCGCAGATTCGTTTCAAGGATGCGATCCCACTCACTGGGTTCTAGGGCATGCAACGGTTCGCCGAAGCTGCCCATACCGGCGTTATTGATGAGTACATCGCACCGTCCATGTTGAGTGAGGACGGTTTTTGCCAGCGATTCGATTTGGCCTGGATCGCGCAGATCGCAAAGCACAGCCTCCGCCGTGCCGCCTGCGGAGATGGCTTGATCGGCCACGCTTTGCAGCTTGGTTCGGTCGCGACCTGTGAGTACAAGACGAGCGCCAGACTTGGCTAGTCGGCGCGCGATGGCCGCGCCAATCCCGCGACTGGCCCCGGTGATAACGATGATCTGCTGGTCAGGAATCTGCATGGACTTTGACTATAATCTTCTTGCGTCCGGGGGCCAAGACTCTGGACGGGGTATTTGACGGGACACTTGGAATTTTCAGGGTTTGGCTTCGATCTTTCTTGCCAGAGTAATAAAATTGTTTTTATAATCCGCAGTGTCGGCATATTTGTTGAGATTTTCTGCTTGAGTTTTTTCTCGGTACGCGCTTTCCGAAATATGGCTTCGGTGTGGACGCATTACAATCTACAACTGCAAGATGTATAACGATCCTGATTGGTACACTCATTCGTGAGGAGTGATGGAATGAAGAAGTTTTTATATACATCGGTGCTGGCGGCTGCCACCATCGTAATGGGCACGGCCCTTTTTGCCTCAGCACAGTCAACAATTACCATCAGGGATCCAGCAGAGTACAACGCTTATACCTCGGCTGTCAGTCAATCTACGCCCCAGGCGCAAGAAGCTGCGATGGAACAGTTTCTCGTTAGTTATCCGCAGAGCGTCGTGAAGGTGGACGTGTTGCAGCGGCTGATGGGTGCATATCAGCAGACGGGCAACATGGATAAAATGCTGAGCACCGCTAAGCGGCTGATTCGGACTGATCCCAACAATTTGCGCGCACTTGCGCTGAGTGCCTACCTGTTACGCAGTCAGGCATCGCAGAAGGCGAATTCTGCTGATGCGCAACCGCTCTATGATCAAGCCGCGCAATACGGGGAACAGGGACTCAAGGCCACGGTTCCAGGTACGAGTACCGGAAGTTTTGGCGGTGTGGGAGTATCTAACACTGCGGCTCAGGACACGGATACGAAGAGCTTCTACAAATTCAAAACCTCCGTTACGCCGATTTTTTATGGCGCGATTGCCGCTGCCGATCTGAACAAAAAGGACTACGCCAAGGCCATTCAGGACTTCCATCTGGAACTGAAGTCGATGCCTATCGCGCAAACCACGCAGGGTGGGGGGTT
>DAHXNK010000043.1 GCA_027365415.1 Acidobacteriaceae bacterium
ATCCTCCGGCATCGCGGCCACTGTTGCCCCTTGCAGCCAGACCACTCGCCCCTGCCAGACCACTACCGGCCAGCCTTGGCGTTCCCTCCCCTGCACGCGCATCCGATCCAGCACCTCTTTTACCCTTTTGGGGCCGCGCACATGCTCCAAAGTCACGCGATCTCCCGGCTGCCAAGCGCGTACCGTGGCCGCTGGTAACATTTTCGAGTTGGATGGAAGCTCCGTCGCCGCCGTAAAACGCAGCCCATACGCCACAGCCTCGACCATACCGGGAACCGACAGCGCGTACATCGGATATGTCATCGGATGCGTCTCTGCCTCGCTTGCAACCCGCTCCAGCCGTAGCTCCCGCGCACTGCGTTCGGCATACACGCCTTCGGCAAGCTGCAATCGGCGAGATGCCCCTGCTCCTGAACTCTCCAGCAAACCAAGCAGCGCCTCCGTGTGGGCAAAGTCCAACGCTGCGCCAAGCTGTTCGGCAGCCACGCGCAGCACGCGACGACGCGCGGCAACGGGATAGGCCAGCAGCCGTTGCGCGTCCATCCCCACAGAGGCAGCGCCGAAAGCCGTCGCAACGCTGCGACCTCCGCCGCGCACTGGCCTTCCCGGCAGCAACAGCATCGGCAGGAGTCGTGCCATCTCCCCTTGCCAGTACGCCTCTTCGTCGCGGGCCAGCGTGGCCATCCGCGCCAATTGCTCATCAAGATTGGGATTGTATTCCCGCAGCATGGGCAGCAGATGATACCGCAAGCGATTGCGCGTATGTACAGGATCGCGATTGCTGGCATCTTCGCGCCAGCCTTGTTCGAGCGCGTGCAGATATACCTCGATTTCCGCGCGGCGCACAGCCAGCAAAGGACGCACTATGCGTCCGGTCGCAACCCCCTGCTCCGCAAGCACGGGATGGATGCCGCCCAGCCCCTCTGTCCAGGCTCCGCGCAACAGCTTCATCAGCACGGTCTCGGCCTGATCGTCCAGCGTGTGCGCGGTGGCAATCACATCCGATTGATTTACGCCAAGAATTTTCCGAAAGATTCCATATCGAAGATTTCTAGCTGCTGTTTCCAGCGAAGCTTTTTCCGTGGCTGCATACGCGGGCGCGTCCACGCGAACCACTTCGCAGAGCAGGTCAAGCTGCGCGGCCAGCGCGGCGACAAAGGCAGCATCGGCATCGGCATCCGCGCCACGAATCCCGTGGTGAACATGCACCACCGCAAGTACGATGCCCAACTCCGCGCTCGTCGCCGCCAGCGCGCGCAACAGCGCCGTCGAATCCGCGCCGCCAGAGACGGCCACGCAGACGCGCTCCCCCGAATGAAAAAGGCTGCGGTCAAACGCAAGCGTGGGAGATCGCCCCTTCGCGCTGCCGATTTTGACGCTCATGTTGGATATGGTACCGCTGACAGGTTCGCGTATCTGATTTGTGTGCCCATCCTTCGCTTCTTTTGCGAGGAATGGGAAGAAACGCAATGCCAAATTCCCCAACACATGAAAGAAAATCCGCTATACTCTGTCGCTATGGACGTGAACGAAACCAACGAATTGCGCGAGCATCAGGAACACGCTGCGCACGACAAATCCATGCGCCCGGTCGCGCTGGCAATGGCCATTTTGGCCGTGCTGGTGGCTGTGACCACTCTACTCGGCCAGCGCGCCTCCACGGAGGCCGTACTGTCGCAGGCCCGCGCCAGCGATCTGTGGAGTGAATATCAGGCCAAGCATATTCGTCAGAATGAAACTGCCCTGGCCTTGGATTTGCTCTCCACCCTGCCCGTCACGGATGCCACCACAGCCGAGCGGCTCAAGGAACGCTATCAGCAACACTCCGCGCAGTGGAGCAGCGAATTAAAAGCCAGCGCCGACGAAGCGCGCCACCATGAGGCAGAGGGCCATCTTGCCGAACGCCGCCTCGACCGCTTCGACCTGGGCGAAGCCTTGCTGGAGGTCGGCCTGGTCATTACCTCCATCACGCTGCTGACTCGCAGAAGCATCTACGCCCTGCTGGGCTGCGCCTTCGGCACACTTGGAGTTTTATCTTCCATCTCGGCCATACTGCTGCGATAGAAACGCTACTCCCCTGCTGGGTTCCCCTACGCACACTCTAACCATCCCAAGTTCGCCGAGAACGCCATCTCTGCGCTACACTGGGGTGTTCGGGTTCACAGATTGAATCCGCCATCCGGTTCCGACCGAAGAGATACCCCTAACACCAGCAAGGAGTTCGTTCCTATGGCGATACCCGCCACACAGATGCGTCCGGGCATGATTATCAAGCACAACGGCGAGTTGCACACGGTTTTCAGCGTGGAGCACCGCACCCCCGGCAACCTGCGCGCCTTTATCCAGGCCAAGCTGCGCAACCTGCGTACCGGAGCGATGTTTGAGCACCGCTTCCGCTCGCCCGATCCCATCGACCGCGTCATTGTGGATGAAGTCCCGATGGAATTTCTCTACGCCGACGGCGACACATATTGCTTTATGAACACGGAAAACTACGAGCAACTCCACCTGAATGGCGCGATTCTTGGCGATGCCGTGGAGTACCTGATCCCCAACCTACCGATTCATGTCTCGTTCTTTGATGGCAAGGCCGTCGGCATCGAGCTGCCGCAGATCGTGGAACTGACCGTAATGGAGACCGAGCCGGGACTGAAGTCCGCTACCGCCTCCTCTGTCACCAAGCCGGCCAAGACGGAGACTGGCCTGATCGTGCAGGTGCCTTCCTTCATCAACGAGGGCGAAAAGATTCGCGTGGACACCGCCGAGGGAGCTTACCTCTCCCGCGCATAATTTGCAGCACTCATTCCTGTGGAGCGGCGGCCATACATGGATTCTTATAATGCAGTGAAGTGGATTTGGGGCGCAGTCGGCATTTTTTGGCTGCTGGCCGCGTTCGTGCGAAAACGAACTGTCCGCCGCCAAAGTATGCGTTCCCGCCTGCTCCAGATTGGAAGCGTTCTGTTGCTCCTTGTCCCTTTCCTTGTTTTCAGCCGAAGCCTGGAAATGCTGGATAAAAATTTTCTTTCGGACGTGCCGGAAATCCATCCTTTAGGCTTGTTGCTGACCCTGATTGGCTGCGGCTTTGCAGTCTGGGCGCGCATCGTTCTCGGACGCAACTGGAGTGGAACGGTTACGGTAAAGGAAGATCATGTTCTCATCACTCGCGGGCCGTATGCGTGGGTGCGGCATCCCATTTATTCTGGATTTTTGCTCGCGCTGCTGGGCACGGCGCTGGTTTTGGGAAAATTTCTGTGGTTGCTGGCGGCGGCCCTTGCCCTGCTCACGTTATGCCTGAAGTTGCGCGCGGAGGAAACGTTCATGCGGGAAACCTTCGGGCAGCAATATGCGTCCTATCAACAGAGGGTGAAGGCGCTGATCCCCTATGTGCTTTGAGAGCGCGTCCATGTTGCAAATCTATCTTTCCCTCTGCGACACTGCGAGGGCCGTTGTCTAAATACCTTATGGTGCGTCGCTATCTTGTGAAGGGTCGAGTACAAGGAGTTGGCTTCCGCTGGTATGTCCAGCAGGAGGCCAGCGCGCTTGCCCTGCGCGGCTGGGTACGCAACACCACGGATGGGCATGTCGAGGTGCTGGCAGCATCTACGCCGGAGCAACACGAAGCGCTCCACGCCCTACTGCGGCGCGGCTCTCGCGGCTCCCGCGTGGATGCCATCGAGGTACAGGACGCGCCGGAGATCGACGCGACCCGCTTGGAAACATTTCAAATTGAAGGAGCCTGGTAAATGTCGATGTCGAAAGTTGCAATTGATTGCGAGCCACTGAAAGAATTGATCCGCACCGTTCCCAACTTCCCCAAGCCGGGGATTCTCTTTTATGACATCACCACGCTGCTCAAAGACAAGAAGGGCTTTGCCATGCTCATCGACGCGCTGGCGGCCCATTATTTCGATAGAAATATCGACTTGGTTCTGGGCATTGAGGCGCGTGGATTTATCTTTGGCCCGGCGCTGGCCTATCGCCTGAACGCCGGATTTGTCCCGGTACGCAAGCCAAAGAAGCTGCCCTCCAAGACCGCGCGCGTGACCTACGATCTGGAGTATGGCACCGATGCGCTGGAGATTCATCTGGATGCCATCGAATCCGGCCAGCGCGTGGTGGTGGTGGACGATCTGCTTGCTACTGGCGGAACGATGGAAGCTACGGTGAAGCTGGTTCGCCAGCTTGGCGGCGAGATTGCCGGTCTGGCCTTTGCCGTGGAGTTGGATTTCCTAAAGGGCCGCGAGCGCTTTGAAGGCCTCGACGTTTTCAGTCTGCTGCACTACGACGAATAGGATTGCTGGCGTGTGGCTGGAGCCATTTTCCAGTCATGCGCCGCGTCTCGCTGCGGTTACTGCACAACCTCAAACGGTGCCGATTGCTGCAACTGCTGCTTCGATATTCCGTCATCGACTTTGACTGTGACCTGATACTTCCCCGGCTGCAAACCCGCCAAAGGCAGGGTCTTCTCTACCGTAACTTGATCGGAGTTGGGGCTAATCTTAGACGTAGGCTCCGTTGTATCGAGTAGCATCTTTTGGGTATCCAAGCTCATGATCTGATAATCCAGCATGGCATCGTTGTGCTTGGTTTTGGTGTTGATGCCCAGGTTGTACACCTGCATCCAGAAATTCAAGTTTTGAACGCGACGAAACCTGACCGGATGGCTTGCGGAGGAACTCACACGCGGGCGAATGTAGGTGTTGCCAATGACAAAATTCCCCGTTCCAATTTCCTTGGATGCCACCCGCTCCATTTTATCCGCAAGAATAAGCGACGAAGCAGCCAGGTGGTCATCGTCATACTTCGGCACCTCAAAAGCGCGGGCATAGGTGCCAACGTGGTCTGGGTTGTTCACATCTTTAATCACGATATCCAGCCGATATCTTCCCGGACGCAGCGGAAGCGACTTCCAATAAACCGACCTTCCGTTCAAGAATTTCGATAGCAATTCCGCAGGCTCGTCCACTTCCACAGTGTCTTCAAATGTCTGGGCAATGCGACCCGTGATGGTGGAAACACGACCGAGGATATTGACCTGCCCACGCGACACGCCATCTTTGGTGTTGTAGGTAATATCGC
Organism: Acidobacteriaceae bacterium; assembly: GCA_027365415.1. Lineage (GTDB taxonomy): Bacteria > Acidobacteriota > Terriglobia > Terriglobales > Acidobacteriaceae > JAJZIJ01. The sequence continues at coordinate 5,080 of DAHXNK010000043.1, forward strand.
GATTTCTGATTTGCAAGGTGATGGGCACCAGCACGGTGTCATCTGTCACGCGAACAAAATCTGTGCGGACACCGAACGGAAAAAACGGCCCCGTCAATACCTTGTGGCTGGTCATGAATTCTTCAAGATCCGTAAACTTAATGGGCGGAGGAGCCGTCAACTTGGCATACATCTCCAGCCGGTCAAATTCCTTCGATCCCTGCTGGCCTTGGCCGGACATGGGGCCTGTACCTACGCCTCCCATTCCGTTGTGGATGCGATCTCTCTTTTTTGACTGCCCCATCATTTCTGAAATGGTCATACCGGCATGAGGCACATGGGTCAAAGCATCTTTTTCCCCAGGGTTGATCGTCATGTGGTACTCCCCGCACATACAAGGATCGACAAATTCGACATCAATGTTGTCCCCAACACCCTCAATGTGTCGATAGTGCCAGGTCTCAAAAGGAAAGGCTTGCGTGGTGCCACCACCCTCCGTCATGGGGCGATTGTAGAGGCCACCTGAGGGGTGGGCATCAATGCTATCCGGCGGGCCGTAGGCGATATACATGTGGCCGCGATCCGTCATCCAACCTGGCTCGCCTGCGGCGAAATGCTCATTGGCATAGGCAATCCGTCGATAATGCTCCTCGCGAAAACTATTGTCGGGAGACGCTGGATCGGGATTTCTGCGCCGCCAGAACTGCTCGATAAAATTGTCCCGTTCTTCGTCGTTGCTCAGGCTAAGAAATGCCTTGCGCTCTTGATCGGTGATGATCCAGCGCGCATCCTCATCCAGCCATTTTTTGTAGGTTCCCTTCAACTCCTGGCGCAGCGCCTTTTGCTGTTGCAGCCTTTCTTTGTCTGAGAGTTTTCGCTTCAGCGGATCCTGCTGCGACGCATCTGCAGCAGGAGCACTGGAGGCCGCAGCATTTTGCGCATTGACGTATCGTGCCGGGAGGCTTCCCAGCACGCTCAAACTTGAAAGAATAACGAAAAACCTTAGCCGAAACATAGTGAAACGCATACTCCTAGATGTTCCTCTGATTGTATGGACTGCGATAGTGGACTTTCAAGCAAGGGAGGATACATCCTTTGTTCATGCCCCCTGCTGCAAAAGGAAATAATTTCGCAAGGACGCAACGGGTACAATGAACTTGTTGTCTTCTATCATACGCTCGCTATGGCTTTGGTTCTTTTACTTCCATATACTGCTTGCATGAAACAACAGACAAAACATTTCGGCAGGCAATATTGCCGGGGTATCCTGCTCCATCTACATGGCTGACATGGGAATGAGTGCAAAAAAAATCATCGTGATCGCTGTCCTCGTCGCGCTGACCTCCGGCGCGATTGTCGGATGGACGATCTATCGCGGCAATGCCCACACCATGAAAGTCCAGACCGCGATGGCAGCGGTCGGGGATATCTCCTCCACGGTCAGTGGCACGGGACAGATCACGCCCAAGACCTACGTCAACGTGGGCGCATTGGTGATGGGCCGCGTTACGCATCTGTACGCGAAAGAGGGAGATCGCGTTCACAAAGGCGAGATCGTCGCCACGGTTGAAAGCGTTCAGCAATCCTCCATCGTCGAGGCGCAAACAGCAACCATCGCTGCTGCCGTCAAGGATGTGACCGCCGCCGTGGCCAACGAAAAAGTTGCGGAGGCAAACATCGAAGATGCCAAAGCCGACATGCAACAGAAAAATCTGGACTACCTGCGAGCGCAGAAGCTCTACAAAGACGCTTTGATCTCCCGGCAGGATTTCGATTCCAAAAAGGCTTTGTATGACGTGGATGTAGCCAAGCTGTCGCAGATGCAGGCAGCTCTTGCCCAGGCGCAGGCGCAGACGCTATCGAACCAGGCCAAGTTGTCGAGCGCCCAGGCCACGCTGCGCAGCGATGCCGATGAATTGAATCGAACCATCAGCGTCGCGCCCTTCAACGGCATTGTGACCAACGAGCCTGTGCGCGAGGGCGAGACTGTTGTACCGGGCATTCAAAATACCGAAGGCAGCACATTGATGACGCTGGCCGATATGTCCGTTATCACGGCGGAGGTCAAGGTGGATGAAACCGACATTATGAATGTCGCGCTCGGACAACCCGCCGACGTGACCGTCGATGGCCTGCCGGACAAGGTCTTCAAGGGGCATGTGACCGAGGTCGGAGATCAGGCGCTGCTGCGCTCCACCGGCGTGGCCACCAGCCAGAGCACCAGCGGCACAGAAGAAGCCAAAGATTTCAAAGTTGTCGTCACGCTAGACAACCCCTCCGACGAGCTGCGCCCCGGACTTTCCACCACCGCAAAAATCACCACAGCGCACAAGACGCATGTATTGAGTATTCCCATTCAGTCGCTCACGTTGCGGGTTCCGCCCAGCGTGAATGCGACAGCCCCCGAAAAACGGAATACCTCGCTGGACGCGGCGAAGAAAGCTCCGCTGGTTCAGGGTGTCTTTGTTGTCCGCAAGGACGGGCGCAAGCAACACGCCATCTTCGTGCCCGTGCAAACGGGAATTACAGGATCGACCAACATCGAGGTTACCAACGGATTGAAAGCCGGAGATGAAATTGTCATCGGCCCGTATCGAGTGCTGCGAAAACTCAAGAGCGGCGCGCAGATCAAGCGAGATACATCCCCGGCAGACGATGTAAACGGCGATGGCAGCGATGCCTCCGCCAGTTCTTAATCCACGCAATAGCGGGAGAATGATATGTATGCAGAAACACTGATCCCGGAAACCACGCCCACGCAAACAACACCGGGAGCGGAAGAGGTCATTGTCGTCGAGAATCTCTGGAAGACCTACGACATGGATTCCGCGCAGCAGGTACAGGCATTGCGCGGTATCAGCCTGCGCATCCGGCACAACGAATACGTGGCCATCATGGGGCCTTCTGGCTCTGGAAAATCCACGCTGATGAACCTGATCGGCTGCCTGGATACACCCAGCAGAGGTAAGTATTGGCTCAACAGCCACCTGGTCAGCGATTTGAATGACGATGAGTTAGCCCGCATCCGCAACAAGGAGATTGGCTTCGTCTTCCAGACCTTCAATCTTCTGGCCCGCGCCACAGCGCTGCACAATGTGGAGTTGCCGCTCATCTACAACGGCACGGCTGCGGAAGAGCGCTTGGAGCGCGCCAAGGCCACGTTGCACTCGGTTGGCTTGGAAGACCGCATGTTGCACAAGCCCAACGAACTCTCCGGCGGCCAACGGCAGCGCGTGGCCATTGCCAGAGCGTTGGTCAATCATCCCTCCATCATCCTTGCCGATGAGCCAACGGGCAATCTTGACTCCAAAACCGGCGTAGAGATCATGGCGCTCTTCGACGATCTACACGCGCATGGCAACACCATCGTGCTGGTCACGCATGAACCAGACATCGCCGAATATGCGCATCGTGTCGTACATATCCATGATGGAGAAATTAATTCGGACGTGAAATCCAGCCGCGCCCCGCAGTTGAAATAGCCGAAAATGCCAGTATTCATGTTCTCTGAATACTGCAATTGGAAATAAAGTTCGTCATTCTGAGCGCAGCGAAGAATCCAGAGAATATCCGCTTGGTAAACGTCGCTGTCCCCGTCAAATGGCTTCATGGAAGAATTGGCGCCTGGTTTGACTCAACGGCTCCGCATGCTCTTCTGTACTTCACTGTGTCGAACACTATAGGTGAAGTAGATGACCAAGCCCACGACAAACCATGCCGCTACGATCATCTTGGTCAACGCGGGCAGCACCCAGATCAGATAGAACGCGGACAGGATACCTAGAATCGGCACCAGCGGCACCCACGGTGTTTTGAAGGGACGCGGCATCTCTGGATGGCGACGGCGCAAGACCCATATCCCCGCACAGACAATGGAGAAGGCCAGCAGCGTGCCCATATTCACCAACTCGCTCAGCCGTCCGATGGGCAACAGCGCTGGCATAAAGGCCACCAGCGTTCCCACCACAATGTTGGAAATATATGGCGTGCGAAAGCGAGGATGGATTTTGCTGGCCCACTTCCAAAGCAGCCCATCGCGGGACATGGACAGAAAAACGCGGCTCTGGCCCAGCAACATGACCAGCATCGCCGTGCCCAGACCAAACACCGCGCCCATCTTCACCAGAATGCTGCCCCAGCGCACGCCCGTGGCATCCATGCCAACGGCAACAGGATCGGACACATCCAACGAGTGATAACTGACTAGGCCAGTGAGCACCAGCGCGACCAGAATATACAAAACGGTGCAAATCACCAGAGAGCCAAGAATGCCAATTGGCATATCACGCTGCGGATTCTTTGCCTCCTGCGCGGCGGTGGAGACAGCATCAAAACCAATGTAGGCGAAAAAAATCGACGCTGCGCCTGCCGTGATGCCACCCAAGCCAAACCTCCCTGGGCCTTGCGATGGAGGAATAAATGGGTGCCAGTGCATTGCAGCCAAGTGCGGATGCTGTAATAAAAATCCAGTCCCAATCACCAGAAAGATTCCCACCACGGCAAGCTTGATAGTCACGATGGCCGTATTGAATTTCGCAGACTCCTCAATGCCAATCACCAGCACCGCTGTCGTCATCAGCACAACCGCGAAGGCAACCAGATTAAAGATGCCCGTCACATGCGGCAGCCCTGCGGGATTCACTCCCTCTGGCAGCGAGGCCAACGGCACCCAGTGCGCGTTGTAAAGGTAGAGAACGCTGCCGTAGGTTGCAGTAATCTGCGGCGGTAGATTGATGTGGAAGTCCTGCAACAGGCTCACAAAATATCCGCTCCAGCCAGAGGCCACTGTGCCTGCGGCAAAGGCGTACTCCAGCACCAGATCCCATCCGATGATCCAAGCGACCAACTCCCCCAGCGTGGCGTAGCCGTAGGTGTAGGCGGAACCGGCAATGGGAATCAGCGAGGCAAACTCCGCGTAGCAAAGCGCCGTCAGAGCGCAGGTAATGCCCGCCACCACAAAGCTGAGCGCCACCGCAGGCCCGGCATGTTGCGCCGCTGCCTGTCCGGTTAGCACAAAGATGCCCGCGCCAATAATTGCGCCAATCCCCAGCATGATGAGATGGAATGGCCCCAGCACGCGCTTGAGTGTGTGGTCGCCCGTTTCCTGCGATTCCTGCATCAATGCAGACATCGATTTTGTCGCCCAGAGTTGAGGCATGAATGGAAAATCCTCGACTTCCTTATTTCGATTCCAGATGTTGTACTGCTATCCCAACAACGCCAAAAATTCTTCAGCAATCTTCTGGATGCTTCCCACGCCGCAAGGTTCTTGTCGTGGAAATAGATCCGAGATGACCGCGATGGAATCCGCGCCAGCATCCACAACAGCGCGGCAATGCGCGCGGGTGATTCCGCCAATTGCCACCAGTGGCTTGCTGGTAGCGCGGCGCGCGGCACGCAAGCCCTCCAGTCCAACTACCGGATCGGGATGGTTTTTGCTGGCCGTCGCAAAGATCGGCCCATAGGCAATGTAATCGCAATCGGTGGCATCGGCAGCGGCAATTTGCTCCAGCGTGTGCGTGGAAACGCCAAGAATTTCAGTCGCGCCCACCGCTCCACGCGCCGCTGTCGGAGCCAAATCCTGCTGGCCCACATGCACGCCGTGGAAGCCGCTCTGCGCCACAAGATCAACGCGATCATTCAAAATCAGACGTGTTGGCGCATCCGCGAAAAGAGCGAGTAAAGCAGCAGCATCGCGGAGCATCTGCGCCTCACTTCCCTGCTTGTTGCGATATTGCATCCACTCCACGCCAGCAGCGCGCATTTCGTCTGCAAAAAAAGAAATCTCCACTCCGCGCACAGCCAACAAGCCTGCATCCAGAATGGGATAGAACTTCGGACAGCGCTTTGGATTGGACTTCGAGAACATGGAAAAATCCATCGGGTACGGAGGACGCATGAAGAATAAAAGTGTCTTACAGCGGTTCTACTGCCATACCTAAAGCGTTGTCATCCCGAGCGGCGCAGAAGCAGTGAAACTGTTTCTGCGGAGTCGAGGGACCTGCGGTTTCTGGATCAGCAGGCAAACCGCAGGTTTCTCGACTCGCATCTTGCGGCTGCTCGCTCGAAATGACAGATATCTCTTTATGCGTACAGCAATCTTGAATCCGGTCTACGATGCTGCCTTTTCGCGCGCTTCCTTCTCGCGCTCAAAAAATCGCTCCATAAACTTGGTGTCGAAGGTACCGCTGCGGAACTCTTCATCGGCAAAAATTCTGCGATGCAGTGGGATCGTCGTGTGAATTCCCTCCACCACGAACATGCCCAGAGCGCGTTCCATGCGCGCAATGGCCTCAGCGCGATCCTTGCCATGCACAATCAACTTGGCAATCAGCGAGTCGTAATACGGCGGCACAAATCCCTCGGCAAACTGCGCCGTATCCACGCGCACGCCGTTGCCTCCGGGAAGGTTGAAGACGTGAATCTTTCCCGCCGACGGCGTAAATTTCTCTGGATGCTCGGCATTCACGCGACATTCGATGGCGTGGCCGCGTATCTCCAGTTGCTTGGGAAGAATGGCGCTCAGCTTTTCGCCAGCGGCAATGCGCAACTGCGCTTTGACCAGATCAATGCCCGTCACCATCTCCGTTACGGGATGCTCCACCTGAATGCGCGTGTTCATTTCGATGAAGTAGATTTGCCCGTCTTCATCCATCAGAAACTCGACCGTACCCGCGTTCATGTAGCCAATGTTGGAGAGAGATTTTTTCAGTGTCGCGCCAATCTCCTCGCGCATTTTCGCCGTTATCTGCAACGACGGCGACTCTTCGATCAGCTTCTGATGGCGGCGTTGAATGGAGCATTCGCGCTCGCCGAGCGAAACAACATTGCCATGCTCATCGGCCAGCACTTGAAACTCGATGTGCCGTGGACGCTCGATGAATTTTTCCATGTACAAATCGCCGCTGCCGAAGGCATTCTGCGCCTCGGTTTGCGCGGCGCGAAACAGGTTGGGCAACTCCTCTGCGCTGCGAACCACGCGCATCCCGCGTCCGCCCCCCCCCGCAGATGCCTTCAAAATCACCGGAAAGCCAACGCTTTTAGCCCATTCTGCTGCTTCTTCCTCGCTCTGAATAACACCCTCCGAGCCGGGAAGAATCGGCACCTTGGCCTTTTTCATGGCCATGCGAGCCTTTTCTTTTTCGCCCATCAGTCGCGTCACTTCCGGAGGCGGCCCGATGAATTTAATGTTGGAAGCACGACAGACCTCCGCAAAATTCGCATTCTCACTCAGCAATCCGTAGCCGGGATGAATGGCATCCACATCGGCAATCTCCGCAGCGCTGATGACGGCAGGAACATTCAGGTAACTCTCTGCGGAACGCGGCGGCCCAATGCAAATGGCCTCATCGGCAAAACGTACATGCAGGGAGTTGCGATCCGCCTCGCTGTACACGGCGACGGTGCGAATGCCCAACTCTTTGCAGGCGCAAATGACGCGCAGTGCGATTTCGCCTCGATTGGCGATGAGAACTTTCCGAAACATAGAACTCCGACTCGTTGCAATAATGGAAAATTTTGAAACCCGCGCCTAGCGCGGACGAATCAGGAAGAGCGGCTGGCCGTATTCAATGGGCTGTCCACTGGTCACCAAACGCTGAACAATCTCGCCGCTTGCGTCGGCCTCAATCTCATTCATCAGCTTCATTGCTTCGACAATGCACAACACCTGCCCGGCTTCGACCACATCGCCCTGCTTCACAAAAGGCGGTGTACCCGGCGAGGGCGCTTCATAAAATGTTCCTACCATCGGAGACTTCACTGTATGCAGGCCCGCGTCTGCCGGGGCTGTCGCGCCAGCGATCTCTGCGGCGGAAGTTGCAGCGGTGACTCCATGCGTCGCGGCATGGGTTGCGTGCGTGGACGCGGAGGCCGACGGCGCGGCGCTCAGCAGACGGGCCAGTTGCGCCATGTCGAGCGTGCCCGCAGAAGCGGCAGATTGCTGCCCGGCAAACTTCAACTGCACCTTCAAATCCTGCTGTTCGAGCGAGAATTCGCCAATCTCGCTCTGCTTGAGTAGGTCAATCAGTTCTTTGAGCGTCTGTAACTGTGCAGCGTTCATATCGACTCTCTTGGGTTCACTCTGGAAGCCATGTAAAAAGGATAGACTTCGGGTCTTCTCAGTATAGATGGAGAGATGCGTTTCTGGGTCGAAATTTCCTTCCGAGGCAGATTCTTACAACTCCACCCAAGCCTTCGGAGAGCGGGTAAGAATTTTCCGCCCCTGCTCCGTAACCAGCACCATGTCTTCAATGCGAATGCCAAAGCGTTGCGGAAGATAAATTCCCGGCTCCACGGTAATCACCATCCCCGGCTCCAGCGTTTGTTTTTGCGCGGTGGCCAGACGTGGCCCTTCGTGAATTTCCAGGCCAACTCCGTGCCCCGTCGAATGCGTAAAATGCTGGGCCAGCTTGGCGCGTCGTAGAATGCTCCGCGCAGCCTCATCCACTTCACCACAGGTCACGCCAGGACGAACCGCTTCCACGCCTGCCATCTGCGCTTCCAGCACGGCATCATATGCGGCGCGTTCGGCTGCACTGGCCGCGCCCAGGTGAACCGTGCGCGTCATATCCGAACAATAGCCCTGGAGCAACACGCCAAAATCCAGCACCACAAAGCCGCGCTTGGGCAATCTCTGCAATGTGGCCCGTCCATGCGGCAAGGCCGAGCGCGTTCCAGAAGCGACAATCGTATCAAACGACATGCCGTCGGCCCCCGTCCTGCGCGCGGCCAACTCCATCTCCGCTGCGATCTCGACCTCTTTGCGTCCCGGCTCCAGCGTGGTCAGAATGTTTTCAAAAAGCGTGCAGCCAAGATCGGCGGCGGCTTGCAAACATCGAATTTCTTCGGCATCTTTGATCTGCCGTTGCCGCGCCACTGGCGAGGCCAAAGGAATAAAAAATCCACGGCGCAGCGAACTGGAGATAGCTTGCCGCATTCCATCCAACGCAGAGACCGTCGTGTGCTCGGCATCGAAGCCGCAACGAAGGATGCCGCGCTGCTCCATCCACGCGCCCACGGCGCGCATCAGAGACTGTTCCACAATTTTGACGCGCGCGTTCTGGGTTTCTTCCTTGGCTTGCTGGATGTAGCGGCCATCGGTAAACAGAACCGCGTCGCGCGGCTTGGCCTGCGGCACTACCAGTGCCGCGTTCGAGCCGGTAAATCCAGTCAAATAGCGCACGTCCGGTGGGTGAACGACCAAAATGGCCTGCGCTGTCGGAGAGATTGTTTTGAGCGTGAGAGCTAAATGTTGAATGCGAGTCATACGTTATCGGTTATAACAGACGCGGTAGCGCAGGCTACATCCGCCACGTCGCAAGGTAACTTGCGACGTGGCCTTTCTTTCTCGACTTTCCCTACTTTCCTTCATTCATTTTCCCGGTCATTTCGCGGATAATATCCACTTCGCGCTGGCGGTAGGGCGCGCCGTCTGGGTAGAAAATGTCATGAAACCAAACCGCCGGCTTGTCCAGAACGTAGGGCCGCTGCCAGGAATCCCACGGCAGATTGGTCTGCGTCTTGCCATTCACCAGGCCCCAGTTGATGGCCGCCACGCGATGCTGCATGGCAATCGGCAAAATAGTGTCAAAGATGCTGCCCGCCCCACGCGCCATGTACTCCGTGCAGAGGATGGGGCGATGGTACGTTTCCATTTGCTCCACCTGCCGCTCAAAATCCTCTGGCCAACCGTAGTTATGAAAGGACAGAACATCTGACTCCGACAGTTGAATCTTCGACACTGGCCCCAGCGCGTTCATGTTGCCCCAATTGCCATGCCGGAACACACCGCTGGTCAACGGTTGCGAAGGATGCACGGAGCGCGCCCAAGCAAAGACCTGCGGCAGCAATGCAATAACAAGCTCCCTCTTCCCCGTTTCCGGGTGAATCTTGCCATAACTGTTGCTGTTGAGGTTCGTAGGTTCATTCCATACATCCCACGCCAGAATGCGCGGATCGTTTGCAAATGCGCCGACGACTCCCTTCACATATGCCTCCAGCCGAGGATATTGCGCGGGATCGCGCAGCGCCGACATGCCTGGAGATTGCACCCAGCCAGAGTTGTGGATGCCGGGAATCGGCGGATGCTGCGGCCCCAGCTTGGGATCAGGATCCCAGCAAGAGTCAAAAAGCACGAAGATGGGCCGAATGTGATGTTTGTGTGCAATCGTCAGAAAGATATTGATGCGCTGCTGAAAGCCCGCCGCATCCTGTTGCCACAACAGATCGTGCAGAAAAACGCGCATGGTGTTCATGCCGATGGCTTGCGCCCAGCCAAGCTCCTGGTCAATCTCCAGCGGATCAAATGTCGCCGCCTGCCACATCTCCAATTGGTTGATGGCATCTCTTGGAATGTAGTTGCTGCCGACCAGCCAAGGCTGCTGGGCATACCAGGCGTTTGCCTTGGCCGCGCTCCAGCGCTGCGGCTGAACTGGCTGAACCGCAGTCTGCGCAATGCCATTAGTAGCGATGCAGAAAAAAACCGCAAGAAAGAACAACACTACCCCATACACCCGACGCATACACAAACCCCCATGAACTTCAGTTCACTGTATACGAAGTGCGCAAGCGTCGCAATCCAGGCGCATAATCCATGCAGGATTCTATCGCGCGCGCGCGACTGGCTTCTTCTGGCGTGGACGCACGCGGCTCAGATCTGGTCGGTCTGCGGCCACACCGCTCTGCTGTTCCATCCAGTTCTCCAGCAGCGACCGCTTGAAGCGCCAGCGATTTCCCAGCTTAAAGGCCGGAATGAATCCCTCGGAAGCGTATTTGTATAACGTGTCCGGGCTGATACCGAGATACTCCGCCGCGTCACGAATGTCCATGACCTCGCGTACCGCGCGCGTCGCAACTTTTGCTATGCCTGCCATTTTTGTTTCCTCCTCTGGGCCTTTTGCGGGCTTGCTCCATACCTGCTCCAGCGACATGCCCGGAACTCCGGTTATAGCCCGGTTCCCTGCACAATTCAATCCTGTTTTTTAGGGATTTCACGGACGAGAGGATGGACTGTACCGCTTTGCGCGAGTATTTCCGATATTTCTACTATGGAAAGTAGGGAGAAACGGAAACATCCCAACGGATTGTGCTGTTGCCGCAAGTGGCTCCACGTCATCGCTGACAGCCAAAATGTTTGCGGCCAGCCCGAAGGCTGGCCGCGTGTCTTCCGAGCTAGCGTGCTCTTACTTTTTCAACACGGGCTGCAATCCGCTGCCCAGCGCCAGCAGGTCATCGCCCACGGTGCGTGTTTTCGCAATCGCGTCCTTCAACGGAATGTCGGTAATCTCCGTTCCACGCAGAACTACCAAGCGGCCAAACTTGCCTGCATGTACCAAGTCGATGGCCGCCGAGCCATAGCGCGTGGCCAACATGCGATCGTAGGCCGAAGGCGTCCCGCCGCGCTGCGTGTGCCCAAGACTGACGGCGCGAGTCTCAAAACCAGTGCGCTTTTCAATTTCATCGGCGACCACATTGCCAATTCCGCTCAGGCGGGCATGGCCAAAGGCATCGACCGTGTTGTCATAGGTGGATAGAGCATCCTTGTTCGGCAGCTTGGCACCTTCTGCAACAACGATGATGCTGAAGTATTTTCCGCGCGCGTGACGCTCCTTCACAACGGCGCAGACCTCATCCATATTGATCGGCTTCTCTGGCACCAGAATGGCATCCGCGCCTCCGGCAATGCCGGAGTAGAGTGCGATCCAGCCAGCGTCACGGCCCATCACTTCGCAAACAATCACGCGGTTATGCGCTTCGGCTGTCGAGTGCAGGCGATCCACGGCCTCGGTTGCAATGCTAACGGCGGTGTCGAACCCAAAGCAGACATCGGTGCCGCTCAGATCATTGTCAATCGTCTTGGGAACGCCGACGCACTTGACTCCCTTTTCGATGAGCGCATTGGCCACGCCCTGGGTGTCATCGCCGCCAATGGTAATCAGCGCGTCCAGCTTGTTGCGCGCAATGGTCGCCAGACATTTGTCGATGGCGCCTTCGGTCTTGCGCGGATTGGTGCGAGAGGTGCGCAGAATGGTTCCGCCCCGATGCAGGATGCCGGAGACGCTGTCAATGGTCAGCGGCATGGTCTTGTCTTCGACCACTCCGCGCCAGCCCTCGATAAAGCCAAGAAATTCGTCGCCATGATGAAAGATTCCCTTCCGCACTACGGCGCGAATCACCGCATTCAGTCCGGGGCAATCGCCTCCACCTGTAAGCACACCTATACGCATGTTGCATTCTCCTTGAAAGGTTTTAGATTGTTCTGAAAGGTTGATACCCGCCGGAAACGGCCTCAGCTACAGCACAGGCCGCCCTATACTCTCCGACTCCGGCAGACGTTCGTTAGCGCGATGAGACTCCACGCATCATCATATACCGGAGACGGGCCTGCCTGCCAAAATCTCATATCTCAAAAAGGAAAATGCCTTTCGGATCATCGCCACTCCCACACATTGCCGATCAGAACAGAGCAGAGACTTCATCCTCTTCAAAGTCTTCCTCTCTGTCCGGGCCAACCGCATTGCGTCCTGGGCGCGGGGAAATATCTATGGCATTCAGTCCGGGTTCCCTGTCGAGAAGCTCGCGGATAAATGAAACATCTGGAATTTGCAGACACTTGCAGATGGTTTGGTCGATCTTGCAACGAACGGGATCAGATTTTAGTTGGGCGAGGGACGCTAAATTTTTCTCAGCAAGCGAATCATAAGCCGCTGCAAGTGTCGTGATTTGCTTTGCCGAAAGCGCGCGTACATCAAGAACAGGCATGGATTCCCATGCAGGTTTCTTCATCTGCATCCAGGCGCCTTGCGTAATAACACGACGCCCAAAAAACAAAAGAAGCGACATTGAGCTATTGAGCCACAAGAGTAGCGCCTTTTCTTGTTTACGGTTAAGCTTCTTTGGCTTTAAGGCCCACCATGTATTTCCAAGCACCTCTTTCTCAAAGCCGACTGCCAGCACTCGATGTGTATTTGAGCGCAGGCGTTCTACAAGCAGAATTCTTCCAGCTTTTGACCACACGTCCACTGCACTTTTCAGATGCCTTCCTTTCGCTGCTTGCGTCCGCGCAAGCAGCGTGGCATTTGGTTCCTGGGCAATGGTCTGCACTTTTCCAGATTCATGGCCCCAGAATGCCGGATATGGGGACCAGTCGTCCCTAGAAACTTCAAACGCATCGTGGATGTCGCGCCGGTCGTAGCCGAGACCTCCTAGGCTATCCATGCGACACATTGGAATGGTGAACGTTTCCGAAACGCCTGGAACGCGACCTTGCCCGCGCTCAAAGCTCCAACAAATACGTAGAAGTTCGCTCTGCGCAAAAAGCGCGCCCGTCCAATTTTGTTTTTCTTTCGTGGGAGGCAGGGAGATCACCTCGCCAAGCTTTCCGCTAAACCCTCGGATCGTGGTGATGCCCGCCCCCTCAATCGTCACAGGTTGATCGATCTGGACAATGCGGTTTGCAAGATTAAGCGCCTCGTGAATCGACCGTGGGTTGCGCCAAAGGCTGATATACATGGTGCGTCCGGGCACTTCTCCCTCATCGAGTTTTCGCGC
>DAHXNK010000044.1 GCA_027365415.1 Acidobacteriaceae bacterium
CGCAAAGTGCAGCCGCACCGTGTATGTGCTGCCTGCGGTCAGGCCGGGAATGGTGTAGGGGAAGACTCCATACCGCTCCGTCTGATACACCGCTGCTGGCGCGGGATTGGCAACTCCCGCCGGAATGGTGATGGTGTTCGTTGTGGCGTAGGTAAGGCCGCCGCTGAAGTCCTCATCCGCCGCGAAGATGCAAGCTGGCTGCCCACCTGCGCTCCAGCCTAAGCCAATGAGACGGCGCAGGCCCATCCAACCCCCTGCGAAGCTCCTGTAAGCAGCGCCACGTGCCCTTGCAACGATGCCACACGTTTCACTCCAAAAGAAAGATGTTTCTTCAATCAAGAATGAATAGAGAAGGCGAGAGAATTTTTTGATCTCACAGGATTTACCGAAGCGTATTTCCCACAATCAGCGAATGATAGAAGAATCGTTCGGGGGGTTGACCAGCATCTCGCTCAGCGCAAGTGCAGTGGCAGGCAACAGCACAATAGCGAAGGGTAGAAATATCCGCACCTCTTCCAATTGCCCCGCCATATACCAAACCAGCATATAGAGCAGCGAAGCAATCAGCAGCATGGCAGTCACACTGTCTGGGCGATAAATTCGCTTAGCCAGCAACCAAAGCAAGAGCCAGAAGGGGGCTAGGGCAAGCAATGCTGTCATCCACTGCATGGGATGCAGATTGGCGACGACCTGAAAAACCCCCTCCGCTCCATATTTCGCTGCAGGAAATCGTACCAACATCAGATATAGCTGTACACACCCGGCCACCAGTGCTGCCAGTGCGCTTGTTGTACCCAGCCAAATTCGGCTTACTGGAATTTTCTTGGTCCACGGCAAGCAGGCTCCCATAAAAAATCCTGTGTGGAGGATCACTGCAACATCGGCCCGAATCAGGCCTTGAATACAGCTAATACTAATAAGTGCCAGAGATGTCCAAAGCCGATGCTGCATGGTGCAATGTGTGAGAATAACCAAATTGATACATACGAATAGCAAAGAAGGAATCGTCGATGGATATTGATACCAGTGACCCCAGATTAAGTAGTATTCCACCAGAAAAAACATTCCCAAGCCGCTCAGCAAGCGCGTATTTGGTTGCAAATGTGCATAGAGTGGATTCACGCGAAGCAGTCCGATCAGGCACCAGAGGGAAAGCCATAGGGAGAAAGCGTCTATCAACGTCAGAGATAGCCATATGGAAGAATGGAGCCATGTATGCATTGCGCAAGCAAGTATCCACACCCCAATTCGATACTGTAGGGGTGCATCCAGCCCACCGTGAAGACTCATAAAACATATATCAGGATGACCGAAAAACACTTGCCGATAAAAAACCCAGTCTAAAAATCCATAGGAAATACTGATAGTGCAGATGACAAGGTGGAGCAACGCGATCTTGATGAATCTGACGTTCAAGGATGACTCCTGCGTACCGAGTTGAAAAAATTAGCGCTTAAAAAATTGCAATTATAAAAGGCACAGATTCTTATATTCATACGCTAATTAACACAGCTAAGTACTTGTACAAGGTATTTTTTTCGGAAACTTGAACTTATTTTATACAGACTGCCTTTGGGTTGAACGCCACACCTCTACACCATCGCGAACACCGGCAGCGGTCGCCAGGTAAATACGGCCAGTTCGCGGGCAAAGTAGAGCACCGGCGGAGTCTGCGGCAGGCGCAGCCCGTGGGCCTGAGGCAGTTCGTTCCTCTCAATTTCCGCTTCAGCCTCTTCGAGCGGCCAGGGGGGATGATGGAGATTTCCCTGTAACAATTGGCCGCGTTGATCCACGGTGAAGATGCAGTAACGCTCGGTAAGAAAATGTTCGATGGAGCCGATGGAACTGCGTTTTCTCCTCTGCGTCGGCCCCAGGCCACGGTAGCGCGCGCGGAAACGAACCGGCTCTTTCGCCATGCGACGCTCGCTGGAGTACTCGACCATACCACTGTCGTTTGTTGTGGCGCTCATGCGCGCCCAGTAGTAGGGCAGGTGAAACCACATCCGCGCAGCGACCACGGCCAGCGGGTTGGCCGCATCGAGTGAGAAAAAATAAATTCCAGCAGTTCCCGTGCGGCGGTCGCGGACATAGGTGCGCAGATTTAGTTCTGCAAAGCGGCTGGCCCCAGGAACTGTGCCCAGACCGTGGAAGCGGATGCGGTCGATGGTGAAGGGCACCACGCCAATCCAGGCATCCCCGCCAAAGCAATCGACGACAAGACCATCGGGCAGCCGATAGGCAATCTCCGCCGCCGGGATCGGCCAGTGTGCAAACAGCAGGCTATGCCAGCGCTGCCGCATCACCCAAGGATGCACGGGCAGCGCCCAGGGCCGATGATCGACAATGGAAAGCGCGTCTCCCATAACAAATCCATTCACACTGTATCCTACGACGATTTCGGGGTCTCCGGGGTTGCCACGGGACAAGAGTATTGCAGATCCGCGCGCCGCAAAATAATTTTGATAAAAATAAATAGATCGTGCCGTGGTCGCGATGAAAAACAAAGATCGCGCCGCCATATCCAAAGACAACGCTTACGATAGGATGGTTGATATGAACAGAGAGTTGGAACTGCTGGTAGAAGATGATGAGCGGCTGAAGTTGAGCATTGATCAAAAAGCACTCAAGATCAACCTAGATGCCGCCCGGTATGGCACGTTCGCAGAGATTGGCGCCGGACAGGAAGTGGCGCGCTGGTTCTTCAAAGTTGGCGCGGCGGCGGGAACAATTTCCAAGTCGATCTCAGCCTACGATATGACCGTCAGCGATGCCATATACGGCCATTGCAAGCGTTACGTTTCCCGCGAACGATTGCAAAGCATGCTCGATTATGAATACGCGCTCAACCTAGAGCGATTGAGCGCATCGCGAGGCGAGGACACCGCTTTTTTTGCCTTTGCCGATACGGTGGCTGCGCGCAATTACGAAGGCACCAACGAGTGCCACGGCTGGATGGGAATTAAATACCAGCTCTATCCCAAAGACGACGAAAGCCAGATTATTATCCATGTTCGGCTGTTGGATC
The DNA here is from genome assembly GCA_027365415.1 of Acidobacteriaceae bacterium. Taxonomy (GTDB): domain Bacteria; phylum Acidobacteriota; class Terriglobia; order Terriglobales; family Acidobacteriaceae; genus JAJZIJ01. Next base: position 3,026 of record DAHXNK010000044.1, read on the forward strand.
GCGAGAATGCGCATCAGCAGCAAGCCTTGGGCATTGTGGGAGTCAATCTTCTGTATGGCGCGTTTTTTCTGGATCGCAAACCGCATCTGATCCTCGAATCTCTCCTTGACAATCTCACCACTGCGCGCCTTGAGATCGACATGATTGAGTTCTCCGGAGTAGCGTTCCGCCATGTTGATAATCGCGTCATGAGCCTAAAACTGGTGCAGCTCGGCCTTTCCGGAGCCGCAATGTTTGGACCAACTGGAGAGGTTCTGCAACCCTCGGAAGTGCTGCATAAACGCCCGATTTTGGTCGAGCGAGGAAGCTTTCGTCCAGTGACCAAGGTCAACATCGACATGGTTCGATGCGCGCGTGAACAATTTACTGCGGAGCCAGAGGTGAAATCAGATCAGCTTGTGGAGTTAATGGAGATTACGATGCGAAACTTGCTGGTGGACGGCAAGATCGACCTCAGTGATTTTCTAGCGCGCGCAGATGTGTTAGCCGCTGCCAACAAAACCGTTCTCATCTCAAACTATTTTGAATACTATCGCCTGGAAGCCTATCTGACGCGATACACATCGGAACCTATCGCCTTAACCATGGGACTACCGAGCCTACAGGATTTGTTTCAGGAAAAATACTACACAGAACTTGAAGGAGGGATTCTCGAAGCCTTTGGCAAGCTATTCAAAAAGGATATGCGGATTTATGTCTATCCCTCCAAGGATCTTGTTACGGGGGCGCTCAACACCGTGGAAAATGTGGGAATCCCGGAGAATCTCCGCAGCCTGTATCAATATGTTGTAGAACGCGGAAGAATCAAGCATCTCAGCAATTTCAATGAAAGTTTGTTGCACATTTTTTCACGTGACATCTTGCAGAAAATTAAAAACGCCGACACCTCCTGGGAAGACATGGTTCCTCCAGAGATTGCCGAAGTCATTAAGCGTCGCCGATTCTTTGGTTATCACGAGGGATAAAGGGAGGGAAGTTCTGCGCATATCCGCTGCGGGGATTCAATGCCGCGCCTCTGTCGCGCGAATGCGCTAAAATCTCGGTATGCCCTATGATCGCATGCGCCTGCCGCTGTCGCAGGCCGACCCTGAAATCTACGACGCTGTTCAACAGGAAGTACATCGCCAGCACGATGGGCTGGAGATGATCGCCTCGGAAAACTTCGTCAGCGAAGCGGTGCTGGAAGCCGCTGGCTCCGTCTTCACCAACAAGTACGCCGAGGGCTATCCCGGCAAGCGCTACTACGGCGGCTGCGAGTTTAGCGACATCGTGGAGAACCTTGCCCGCGACCGCGCTAAACAGCTTTTTGGCTCCGATCATGTAAACGTGCAGCCGCACTCCGGCTCGCAGGCCAACGCTGCGGCCTATGCCTCGATCCTGACACCCGGCGATACCATCCTCGGGCTCGACCTAGCCCACGGCGGCCACCTGACGCACGGCCACAAACTGAACTTCTCTGGCAAGCTCTATCGCGTAGCCAGCTACGGAGTGCGCAGAGACACCGAAACCATCGACTACGACGAGCTGGAAGCAATTGCCACGCGGGAAAAGCCACGCATGATTATCGGCGGCGGCAGCGCCTATGCGCGGATTCTGGATTTCCCTCGGATGCGTGAGATTGCCGACAAGGTAGGCGCGTATCTGGTGGTGGATATGGCGCACATCTCCGGTTTAGTGGCGGGCGGCGTACATCCTTCGCCCGTGCCGCACGCGCATATTGTGACCACAACAACGCACAAAACGCTGCGCGGCCCGCGCTCCGGCCTCATTCTCTGCCAGCAGGAATTTGCCGCTGCCGTTGACCGATGCGTTTTTCCTGGTCAGCAGGGCGGCCCGCTGGTACACATCATGGCAGCCAAGGCCGTGGCCTTCAAAGAGGCGTTGCAGCCGGAGTTCCACGCCTATGCCGCGCAGGTGGTCGCGAACGCTCAGGCGTTGGCCGAAACGCTCAAGGCCGAAGGCTTCCGCGTGATCTCCGGCGGCACGGATACGCATCTGATGCTGGTCGATGTCTTTGCCAAAGGCATGTTGGGCAGCGAGGCGGAATACGCGCTGGGCGAAGCTGGCATCACCGTCAACAAGAACGCGATTCCTTTCGATGCCAATCCTCCACTCAAGCCGAGCGGCATCCGCATTGGCACGCCCGCGCTGACCACACGCGGAATGCGCGAACCGGAGATGCGCATTATTGGCCGCTGGATCGCGCAGGCGCTGGAGCATCGCAGCAACCCTGACTGGCTGGCGCACACCCGCGCCGATGTACTGGAAATAGCCGAGCAGTTTCCGCTCTACGGTTGGCTGCGGGAGCCAGTGAGCGCGGCGCGATAAGAGTCTGACTCCCCAGATGAGCCGCAAAGAGCGCGGCGCGTCTGGTCACACGATGGTTAGCGCATCGCGGCCATCGTGGCCCGGAAGAGATGCTCGAAGTTGCTGTTGGCTTCTGGATTACGCGCCAGAGCCGCTTCCAGCGCCTTCAATGCGGCAGGTCGCTGGTAACCCAGATTCACCAGCGCGGAGATTACATCCTCCGCCACAGGCGCGGAGACACCCGGAATTGCCGTCGGCCCCATCTCCTCCAACTTATCTTTCAGTTCCAGCACCACGCGCTCGGCAGTCTTTTTTCCAATACCGGGAATGCGCGTGAGCATGGCGTGATCCTGGCCTCGAATGGCAGCAACCAGCCTCTCTGTGCTGAGTCCACTGAGTACAGTCAGGGCAAGTTTTGGCCCGATTCCACTAACAGAAAACAGCTTTTCAAAAAGGCGTTTCTCCACAGGATCGACAAACCCGAAGAGCGCCAGCGCATCCTCGCGCACATGCGTGTAAATGTGCAGGGAAACCTCCGCGCCTTCGCCGGGAAGCCCGGTGTAGGTGGGGATGCTGATGGCGACCTCATATCCAACGCCTGCCGCTTCGACAATTACGTTGTGCGGCGTCTTGGCCAGCAGCTTTCCACGTAGATGTGCAATCATGGCCCGATTGTATCCTGTCGATTTGGAGTAAAAAACCTACGCGCTGCGGCGACGATAGCGAATGGCAAATTCAAAGCCAGCGTTGGGCGGAAAGATTTCGGCGATGTGGCGCAGCCGCTCGGCCAAAGCTTGCGGAGCCAACAAAGGATATTCGCGCTCGCGCAGCTCCGCGTAGTCAAAATCGACGGTCAATGAAAGCAGATAGATGGCAATGGCATCGGAAAAAGCGGCCTCCATATATTCCGCGCGCGCCTTCTCATCCACAGCGCGCCCATTCGTGGCCAGAGCCTGTTTGCGATTTTCCCAGGCATCCTGGCTGGTTTCTCCGCGCACATTCGCCTCTGCCTGTGCCCAGGCGATACGAGAAAAACTTTCGGGCACGCCCGCCGCATCAACAAAATGGTGTCCGGCATTGATGAAAAACTCAAAGGCTAGGGCGAAGCGGTCGCGCATCATTCGTGTGGAGATAAAAACACAATCCGCGCCATTGAAAGGAACATTGCGGTGGCAGACGGCGCGGTCGCCAAGTTCAGTGGTGTAGTCGGGAGCAATCAGTGTTTCTTCCATTTCGCCAAGGGCAAGCGGAACGAAGTAGTACGCCTTGCGGCTCAGCGCGGACGCGATACTTTGTGGAACGGCCTGCACTATGCGATCTAGATCCAGCGCGGGGAGATGCGTGTGGCCAAAACTCGCATAGGAAATACCGTTGGGAGCCTGTTGCACGGCAGCTTCGCGTGCGACTTCCAGTGCTGGCAGCAGGTGAATCTGAGCAGTCTCAATCATAAACCTGTATTCTAGCTGAGGGAGTGCTGCTGACGCTGGCGCATGTTTCCCACACAAAAGAGATAGGGCACAATGACCAACGATTCCCAGGCTTCCACGTTTCCACCCGCCACCACTGCGGATGCAACGCTCTTCGGCATTCCCGTGGGTCGGTTCGGCTTTTTTTCCAGTCTATTGGTAAGCGTGGCCTCTGGCTTTATGGCCTTCTTCCTCACTACGTTTTGCGCCATCTTTGGCATTATGATCTACGACAGCGCCCATCACCTTCCCATGCAAAATCTGAACATCAGCTATAGATTCATCGCAGCCCCGGTGGGCCTGACGGCCATGCTGTTCAGTCTGGCCTACCTGTTTAGCATCTGGATTCGACGGAAGCTGGCGGGCCAGAAATAACTCCACAGGATGCTGCGGTATGGGCCTGGTCACGCTTCCCCTCGAAATCGCGCGCGAAACCACCCGGAAATCCACAGAACAAGCGCGTCTCTGGTGCAAACAACTGGAAGAGGGAAACATTCTGTTGTTTCCGCAAGCTCCCATCGCGCTGGAAACTGCGGAAGACTTGCAATTTCTGCTTGGCTTGGAGCAGAGCCGTAGTGTTCTCCATAAAAATCTGGCTTATCAGTCGGCAACAGATCGTATTGTTGGCGCGAATCTCTGCTCCGCCAACTCGGCGGCACATGCGCGGCTGCGGGGCATTTTACGCAGCTATTCCCAACAGGTAACGGAATTTCTGACAAAATTTCTAACTCCCTATCAATCCCACTGGCAGGTGGATTACACCAGTTTTCGCGCCATTGAGGAGCAAGGTCGCCATCTGCCATTACGCAAGCGCAATGACCTGCTGCACATCGATGCCTTCCCTACGCGACCCACACAGGGCGCGCGGATTCTGCGTTTCTTCCAAAACATTCATCCCACGCGACCGCGAGAGTGGATCATCGGAGAACCATTTCGCGCGCTGGCGCCGCAATTTGCTCCGACACACATTGCGCTGCCGCGCCCCGAGAGTGCCTGGATGCAGCGGAGCCGCAACGCGGCCTGCCGTTCTGGAATGGGCAAGGCGATTCCTGCGCTGCAACGCTCGTCCTATGACCGCTTCATGCTGCGCTTCCATAACTTCCTCAAAGAAAATTCGGTCTACCAATCGCAGGGCGCGCGCACAGCCATCTCCTTTCCGCCCGGTTCCAGTTGGATGATCTATACCGATACCGTGCCCCATGCCGTGCTGTCTGGCCAATACGCGCTGGAGCAGACTTTTCTTGTTGCGCCACAGGCGATGGTGGCCCCGGAACACTCTCCGCTCGCCGTACTCGAATCGCTCGTCGGTCAGCGACTGCTTTGAAGGGTAGTCTGCATTTCTGCTTGGATGCCGTGGCATTCCAAAAACGGTGCAGCGCACAAGAAACGGATTGGACTATACTGCAAACTATTGTTTGGAGGTGACCCCTGTCATGGCTTCCACTACACACTCATCCCATTTCTCGAAGCTCTCAATCTCTTCCTTCTGTTCGACTCTCACCGTGATGCTGGCCCTTCTGCTTGCTCCCGCGCTGCGGGCGCAGACTGATGCGCCCTCCATGCGCCCGTTTTCCAGACTCGGAATCGACGTAAATGTTGGAACGCTGGGCATCGGGGCTGAAGTTGCAACACCGCTGGCAACCCGGTTCAATCTGCGCGGCAGCGGAAACTTCTTCCACTACAGCACGAGCACGAATCAGAGCGGTCTTACCTACGTTGCCACTTTGGATATGCAATCCGCGCAAGCCAGCTTGGATTGGTTCCCTTTCGGAGGCAGCTTCCACCTGAGTCCCGGCATAATGCTCTACAACGGCACAAAGCCCGTATGGAGCATCCAGGTTCCCACGAACACCTCTTACTCGCTAAACAATGTGGACTACTATAGCGATCCGTCCGATCCGCTTAGCGGTTCCTTCAAGGTGACATTTCCAACGATGGGGCCACAGTTCACTATTGGATTTGGCAACATGATTCCACGCAAAAACAGCAAGCATTTCAGCTTTCCTTTTGAATTAGGTTTTGTGTATTTTGGAACAGGAACAACTTCGTCGAACTTCAGCGGGTCTGCATGTACTGCGCCAAATGGCGTCAACTGTCTGCCGATCAGTTCCTACCCTGGCTTTCAAACCAATCTGGCAGCCGAGGACGCAAAGATCGAAACATACGTCAAAGATGCTAGGTTTTATCCCATTCTCCGTATGGGGTTGAGCTATAAATTTTAGGCGATTCCATGTCTTGCCCAGCAGTGCCCCCACTTACTTCGCGGGCTTTTGCGGCGCAACGTTGGAGTGTGGAGCCTCCGGCAACGTGTAGATAACCTCTCCGGAGCGCGTGTAGTGCAACTGCTCACGGGCCTCGTGTTCAATGGTGTCTGGATCGTTCAGCAGTCGCTGATTGTGCGTGGCCATCTGCTGATTTTTCTGTTGCAGCGCGTTGATCTCCTGCTGCAACACCTGTGCCTGATGCCGCTTCTGCTCGTAGGCAGCCAGACCGTCTTTATCGAAGATGACGAAGTAGACAATGAGCAGCGAGAGCGCGACCAGAACCACCGTCGCAATGCGTCCCCGTGAGTGGAACAGCAAAGCGACCGACTGTTGCATCCTGCTACCCTGTTGCGTCATGCCTCTTCCTGCTTCGTTCGCCGTATCCGGCATCGATGATTGCTTCGGGGGCTGCTGCACTCGACTCCTCCTTCCTTGTGTTCTGGCAACATAATTACGTTAATACCCACTGCTTGGCTGCTTCGGTTAACGCCGCCGACTCCTCCGGAGAACGCGCCTCCGTGTACGCCCGCACCACAGGTTCCGTTCCCGACAGCCGATAGCAAACCCAGGAGCCATCGGCCAGCACCAGCTTCAATCCATCAGTGCGAACAATCTGCGTGACCTTGCGCCCACCCAACTCCGTGGGATCGGTCTGCAACTTCTCAGTGAATGTGGCTTTGGCTGCCGGAGTCAAGCGGAAATTCTCTCGCCGTGGATAGAAGGAACCTACTTGAGCAAAGAGCGCGTGCAGATGTTCGCCCACAGATTTGCCGCGCACGGCCACCATCTCCGCCACCAGCAGACCGGCCAGCACGCCATCTTTTTCTGGAACGTGGCCGCGGATGGTCAACCCAGCGCTCTCTTCTCCGCCAATCGCGATCTTGTCCTGGAGGATCAGCTCGCCAATATATTTGAAGCCTACGGGCGTTTCGTAGAGCGGAATCTTTCGCCTCTCCGCCAGCGCGTTGACAAGATTCGTTGTGGCGACGCTCTTGGCCACGCCATTCGTCCAGCCGCGCGTTTCCACCAGATAGTCAAACAGGAGAGCAATAATGTAGTTCGGCTGGATGAAGGTGCCGTCGCGATCAACAATGCCGAAGCGGTCGGCATCGCCATCGGTGGCAATGCCAAGGTGTGCATCTGTCTCCCGCATTTTAGCTCTGCAATCGCCGAGCAGCGGATCATCCGGCTCCGGCGCGTGGCCGCCAAAGAGCACATCGCGTGTGTCATGCACGCTGACGGCGCGCACGCCATGCTGCTCCAGCAGCGCTTGCGCGTAGCCGCGTCCGGCACCCCAAAATGGATCGACCACAATCCGCAGATCGGCCTTGGCGATGGCCTTCAGATCAACCAGCTCCGACAAACGCTGGAGATACTCCGACCTCACCTCCGTGGTGGGAAAATTTGTGGCGGAAACATTCCCATCCGACGACTTTCGATACGCAACGTCCTCGCTAAGCGCGGCAATCTCTGCCTCAATCTGATGGGTCACTTCTGGCAGCGCGGGCGCGCCATCGGGCGTGGAAAATTTGATGCCGTTATACTCTGGCGGATTATGCGAGGCGGTAAAGTTAATCGCGCCGCTGAGCTTTTTCTGGCGCACCGCATACGCAATGGCAGGCGTTGGAGCTGGGTCGGGAATCACCTCTGGCGTAATGCCGTGCGCGGCCAGAATTGCCGCTGCCTCGGCAACGAACATCTCGCCCAGGAAACGCGGATCGCGCCCCACTAAAATGCGATGCGTTCCCGATTGCGGGCTGGGTTGCTTGGCTACATAGCGCGCAATGCCCGTAACAGCGCGGCGGATATTCCCCAGAGTGAACCCATCCGCAACCACGGCCCGCCAGCCGGAAGTGCCAAACCGTATCTCGACTGCCATCATTCCTCCCATTTCCCGTTGCCGCATTGCACACGAAGCAGATGCGGCCGTTCCCAGTGGTTCTACCTTTGTGGGTTAAATCTACGAATTCAAGATTTTCTCAACCAATCTGTAAACTGTGCTTCCTGGTTTACGAGGCCAGTCCGCACATTTTGGCGTGTCTCGTACTTTTGCTCTCTCCACTGCTTGGAAAATCAGTTCTCTGGTAAAGCGTCGCGAGTCAATATGCTTATTGTAGTTAGGAATATGCTTGGTAAGCCTCGTATCGCAATGGGACGCTTGTGTCACGTTCTTGGCATCCTCAAAATGCAATAACAGCCAATATTCAAATTTCGGATTGCTGAGAGCAAATCCATAATTAGGCATTGTCTGAGACCACCGATGAAGTTGGATGAGGTCATTTTCTGGCCAGGAATCCTTGTCCATGACGACCCACGCTTCATCGGATTTTTTTAGATCGCTCTCTTTGATGTATTCCTCGATACGCAGGAGCGCCTGATCGGGGGGAACGCTTTTGGTATTTTTAAGACATTTCACATGAACAACCGTGTCGTCACGGAAAAGGTCAAAGTATTCTTTCTCTGTCACTGAGCCTTCTGCAACAATGATGAACATGCGTCGGTATGGGCGTTGCCCACGTACGCGACCAAAGCGCTTTTTAGGTGTAGGCATTAGCTGACTTTTCCTTCATCCACGCACATTTCAATTGCGGAACTACGGATTCTTGGAATTCCCCCGAGCCTACCCTGAAGATAACTCTTTCTGATGTCCTTATCCTTGCGTACGTCTAGGTATTCACTGAATGGAATAAGTTTAGATGCGCCGTTCCTATCCCGCTCCGTTACCCACATCTCATCACGACGAAAAAGAGATTGATCCATTAATTGGACATCATGCGTTGTGAATATCAATTGCGACTGAGCGGCCGCTGTGCGGCTTGCTAAATAATTTCCGATAAGATTCTCTGTCAGTAGCGAATGCAAGCTTCTATCCAATTCATCTATCACGATGACTAAAGGATGCTGGTTCTCTTCCAGAAGTATGAATGCCGGTAAAAGATCAATGAGTCTCTGTGTCCCATCAGATTCATCAGAGAGAATGAAAGGTATTTCCTTGCCGTCATCACTTCTGTGATAGGAAGCTAGTCTTCGCGCAAAAACATTTCCATCCTTTTTACTCAGGAAGATGTCGTTCCTTAACCTAATGGTCTGGCCTTCAGCCACGAGACCTGTAGCAGAGTCGAGAATTCCCTTCGGAATTGCTTTAGTAGGAAACTCATCCTGTCTGAGGGAGGAAATCCCTGAGTCCAAATCACATAAACGGGAGGTCATTTGTGAATATAGAGCGTTGCGATCATCGGTTATCTCATGAAGCTTTCCGTACGTAGCGTCGGGATCAATCAATACAAGAGTCTTCTCGAACCAGTCGTAGACTGGCTTGAATTCTGTCTGCTTTTGTGTAACGGAATTTGTCAAAAATAGTTGATTATCATTTGTCCCTTGAAAGGCGAACAGTAATTTTTTAGCTAATTCTCCCGTATATTGTTGCTCATCAAGCATAGGATTGGAATTCTCTGCTTGACGAAAAAAAAGTCTCTTTTCAGTCGTTTTTATGTGTCGCTTGAGAGATTCCTCCAACACTCTTTTACGTATCACAGAAAAACTATATTCATAGATACTTTTTTCGACCAATATCTCAAAAGTGAACTTTGCTGGCTGATCCGACAGTTGGTTACTTAGGCGAAAAGAATTAACCTGAATTGCGTCGTCAGGCTTGGATACATTCGTTACGAGTTCCTGTGCAAATCTCAAGGCTTTGATCAGGTTGCTCTTTCCTGAAGCGTTGCCGCCATAAATCGCAGCCGCGGGCAGCAGCTTTACGCTGTACTCGGCAACATTGGCCAGATGTCCAGAATGTTGTTTCTCTCGGCTGGCAATCATTGAAAACGTCGTCTTGTCCCGGAAGGACATCCAATTTTCAACGGTAAAACGCAATAGCATGTTGGCACCCTTAAGCGACATTTTCTCGCAATATAGAAAAATATATACTTATTTATCCCTTCATGCGCAAACACGGGAGATTTTTTCTCTCAAATTGTTTTTTGCCCCCCATTTTTATATCCCCTGTCGTGATGTTTCCAATATCCGGGCCAGCTTGACATTCCATATGCTCCCAGATACGCTCGGCGACAATTGTGCTTGATAATTGCTGCGCAGACATTTTCGACAGGGGCATCACATCCAAAGTGGCAGACAACCTTACAGATACGGAGCAAGCAGCCGACGCGACCGACACATCCACCGCGCCGCAGGTGATGCAGGGGCCGCAGATTACGCAGGCCGAGCGGCTGGCATGGCTGGCGCTGGTGCTAACTCCCGGCCTGGGGCAGCGGCGCATTGCCCGCGCCGTTGAGCGAGCTGGCAGCGCCGAGCGCATTCTGACCCTGCCGCTCACCGAACTCGAAGCGCTCAACCTTCCCGCAGCCTCGGCGCAGAGCCTCTTCCACGGCGCGTCGATGGCCGCAGCGGAAAAGGAATGGAAGCAGGTATCCGAGTCGGGCGGCAGCTTGATTACGCCCTCCGATGCCGCCTACCCGGAGCGGCTGCGCGAGATTTACGATCCACCAATTGTGCTGTGGCTGCGCGGCGACGCATCCTTATTAACGCGACCGGGAATTGCCGTAGTCGGCACCCGCCAGCCGACGACCTATGGAGCAGGCATGGCACAGATGCTGGCGCGCGATCTGGCCGCGCATGGGCTGGTCATTCTAAGCGGCATGGCTCGCGGCGTGGACACGTCGGCGCATCGCGGCGCGCTGGAGGCCAACGGAAAAACGGTCGCCGTCTGGGGCACGGGCATCGACGTGATCTATCCCAAGGAGAACAAGCGGCTGGCGGAGCAAATTCTGGAATCCGGCGGAACCATCCTGAGCGAGTACCCGATGGGAACCTTTCCCGCGCCACAGAATTTCCCCATCCGCAACCGCATTTTGAGCGGGATGAGCGTGGGCGTGCTAGTGATTGAGGCGGGCGAAAACAGCGGAACTCGCATCACGGCCCGTTGCGCTCTGGAGCAGAATCGCGAGGTCTTCGCCGTCCCCGGCAACGTGACTTCCAAAAACGCCTGGGGGCCAAACACGCTGATTAAGCAAGGCGCGAAGCTGGTCGCCACCTGGGAGGACGTGTGGGAGGAGCTACCGACGCAGATTCGCCTAGAGGTTGAGGAGCGGATGGGGAGTGCATCCCCCGGCGACGCTACCGCATCCTTATTTAACGAGGCGGATTTGCCAGAGGAGCAAAAACTGGTCTTTGCGCTGATGCGCCCCGACGAGGCGCTCCAGATGGATGAAATTGTCGAGCAATTGGAGGGCAAAGTGAGTTCCTCCGAGATATTTGCAGCTATATTTGAATTGGAACTTGCTGGAAAAATCCGCGCCATGCCAGGGAAAAATTACGTGAAGACATTTTAGATGTTTTATTTCATCACGTTACAGGCTTTGCGGCGGAGCCTTTCTTAGGCCATTCCTGGATGCAGTTTGCATCAAAATCGGGGCAATGGAATCGCCGCAGGTAGATTTTCGTCCCGCACTCGTGATAGCTTCCCGCTTGTTACCTCCGCATCCGGGCCGCGTCGTTAGCATAAGGATCGGCATCAGGAAGTAGCGTACATTCGGAAATTGAAGTTGATAGATAGAAGGGTATGGATGGCAAAAGCACTGGTTATCGTCGAATCGCCCGCCAAGGCGAAGACGATCAATAAATATCTCGGCACGGACTACATTGTTGAGGCCACAATTGGCCACATCATGGATTTGCCAAAAAATAAAATTGGCGTGGAGCTGGAGAACGGCACCTTTGAGCCGGAGCTGATCGTAATGCCGGGCAAAGAGAAGGTCGTGGATCGACTCAAGAAGCTGGCCAGCACGGCCAGCGCCGTCTATCTTGCGCCTGATCCTGACCGCGAAGGAGAGGCCATTGCGTGGCACTTGCAGACGCAGCTCCAGCCGCAGTTACGCGGTGACGCGACCATCCAGCGGGTCACATTCAACGAGATTACGCAGAAGGCGGTCAAATCGGCCTTCCAGCACGCGGGCCAGGTGGACGCGCATCTGGTGGATGCGCAGCAGACGCGCCGCGTGCTCGACCGCATTGTGGGCTATCAGATTTCTCCGCTGCTGTGGGATAAAGTGCGGCGTGGTTTGTCCGCAGGGCGCGTGCAGACGGTCGCCGTGCGACTGATCGTGGAGCGCGAGCGACTCATCAAGGAATTTAATCCGGTGGAGTATTGGACGCTGGATGCACAATTGTCGCCTGCAGGACAAAGCGGTGGCGCAGGCCAGGAATTTACGGCGCGCTTTGTTGGTATCGACGGCAAGCGAGTCGGCGTAGAGACGGTGAATGCGCCCGCGCTGCCGAATCAGGCAGAGGCGGATGCGGCGGTGCGTGCCCTCAAGACAGCGGCGTGGAAGGTACGCTCGGTCGAGAAGAAGGAGCGGCGACAGAATCCGACGGCGCCGTTCATCACCAGCAAACTGCAACAGGATGCCTCGCGCAAGCTGGGCTTCAACGTAAAGCGCACAATGGGCGTGGCGCAGCGTTTGTATGAAGGCGTGGAGGTAGGCAGCCAGGGAACCATCGGTTTGATCACCTATATGAGAACCGATTCGACACGCGTCTCGCCGGATGCAATTCAGAATGTGCGGGAGTACATCAGCAAAAAAATAGGGGCAAAGTATCTGCCTGCCAGCGCGAATGTCTTCAAGGGAAAAAAAGACGCACAGGATGCGCACGAAGCCATCCGTCCGACCAACGTGGAGTTTACGCCCGATGAAATTCGCCGGTATCTGAGCGAGGAGCAGTACAAGCTCTACAAGCTGATCTGGCAGCGCTTTGTGGCCTCGCAAATGGTGCCCGCGCTCTTTGACCAGACGACCGTAGAGATTGTGGCGCAGGCGGATCGCAGCTACGACTATCGCGTGACCGGATCGGTGTTGAAGTTCGACGGCTTTCTGAAGGTATACGAGGAAGCCAAAGACGCAAAGGATGCCGACGACGAGGCGCTGAGCAATCGGCTGCCAGCGTTGAACGATGGCCAGGCATTGAATCTGGTGGAACTGAACCCGGAGCAGCACTTTACCGAGCCTGCGCCACGCTTCAATGAAGCTTCGCTGGTCAAGGAGCTGGAGGAACGCGGCATTGGGCGGCCTTCCACCTATGCGTCGATCATCAGCACAATCCAGGATCGCGAGTATGTGGTAAAAATTCCGCCGAAGGGATCAGGCAAGTTTTATCCCACAGAAATCGGCATGGTCGTCACCGACCTGCTGGTGAAGAATTTTCCGTACATTTTCGACCCGGCGTACACGGCCAAGCTGGAAGTGGAGCTAGACGCAGTCGAAGATGGCACGGAGAAGTGGACTGACCTGCTGAACGGCTTCTATGGATACTTCCAGAAGGAGCTAAAGGTCGCGGCCAACAGCATGGAAGACATCAAGCGGATGGAGGGGCCGACCAACGAAAAATGCCCAGAGTGCGGCGCGCCGCTGGTGTTGAAGTGGGGCAAGTTCGGCTCGTTCTTTGCCTGCACGGCCTATGACAAAAAGAAGCCCGTGACGATCTCGACTTCCGCGTGGGAGAAGAACGCGAAGAAGGCGATCCAGAAGATTGAAGAGAAGCTCATCTACCCGATGCTGGTAAAGACCACGGGCGGCGCCATGCCCGCGCCTGCAGCCGCGACCGCGCAGAACAAGAAAGAACTGGAGGCAGCGCTATCCCAGGCCGCTGGGCCAGAACGCAAGCTGGTAGTCGAGCAGGTGAGCTGTAAATTCACGCGAGAAAATTTTGAAGCCAAGCCAAACTTGAACACGCCGGAGGCGCAGGGCGCGGAGACCGAAGAGGAGTTCTGCGAGAACTGTGGACGGGTGATGGTGCTGCGCAACGGGCCATTTGGTCAGTTCATGGCCTGCCCTGGCTATAACGAAGACCCGCCCTGCAAGACCATCCGCAAGCTGACGCAGAAACAACAGCAGAAGCCTGCGGTGCCACTCGACGAGAACTGCCCCAAGTGTGGGATGCAACTGGTGCTGCGGACGGGCCAGTACGGAGAGTTTGTTTCGTGCAGCGGCTATCCCAAGTGCAAGTACATCAAGCAGAATTTGACGGGCGTGACTTGCCCAACCTGCGGCAAGGGCGACATTGCCGAGCGCAAGGCGCGGCGCGGAAATATCTTTTATGGATGCACAAATTATCCCAAGTGCGATTT
>DAHXNK010000045.1 GCA_027365415.1 Acidobacteriaceae bacterium
GCGGTTGGAACTGAAGCCAATCGGCAGGGAATATCCATAAGATCCGTAGCCGTACACGTACAGCGGATTCGCGCCGCGTTGAAATCGATCTACGCGATAGACCAGCGAGATGGGAACCTGCGCGCCGTCGGCAGAGGCCGCAAAGATTCTCTCTGAGGCATAGAGCGACCGCTCAAAGCCGCCGGGAATCTCCATCTGTTTGAGCAGCGTGCTCGCTGCTGTGGCCACGTCATACTGATAGACCGAGCTGGGCGTGATGAGCGACTGATAGTTGTAGCGATAGGTCTTTGCACCAAACTCCAGATTGATGTCCGGCGCAGCACGATAGGCTGGTTCGGGAAACGCAATCTCCTGTGGAGGACGCTTGCCTGTCAGGTCAAAGGCGGTCAGATCAAAGACGCGCAGGCGCGGCAATCCTTGCACGCGCTCGCAGGCGACGTAGAAATCTTGAAAGAGATCGAAGTCCTCCAGCATCACGTCGGCGCGATGGGGCAAAATTTCCGTCCAGTGTTCTTTGCCGCAGGCCGTCACCGGAGTCGTGACCAGACGAAAATTTCTTCCTGTGTCATTGACGCGGATATAAAAAAGACCTTCGCGATGATCGGCGTAGTATTCGATGGTGTCGCGGCGTGGCTCTATCAACTGGAAATTTGCTTCGGGCGTGTTCGCAGGCAGAAACCATTGCTCGCTGGTGGTGTGGCTGGCGCTCTCCAGAAGCAGGTAAGCTCCGTCGCGGGTTCGCCCCACGCCCACGTTGAATCGTTCGTCCGGCTCCTCATATACCAAAACGTCTGCGTTGGGCGCGGTGCCATCGACACCATGTCGATAGAGTTGGTACTGGCGCTTGGTCTCCTCGTCCTCCACCGTGTAGAGGAGCGCGCGATTGTCCGCAGCCCAGGCGACGGAGCCAACGCGCTCGGCGATGGCAGCATTTGGCGCTGCTGTCGTTGTATGGTCACGCAGGTCTTTGAGGTAGAGCGTGTACTGACGGAAGCCTGTGTTGTCGGTGGTGTAGGCTAGCCGATGTCCATCGTCGGAGATGGCAAAGGCTCCGATGGACATGAAGGCTTGCCCTTCGGCCAGCGCGTTCACGTCGAGCAGAACTTCCTCGTTGGGAAATCCGTTGGGTGGCGGAAGCGGAGGGAGCGCATTCGGCTCCGCAGGCGCAGGGATGCGGCAATAGAGTGGATACTGCTGCCCTTTTACAATGCGCGAGTAGTAAAAAAAATCCTTCTTGCGATAGGGAACGGAGACATCCGTTTGCTGAACATGGCTCAACATCTCGGCGTAGAGCCTGTCGATTAACGGCGCGGCTGGCTCCATTACGGCGGTGGTGTAGGCATTCTCAGCCTCCAGATACGCAATTACCTCTGGACTCTGCTTGTCGCGCAGCCATGCGTAATCATCCGTCAGCGTGTAGCCGTGGAGTTGCGTTCTTTTCGGGTTTTTGCGCGCGACAGGCGGATGAAGGTTCGTCTGGGAAGTCATGCAATCTATCTCCATTCAATATAGGGGCAAGCGGCGCGTGTCGGCATCATCTGCCATTAGCCAGCGTCATCCGCGGATGCGCAACTGCTGGTTGCGAGTAAAGACGCGGCGGGGAACGAGATACGTGGCTGTCAGGCAACTGATGCCGCCTGCGGTAAAGATCATGCCCAGCACCACGAACTGATACAGCGCGGCATAGACGGGCGACGAGCCAGAAAGCACCATGCCCGCCATGATGCCGGGAATCCACACGATGCCGAGCGAGCGCAGATTATCCGTGGCGGGAATCAAGCTGGAGTGAAAGGCCGAGCGCAGGTAGGGAGCGACGGCAGTGTCGGCGGATGCGCCCAGCGCCAGCGCCGATTCGATTTCTCCGGTGTGGCTGCGTAGTTCACCAAGGAAACGGTTGAGAAAGAGCGATTGGATGTTCATGTTTTGCGCGATCACCATGCTGCCGACGGGAACCAGCATTTTGATCTCTGGCGCAATGATGCCCAGCAGCGTCATCAGCGTAATCACCACGCCAGCTCCGGTGGCTAGGCAGATGAGCGACAGCGTATAGGTCTCTGGAATCGCGCGAGCGCGGCTCCGCACGATACTGGCTGCCATCAGTACCATGCCCGCCAGCAGTGGAATCGCCGTCCACCAGGGGCCGCGCAGCAGCACGGCCAATACAAAGCCGATTAGTAGAATTTGCACCAGACCGCGCAGCAACGCCAGAGGAATTTCTCGTTGCAGATGCGCGCCTCGGCGGCTGGCAAGAATAGCTACCAGCGTTGCCGTCACCGCGACCACGGCAGCCTGCGCCAGTCCCAGGCTTAATTCTGTGTGGAAGAGCAATCTAAGCATGGAGCAACTCCTCTGGCGAACCCAGCGCGACGGTCTTGCCCGCTTCCAGCAGCAGCACGCGATCCGCCACGCGACGCGCTTGGGCGCGGTCATGCGTCACCCAGACACAGGTCAGGTGCCGCGCATGAACCACAGAGGAGAGCAGTCGCTCGACACCCTGCTTCGCAATATCGTCCAGCGCTGAGGTGGGTTCGTCGAGCAGCAGCACCGCAGGATCGTTGGCCAGCGCCCGCGCAATGGCCACGCGCTGCGCCTCGCCGCCAGAGAGCGTTCGCACATCGCGGCTGGCGTAGTCGGGCAGACCGACTTGCTCCAGCAACGCTTCGATCTGCGCAGCTTCCAACGGCGTGCCACACTGCGTCGGGCCGTACTGAATGTTGGAAGCGACGTTGCCGGGAAACAAATAGGCGCGCTGCATTCCCATCCCGACATGTCGGCGCAGCTCTTGCGGCGACATCGGTCGATAATCCTGTCCGTTCAGTCGAACGGTGCCGGATGTGGGTTCATCCAGCCGATTCAGCATTCGCAGCAAGGTGGTTTTGCCGGCGCCGCTCGGCCCCAGAATCGCCAGCACCTGCCCGCGCTCCAGTTGGAACTGAATGTTATGCACCAGCGGGCGGGCAGGAACTTCTCCGGGCGCAATGCGCGTCAGGTGGTCACATTCCAGCACAGGTGCGGTCATTCCAGCAGGTTCCTTTTGAAACATTTTCGTATACGGCTGGAATGCGGTAGACGCATTCCAAGTTTTACCGTCTAAACTCCAGTGTAGTGCGCGAGTGGGGTGTCGGTGGCATGGAAAGAATTCCAACATAAAAATAAAGCAGGAGGTTCTTTGCGAATGAATGTGATCTGGGTACGCAAAACAGTGGGTCTGGCTGCGCTGGCTGCATGTTTGGTTGCAGTGTCTGCGTTGGCGCAAATGGGTGGTGGAGGCATGGGCATGTCAAATCAGGGGAATTTCCCACAGGCCCCAGGCAATCCCATGCCAGCGCCGGGCCAACAGCCCCCAGGCATGAATATGCCTGGGCAGCAGAACCTTATGGACTCCATGACAAATCAAGATTTTCTTCGCGATATTTCGCAAAATGCGGAGATTGAAACCGAGATGAGTCAGCTTGCCTGGACTAACTCCAGCAGCGAGAATATCCAGATGTTGGCGCAGCATGTGATCGCTGGGCATCAGAAGCTGGCGAGTGAGATATCGGATGCCGCAGCCCGCCATAATTTGTCGTTGTCCGATCGACTCCCGGGCAGCGCGCGGAAGGATGAAAAAAAGATGAAGTCCCTTACAGCCAGAAATTTTGATGGCGCGTATCTGAAGCGACTCCACCACTATGTGCAGAAGGATCAGAATAGCGCCAAACAGGCGCTCTCTTCGGCGGATACTCCAGATCTGCGACAGTTGGCGATGGAAATACAGAACCAGGCGGAGGATATCTCTAAACAAATCGAGGATGTATCCAAGGTGGAGAATATCTCACTCAAATAGCCGAGAAGCCGTACAATCAGCCTGTATGCCCGATGCAGCCTGCATGTATTCCGTTTCTACGATTGCGCCCAGCGCCGTAAAAAAACGATGGCCGCGCGCACGCATTTTTGGTTTTGCCGCGCTGCTGCTCTGCCTTGCGGTTATAGCCGGAGCCACTCCCGCGCTTGCGGAGCGCATCGCCGACCTGCAACCGACGGGCTACGTCAATGATTTTGCCGGAGTTCTGTCGCCAGCTACGCGCAGTCAACTGGAAAGGCTCTGTACCGAGGTTGATCAACAGGCCCACGCGCAGATTGCCGTAGTCACAGTTCACACCACGGGCGACGATTCCATCGACGACTTTGCCACGCGCCTGGAAGAGAAGTGGAAGGTCGGGCCGAAAGGTTCGGATCGCGGCATTCTTTTGATCCTTGCCACGGACGACCATCATTATCGTTTCGAGGTCGGCTACGGATTGGAATCCATTTTGCCTGATGGCAAAGTGGGCGACATTGGTCGGCGCATGGTTCCCTATCTGCGCCAGAATGATTACGACAGCGCCGTGACCTTGGGCGTGCAGAGCGTGGCTCAAACCATCGCCGCAGATGCGCGTGTCACGCTGGACGCGGCCTCCTCGCAAACTCCTGCGGCGCAGCAACATCAACCGCTGCGTTTGGCGCGCGATTTATTTCTTGCGGCGATGGCGCTGCTGATTTTTCTGTGGCTCATGCGTTCCGGGCCTAATGGGCTGGCAGGGTTTCTGCTGGGCATGATCCTAGGAAATATCCTAGGTGGCGGAGGTGGTGGCGGCGGCTTTGGGGATGGAGAAGGTGGCGGCGGATTCGGCGGGTTTGGCGGCGGCGGCTCTGGCGGTGGAGGAGCTTCTGGTAGTTGGTGAAGGCAATGCAAGTTATTCGGTGGTAAGAAAGAAAACGGAGACAGCAGACGTTATGAAACGAGCAGCAATCGTAATTCTCTTATTTGTGTTGGTGGTGGCGGCGGTGGGGATGCTGGTGTTTGGCAGTTATATTTCCGCCAAAAATCAGATGATCGCCCAAAATGAGCAGGTGAAGACCTCCTGGTCGCAGGTGGAGATCGTACTCCAGCGGCGCGCCGACCTGATCCCCAATCTGGTGGCAACGGTGCAGGGCTATGCCAAGCAGGAGCAGACCGTTTTTGGCGACATCGCCAATGCGCGGGCCGCGCTTTTATCTGCCAAGACGCCATCCTCAAAGATCGCCGCGAATGGACAGATGGATGGCGCGTTGGGACGCTTGCTGGCGATTTCAGAAAACTACCCGCAGTTGCGCTCGAATGAAAATTTTCTGCGCCTGCAAGATGAGCTGGCCGGAACGGAGAATCGTATCGCGGTTGAGCGGCGGCGTTACAACGAAACGCTGCGCGACTACAACACGTTCATCCTACAATTCCCCAACAGCGTTTGGGCCGGAATTGCCGGATTTCATCGCAATAACGACTACTTTGAGGCCAGTCCAGAATCACAGCAGGTTCCCAAGGTGGATTTCTCCGGGGCGGCAAAATAGCGCCACGGAGCAAACGCGCAGCCGGAATTTTTAATGGAGAAAAGAAAAAGCCGAGCGCTGTGCGCTCGGCTTTTTCTGTCGTTGGAATGAAACGCTGTTTATCGGAATGAAACGCTATTTACCGAACGATCTGATGGCTGCGGCTTCGTCGTCCTGGATATCGAAGATGGTGACCAGCTTGGTGATTTGCAGCAAGCCTTGAACGTTCTTGGTTAGTTTGAGAAGCTTCAGATCCCCGCCCTGGTTGCGCACTGTGGTGAAGGCGCTGATCAGTTCGCCAAGACCCGAACTGTCAATGTAGCTTACCTCCGCTAGGTTCAGCAGGATGTGCCTAGATCCCTTACTGCTGAGGTCGCGAACGGTGTCGCGAAGCTGTACACTGCCTTCGCCCAACGTGATGCGACCGCTGAGGTCGAGAACGGCGACACCGTCCACCTGGCGGGTATGTATTTTCATGCTCATGGGAAATTCTCCTTATGTGCCCGTCTGGGCGGAAGCGAAATTTTTGATAAGGGTCAACTCTGTGCCTGGGTGCAACTGTTTGAAGTGTACCTCGTCCATGAACGAACGGATGAGGAAAATGCCGCGCCCAGAACCCTTCAGAAGATTCTCTGGAGCGCGGGGATCGTTTGCGGTGGAGGAACACAGCCCATCGCCCTGATCGGAAATGCGAATAATCAGCGATGCGCCAGTGTTTTCAAAGGATGCCGTTATTTTTTTTTGTACATCGTAGGCATTCCCATGCAGAACGGCATTTACAGCCGCTTCCCGTACGGCCATCGCGACCTGAAACACGACATTTTCATCCAGTCCTGCCTTCCGCGCGAGTTCCTCCGCAGTATGTTCCACCTTGTTTACGCTCTCCAAAGAAGAGTCCAACGTATAAGTAAATCGGTCTGCGCTTAAATCCGCCATGTGTCTTTTGGACTACCCACTTTTCCAGATGAAAACGACTGATTGCAGAATCAGTAAAAATATCGTCCGTATCGGCAGTTTGCTTGTCGCTCCGGGGCTATGTCAAGAAGCGCCTAGCCATGAACATTTTTTGAGATGGGGCAGCCGTTCTGTGGCAGGGTGCGGTACTCTTCAGTGGAAGGATTGAGCGGGTATCATCATAGAAGCACAGACGCTCTGGCGGGACAATGATCTTGATGCATACGACAGACAACATGCGCGTACACCTATCGCTCCTTCAAGGGATGCCGATGGTCGATGGCGCAGGCCGGAGGATCGGATGTCTGCGCGAAATTGCGGTCGCTCCGGGGGCGGATTCGGAGCGGATTTCCGTGCTGATTGTTGAAAAAAAGAATGGTCTCTGGGGGCGGAACGGCGGCAAGCTGGAACTTCAGGCCGTTGCTCCAGATGGAGTCAGACTGACTCCATCCGGCACTTTGCAGTTGCTGGATACCGCCGCAATTCGCCCTTTCAGTACAGCCGAAGCCTTTCTTCTGCTGGAGCGCGACCTGATGGATCAGCAGATCATTGACGTTCACGGGCGCAAAGTCGTCCGGGTGAATGATGTTGGATTGTTATGGTCGCAGCAGGAAAGCAGTGTCGAAATACATACGGCGGAAGTCGAGGTGGGCACGCGAGGAGCGGTACGCCGCTTGCTGAAAGGGTTTGCCCCCAAGGGGATGGTGGATCGGATTGCTGCGCGGTTTCCATCGCGGGTTATTCCTTGGAAGTTTGTTGATCTCATCGAGGTGGATCCGGCGCGGCGTGTTCGTCTGAAGATCGACCATGAACGACTGGCCCGCCTTCACCCTTCCGACATTGCCGACATTTTGGAAGACTTGGCTCCAGCCCAGCGGCGGGCCGTGTTTACGACGCTCGATGAGGAAGTGGCTGCCGAAGCTCTCGAAGAGGTCGATCTAAAATTTCAGAAGTCTTTGGTCGAGGCGCTTGACTCCGAGCAAATGGCCGACATTCTCGAAGAGATGGATCCCGGAGCGGCTGCGGATCTGCTGGCCGAGCTGCCAGAGGATCGCTCCGAGGCCATTCTCGAAGAGATGGAGCCGGAGGAACGGCAGGAGGTTGAGGAGCTTCTGGAGTTTCGCGAGGACTCTGCGGCGGGTCGCATGACCACGCACTACGT
This sequence comes from Acidobacteriaceae bacterium, assembly GCA_027365415.1. Taxonomy (GTDB): domain Bacteria; phylum Acidobacteriota; class Terriglobia; order Terriglobales; family Acidobacteriaceae; genus JAJZIJ01. Next base: position 7,445 of record DAHXNK010000045.1, read on the forward strand.
CGCTGTCCCGGAGACGGCAACCGTTGCCGAGGCAGTCGAAGCGTTGCGCGTCTTTGAGGATGATCCAGGGACGGTGACGGAGATATATCTGACCAATGACACGGGCATCTTGATCGGCGTGGTGCCGCTGGCGCGGTTGGTTTTGGCCAAGCCGGAGACCCATATTCAGGTGCTGGCCAATGCTGGCGTAGTGAACTGCAATACCAAGGCGCATCAGAAGGAAGTTGCGGAGTTGTTCGACAAATACAATCTGCACGCTTTGCCTGTCATTGACGAGGCGCACAGGCTGGTGGGCGTGGTGCAGGCCGACCATGTGATTGCCTTCCTGCGGGATGCCGGATGATGGCCGCTCCAATGACGGTAACGCGGCCTCTGCGGATTCTCTACGTTGCGATCATGTGCCACGGATGGTACGGTGCTTACCGCAAGCTGAGTCTGGAGCGGCTGGGCCATACCGTGATTCCGCTCGATCCTGATCGTTTTCAGAATGTCGGCAATGCGCTTACCCGGCGAATCTATTTTAGGCTGCAAATGGGCGCGCCGGTCGCGCAGATGAATGCCGCCGTTTGGGAGTTGGCGCAGCAGCATCGCGTCGATCTGGTCTGGTTCGACAAGCCGCTCTGGATTCGCATTGCGACCTTGCGCCGTCTGCGCCAGATGGGTATTGCCACCGTCGATTACACAATCGACAATCCCTTTGGCCCGCGCAACGATCCCGGCTTTGGCCTGTATATTCGCGCCATCCCAGAGTATGACCTGCATGTGCAGCAGCGCGATGTCAGCGTGGCTGCTTACCTTGCGCGGGGAGCGCGCCGCATGGTCAAGGTGCAGACGGCCTTTGAGCCGACCGTGCATTTTCCGCCGCCAGCCGGATGGTCGGATCGCGACCGAACGCGCCAGGTTTCGTTCATTGGAACTCCCTATGACGATCGCGCGAATTTCCTGACTTCTTTATGGCGAGAGTATGGGTTGCCGATTACCATCTCTGGCCCGTCGATCTGGAAGCGCAAGCTCGCGAAAGATGCCCGCGCTGCGCTCTATCCCAAGGATGGTGAACTATATGATGCCGAATATCGCGAGGGCATTTGGAGGTCGCGCATCAATCTGAGTTTTCTGACCCACGGCAATCAGGACGAGTACACGCACAAGAGCTTTGAGATTGCGGCTTGCGGGGGCTTTCTTCTGGTCGAGCGGAGCGCGGGACATAGCGAGCGTTTTGTTGAAAATCAGGAAGCCGTGTTTTTTTCAAACATGGAAGAATGCGCGGTCAAGATTCGCAAGTATCTGGATGATGAGCCTGCGCGCCAGAGAATTGCCGCTGCGGGACAACGCCGCGCCGTTGCGTCGGGCTACGATAACGACACGCAGATGCGAAAAATTTTCGCAGCGGTGGAAGAAATTCTTCCCGTCGTTCGCGAGAGGCTTGCGTGATCTGCGATCTTGCACAGGACGGGCAGATTCCATCGTTTGCCGCCGACGTTTGTATTGTGGGTGCGGGAGCGGCTGGCATCACGCTGGCAGCGGAACTGGCGCGCCAAGGCAAGCGAGTGTTGCTGCTGGAAAGCGGTGGCAGGGAAGTGGAAGAAGATGTCCAGCGGCTAAATCTCTGCGAAAAAACAGGCCACCCGCTGAAGGCTCCACATCCGGGTCGCTTTCGCGCTTTGGGAGGAACCACCACACGTTGGGGCGGGCAGATATTGGAGATGCGTGAGCAGGATTTTGAGGCTTATGCCGCAGTCCCGGGCAGTGGCTGGCCGATTCTGAAGTCTACGCTCCAGCCGTACTACCAGCGCGCCCTGCATGCCGAAGGGCTTGCCACTGTGTTGCAGGCCGACGAAGAGGTGTGGCGGCAAGCGGGGGTATCCATGCCCGTCTTTGGCGAAGGGATGGTTCCCTACTGTACCCGTTGGTGCCCGGAGCCAAATTTCTCCCGGCTGTACCGGGAAGTGCTGGCCTCGTCCAATCTCTGCGTGGTGCTGCACGCAACGGCCTGCGCGGTGTTGCTCGATGCCGGAGGATGCACCGTCGTTGGCATCCGCTGCCGGGATTTATCGGGCAACGAACGTGTCTTCCATGCTCAGAGTTATGTTCTCTGCTTGGGCATGATGGAAACCATCAACTTTCTTCTGCAACCGCTGGAGAATGGGCGGGCGGCTCCGTGGCAACAAAGCGAATGGTTGGGCCGGCATGTGCAAAGTCATATTGATTACAACGCTGCCAAGATTGTTCCCGTTGATCCGCAACGGCTGGCGCAGATATTTTCCAGCATCTATCTCAATGGCAGGAAGTACCACCCGAAGCTTCACCTGGATGCACAGGCGCAACGCAAAGATGGAATTTTTAGTATTGCGGGCACCATCGCCTGTATCAGTCGCATGGAGAACGAAGTGCGCCAGATGAAGACGGCAGCGCGTAACCTGCTGCGCGGAAATGTGGCTGTAATTGGCTGGCGCGATGTAAAGCAGGTGCTTTGGCTGTGGCCGATATTCTTGCGCGTGGGGTACAACCATCTCGTGCAACATCGCGCCTATTGGCCCAAGGATGCGACCTACTGGCTGCGCGTGCATTGTGAGCAGGAACCGCTCTCGGCCAGCCGCATGACACTGTCCTCCGAACGCGATGCGCTGGGCATGTTTCGTTCGCGGTTGGATTGGCAGGTCTCGCCGCTGGAGTGGAAGACCATCCAGAAATTTACGGCGATGACGCAGCGCGCACTGGAGAGTGCAGGGTTGGCCACGCTGGAACCGCAGCCGGAGCTGGCATTGGAAGATGGCTATCGCAGCATCCCCTTTGACGACAGCTACCACTGGGCAGGCGGCACGCGCATGGCTGCATCCGCCACTGATGGCGTGGTCGATCTGAATCTAAAGCTGCATGGCGTTCGGAACGCGTATGTGTGCAGTTCCTCTGTTTTTCCCTCCTCTGGTTTCGCCAACCCGGTGCATACTCTGCTGGCGCTGACGCTGCGGCTGGCCGATCATCTGACGGAGACCGACTAGTGGAGACAGCATCCCATGTCTAACGCGCTGTTGCAGATCGCGCTGGCTGATACCGGACGCTTCACTACGCAACTGGGATTTGGCGGCTCCGGCCTGATGGGCGGCATCAGCGAGCGGGAGTCGCTGTATCTGCTGGAGACCGCCTATGACGCGGGCATTCGGCACTTCGATGTCGCTCCATCCTATGGTCACGGATCTGCGGAGCGGTGTCTGGGGAAATTTCTGCGCGGCAAGAGCCAGCAGGTGACGGTTACAACAAAGTACGGAATCCTTCCGCCGCGACATGCGGGCGTGCTGGAGATGGCGCGAAAATTTGCGCGGCCTGTTGTGCGTCTGACGGCGAAGCGATTGCCAGCGATTCGTCAGCGCGCGGCAAGCGCCGCTGCCAGCCTTAAAAGCAGGGCGCGTTTTTCTGTGGCTGAGGCCAGAGCCTCTCTCCATCGCAGCCTGCATAAACTAGGGTTGGAGCGGATCGATCTGTGGCTGCTGCATGAAGCGACAGCGGAGGATCTCGTCGATAGCGTCCTGTTGGAGTTTTTGCAGGAGCAGATTCGGCTGGGTCGCATCGGGACGTTTGGCATTGGCAGCGAGGCGGGTCGCATCCCCGCGCTTTGGGAACAGCATCGCGATTATTGCCGCGTGCTTCAATTCGAGTGGCCTGGATTTTCTGTCGAGGACTCTGCGTATCCCGGAGCGTTTCTGATCCATCATCGCATCTTGAATGAGAATTTTTCCCGCTTGTCGGCGATGCTGGGGCGGGACGAGCGTCTGCGGCAACACTGGTCGGAGTCCGTTGATCTCGATCTTGCCGACCATCAAAACCTTGCTGCATTGCTGGTAAAGGCGGCGCTGTTCGCGCATCCTGACCGGATTGTGTTATTTTCCTCTCGTACCCCTGCGCACATTCTGGCCAATGTTGGGGCTGCTGGGGATGCGGGTTGGAATGATCGCGCAGAACGTTTTCGAGAGATGATTCTTCACATGGACATCAGCCAGTTCGATACCCGCCCGCCCCGCAACGATTGAACTTTTTTTCTGGGGTCCACCATTCATGCATGTTCATCCGGTAGCATAGAACGTCCAAGCGAGGAAATGATGCGACGTTGGAGAACCCGTGTACTGTTGTTCCTGGCCGTGTTGGGGCCGGGCTTCATCACGGCAAATGTCGATAACGACGCGGGAGGCATCCTCACCTACTCGCAGGCGGGCGCGCAGTTCGGCTACACGCTGTTGTGGACCATGATCCCGATTACGCTGGCGCTGATCGTGGTGCAGGAGATGTGCGCGCGCATGGGCGCGGTGACAGGCAAGGGTCTCAGCGATCTGATCCGTGAGGAGTTTGGACTGCGCGTCACATTTTTCACCATGATCCTGCTGGTGATTGTGAACTTCGGCAACGTGATGACAGAGTTCTCCGGCATTGCTGGCAGTATGCAGTTATTTCACGTCAGCAAATACATCTCCGTGCCGGTCTGCGCGCTGCTGGTCTGGCTGCTGGTGGTCAAGGGAGATTACAAGGGCATCGAGAAAGTCTTTCTTGCCGCATCGGTTTTTTACATTGCGTACATTATTGCGGGCGTGCTCTCCGGGCCGAGCTGGCACACAGCTTTGCTGGCCACCGTGCAGATGCCGCCGCGCCACGTCTGGCGCAGCTCCGCCTATGTTTACATGACCATCGGTGTGATCGGAACCACCATTGCGCCCTGGATGCAGTTCTATTTGCAGTCTTCCATCGTAGAGAAGGGGATCACGGTTCGGCAGTATGGAGCTTCTCGCTGGGATGTAATTATTGGATCGTTCTTTACGGATATTGTTGCCTGGTTCATTGTGGTCGCTTGCGCTGCCACGTTATTTGTTCATGGAATGGGAGCGATTCAGGTTCCGGCAGATGCGGCGGAGGCCATGAAGCCTTTGGCGGGCCAATATGCTTTCATCCTGTTTGCCGCCGGACTCTTCAACGCTTCGCTCTTTGCTGCTTCTATCCTGCCGCTGTCTACTGCGTATACGGTTTGTGAAGGCCTGGGTTTCGAATCCGGCTTGGATAAGAGCTTCAAAGAGGCACCATTTTTTTACTGGTTTTATACGCTGCTGATTGTCGCTGGAGCGGGCATTGTTCTATGGCCGCACTTTCCGCTAATTCGGTTCATCATTTTGTCGCAGGTGCTGAATGGAGTGCTGCTGCCGATCATCCTGATTTTTATGCTGCGGCTCATCAATAAAAAAGAGCTGATGGGCAAGCACACGAATGGGCATTGGTTCAATGGCCTGGCCTGGGCCACGGCGATCATCGTGATTGGGCTGACCGTGGTGATGGTTGTGATGCAACTGCGGGGCACAAACTAGGGAAAGTCTGATTTAGTCTCGTTGCTGTCCCTCAGCGGCTAAAGCCAGCTCTCATTGCAGGCACTTACGGCGGAACTAAAGTTCCGCCCCTTCAAAGCCAGACTTATGTGGAGATTTCTTAAGGCGTATTTTTTCTACCGACCTACAGAATCTTCCCCAGCGCCAGATCGCGCACAAATTTTTTATCGGCGGTCAGAAAATCGTAGCTTGGTAAATCTTGCAGAGAAGACCAGCGCACGTCGTTGAAGATTAAATTTTCAATCGCGCCTTCAAAGTGATGCACAGTGAAAAACTGCAAATGAACAGCGCCGCCGTTGCGATAGTTGTGCTGCACGCTGGCAATGCAGTCGCCAATGGTGGCGTCGATGCCAAGCTCCTCTTGTAACTCGCGGCGCAGCGCTTGCTCCGGGGTTTCGCCTGGCTCAATCTTTCCACCGGGAAACTCCCACTGCAAGGCCATCGGCTGGCCGATTTTGCGCTGGCAGATGAGTACCTGCCCATCGCGCAGGATAAGTGCCGCGACCACAGCGCGTGGGATGCGCTTCTCTTGTTTTTTTGGCGTTGCCGATTCCACCTGACGATTCATCCCTTCCAGCATAGAGCCTTCCGTCGAGATGCGCGATAGGATTTTTAGCGGGACATGTTGATCTGGCGGATTCTGGGATGCGATGGAAACGTTTGCGGATGGATGGCGGCTGCAATGCAGGCCAATCCTTCCAGCAAGGTATGCGCCGGGGTATTGAGATATTCATCCGGCACGCAGAAGACGCGATGTTGTTGTACTGCGCGGAGATGCTGCCAGCCGCGCTTTTCGACGATTCGCTCCAGCGGGACGCGATCCCCGGCACCGCACCAGGCAAAGAGAAGCACGTCAGGGTTCGCCGCAGCTATGGCCTCTGCCGTGGTGGTTTTTCCTGCATCGCCGACGAAAATTCCACCGACGGCCTCGATCAGTTCCTGTATCCAGGGCTGCGAGTGGATGAGCGGCTTGCCCCATTCCTCGCAGTAGACACGCGGGCGCTCCCGTTGCGCGGCTGCGGCTTGGCGTGTTGTCTCGATGGCTTGCAGCATGGAGGCGACGAGCGCATCGCCGCGCTCCGGCTGGCTCACAATGGATGCGAGCAGGTGGATGTCCTGATAAATATCGGCCAGCGTATGCGGGGCCAGCGTGAGTACCGGACAGCCTGACTTCAGGATTGCAGCCAGTGATTCCATGCGATAGGGAACCGAGGCCAACACCAGATTGGGCCGAGTGGCGAGAATCTCTTCCGCAGTGGAAGACCAGGAATCCGCGATGATCGCAAGCGGCTGCGCGCCAGACGGGTTTCCAATTTTCGGCAGCGCGGCAACGCAGTATTTTGTGCAGGCGACGAGATGATCCAGCGCTCCCAGCCGCTCCATCGTTAGGGTGATGCTGGGTTGCAGCGACGCGATGCGCAACCTCGCGCGCGGCGCGGGATAGGGAGATGGATTGCGCGAGGATGCTGGAGGTCGAGGCATCGGCGGGTCTGAGTTCGATTTCGAGCCTATGCTGTTCTCCGGGGAGACTCCGGCTGAAAGATCATCCAGCCATTTGCCGTTGCCGTTTCCAGTAATGCGGGCGTTGGATTGACGGCGAAGGCGTGCTGCGCGATTGCGAGCATGGCGGCATCGTGGATGGAGTTGCCAAAGACCGCATCGGGATGGGGGATGCCTTTGCGTCCCAGCGCAACGGCCTTGCCCTCATCGGTGGGCACGTCGATCAACTCGTCAGTTACCAGCCCGTTGACCACGCGGACGCAAGAGCCAAGAACGCGCTCGGTAGGAATGCCGAAGTGCTCGACGGCGGCTTCGATGACCCAGTTATTTGTCGAACTGACGGCCCATAACTGCGTGCCATTTGCTTTTAGATCAGCGCAGAGCTGACGCATCACAGGAAAGATGCGCGGGGCAATATACAGATCGTAAAACGTATGCGCGCTTGCCTGCATCTCGGCCTCGCGCAGGTCGCGATATATCTGCGTCATCTCGCCGCAGGCGGCTAACTCGGAGACCTCGCCCCGCAGATAGGCGCGATATCGACCATCCATCCAGTCGCTGGCCTCGCGGGAAAGCAGGCCGGATTCCATCGACCATCGCATGAAAGAGACGCCAGCATCGCCAGACCAGAGCGTGCCATCGCAATCAAAGACGGCGATGGCGGGGCGAAGAGAGCGCACATGATTCAGAAACTCCTGTGCAGACAAGGGAACCGATGAGGGACGAGCTATGTTTTGCAAAATATGCCAAGCCTTAAGAAAAAGAATGGGCCAGCGAACACCCTATCTCTATTTTGCCGGAACGAGAGCGCTGAAGCTACCGCTAGCAGCGCAAATATGAACAGGCGATGAACGGAGCCTGCGGCTGACCAAGTTGATTCTGCGGTGTGTTGCGAGGAAGCATTTGCGCGCATTCTCGCAGATAATGCAGGCAGAGGCGCAATTGGCACATGAATGTTTCTACCAATCTTGACCTGATTCGCGGCTACCAAACGTACTTGCGCGTCGAGAAGGGACTGCGTCCGCTGACCTGTGATGCCTATGAGCGCGACCTGCTGCAATTGGCAGAGTATCTGGAGACAACGGGCGGAGGCCTGCTGGAACAGGCGCAGCGCGAGAACCTATCTGGATTTCTGGAGCATTTGCAGGCGCACCATGTCGAGATGCGTTCGCGTGCGCGTAAACTTTCTTGCCTGCGCGGTTTCTATCGCTGGCTGCTGCTGGACAAAAAGATTTCGTATGATCCTACGATCAATCTGGAGTCGCCCTCTGGCTGGCGTGTGCTGCCAAAATCGCTGGCGGAATCCGAAGTAACGGAGATGATGGAGCAGTCCAACGCGCAGGCTCAACGGCTTGGCGCAAAAGGCGCAGCCCTGCGCGACCGCGCGATTCTGGAGCTGCTGTACGGCGGCGGCATTCGCGTTTCGGAACTGGTTGACCTGCGCGTAGAAGACCTCTCCGCGCAGCAGGGGCAGATTCTGGTGCGCGGCAAAGGCGACAAGGAGCGCATTGTTCCGCTGGGTCGCGCCGCGCTGGAGTCGCTGCAAATCTATCTGGAACGCGGACGGCCTGGATTACTCCGTCGCTCTGGCGTGGCAGAGATGTTTCTCTCTGCGCGTGGGCACGCGCTGACGCGACAGAGTGTGTGGGTGCTGGTGAAGAAGAGTAATCGCCGCGCCAGCCCGCACATGCTGCGGCATAGCTGCGCCACGCACATGGTGGAGCATGGCGCCGACCTGCGCACGGTACAAACTCTACTGGGCCATGCCGATATTGCTACCACGCAGGTCTATACGCATCTGGCGCTGGGCAGGTTGAAGGCCGTGCATCGCGAACATCATCCTCGCAGCACGCGAAACATGGAGCCAACGGCATGAGAGTCGCGAAGCCACAGCTCGTAAAAAGTTCAGAAGAAAAAACAGCGGTGCGCTCTGCGGATCTGGATCGGCTGGTCGCCGAGTATATGCGTATTCTGAGCACCGAGCGTGGCTCGTCCGAGCACACGCTGCGCGCCTACGAGCGCGAGCTGTTGCGCTTCACGGGCTTTGTTGCGGATCGACTGGGTGCATCCGCCATGCCCGCGCAGGTGGAGCACACTCTCATCCGCGAATATCTGGGGCTGCTCTATGGCGAGGGGTTGGCAAAATCCTCCGTGGCGCGCGCGCTGGCATCGATTCGCTCCTGGTTTCGCTGGCTGGCGCGACAGGGTCAGGTGGAGTTGAATCCTGCGCGACTGGTGGCCACGCCCAAGCTGCCCAAACATCTGCCCCGCGTGCCGGGCATTGAGCAGATGCAGCAGGCGCTCGACGGCGTGCAGGCTTCCATTGACAGCGACGAAGGGACGGGCTGGCCGGAGCGCGATGCCGGCATCTTTGAGTTGCTTTATGGTTCCGGTATCCGCAATGCGGAGCTGGTGGGTCTGAATCTCGACGATGTGCAATGGGCCAATGAGTGCCTGCTGGTGCG
>DAHXNK010000046.1 GCA_027365415.1 Acidobacteriaceae bacterium
GGCTTAAGTGGTTGCCGAAAACGGGCAACAGGTAATCCAACCCGCCGCCAGCGGTCAACGACGGCCCCCAAGTGTACGGATTCACCATGTGAACGCCCGCTGGCGTGTTGTAATTGGGGCCGCCAACCCGCGATACGCCTCCAAGCAAATGCACAAACGGCGTGGCGCGCGCCAGTGGATACCGCAGAATCGGGCCAACATTCAGTGTGGTAAAGCCATCGCCAGCTCCATCTGGATGGGAATCTCCGCCGACCTCACCACCAAGGAACTTTGTGAAGTAGTACGCGCCGCTGCCAATCGCGCCCGCAGTTGCCGAATTATATGAGTTTCCATTGATGCTGCCATGTGGCGCGAGAAATGAGTAGCCCGCGAAGAGATCCACTCTGGAAATAGGATTTATCTCGGTCGATGCCGCCGCTGGCTTGGAAGCTGGCACAGACTGAGCCAGCAGGGATGCGGCTGTAAGCCCCAAGGCGCAAATAGTTGTCAATAACCGACCATACATCCGAAATTTCGTGCATTCCATCTGTAAAATCTCCTCCGCAAGTGGAAACAATCTGCGATCTTTCTGAGTTCTATTCCATCTGTGATGACTACAAACCAAAGCGGCTGCAGACAACCAACGCTCCGCACAAATTCAAAGTCTGGGATGGCAACTGCCTACGCCCCATTACTATACACCATGATGCTTCCCCACGAAACGTCTGCCAAGTCCACAACCTGCATACATTGTTGTCGAATACGGTCTTTGGGGGCATCGGCGTGGGCAAACCCGGAGATTTGGGCGAACATATCCCGCTCAGCGCAGCCAAAATTTCAAACCAGCTTTCAGGACGCAATTTAAGCCAGATTTAGAACCCGCTTCACGCTACCCCGCTCTCGCAGAATCTTCTCCTGCAACAGCGTAATGGCGTAGATCAACTGCTCTGGGCGAGGCGGGCAGCCGGGAACGTACACATCCACCGGAATCACCTGATTGACGCCCTGCTTGAGAGCGTAATTATTGAAGACTCCGCCGGAGGTGGCGCAGGCTCCCATCGAGATGACCCACTTGGGTTCCGGCATCTGCTCGTACAAGCGCTGAATCACTGGAGCCATCTTGAGCGAGACGCGCCCAGCAATCACCATCAGATCGGACTGGCGCGGCGAGGGACGAAAGACCTCCGCGCCGAAACGGGCAATATCAAAACGCGAGGCACCCATCGACATCATCTCAATGGCGCAGCAGGCTAGGCCAAAGGTCATCGGCCAGATGGAGCTTTTGCGAATCCAGTTGACCGCTGTATCGAGCGAGGTGAGAATAATGCCCTCTGGCTGGTCATAGCCAAAGCTAACCTCGCGCACCTTTTGCCGATTCTGGGCGCGGCTCTCCAGATTTCCGAAAAGATACTGATCTTTTGCCTCTTTGATTGTCTGGGCCGTCGTCCCTTGCGTCATCGCGTTTGTGATCTCCGCCATGCTTCCAGTATCGCTGGATGGGCGGCTCGATGCAATGCCCGCGCAAGTCAGCACCAGCAATACGATTTCAAACGGTACTATTCTAGGTAGGATAGACAGATACATCCTTTGTTCTGGAGCAAACCACTTGTCCCTCAAAATCGCACTTCTTGGTTTTGGAACCGTTGGCACTTCCGTTGCGCGCATCCTCTGTGATCTCCAGCCGTCGGGCATGGAATTAACCCACATCTGCAATCGCGGCGTGGAGCGCAAGCGCGTCGATTGGGTGCCCGCATCCGTGCAGTGGACGAATGATTTTGAAGCGATTCTGCGCTCCGATGCCAACGTGATCGTGGAGCTGATCGGCGGCCTTGATCCCGCTGGCCCGTGGGTGCGCCGCGCGCTGGAAGCGGGCAAATCCGTCGTCACCGGCAACAAAAAATTGATCGCGCAGCATGGAGTCGAACTGGAGCAGCTTGCCCGCAAACACAAGGCGCATCTGCTCTACGGCGCTGCCGTTGCTGGAGGCGTTCCGGTAATTCCTGGCCTGCGACATGGCCTTGTGGGCGACCAGATTACACGCATCGAAGGCATCCTCAACGGCACCTGTAATTACATTTTGAGCCGCATGGAAGACGGCGCGCAGGCAGCCGAGGCGCTCCAGGATGCACAGGCCCGCGGCTATGCCGAGGCCAACCCCAGCGAGGACGTGGACGGCTTTGACGCGCGCGCCAAGCTCATCATTCTTGCGCGCATTGCCATGCGCGCTGATCTGCGCCTGGAAGAAATTGCCTGCCGCAGCATCACGGGCATTGCGGCCATCGACTTTGAATATGCGCGTGAGCTGAACTGCACGATTCGCCAAATTTCCCGCGTTGAAATGCGTGACAGCAAGCTCTTCGCCACTGTTGGCCCCATGCTTGTGCCCAAAACTTCGCCGCTGGCCTGGTCGCGTGGCACAGAAAATATGGTGCTGGTTGGCGGCAAGTATGGCGGCGATGTCGTCTTCTCCGGGCACGGAGCGGGCGGGCATCCTACGGCAGTCGCCGTTGTCTCCGATCTGATTTCTCTGGCGCATGGCGGCAGTTCCATCGGCCTTCCCAGCACGCCAATGCAGGTGGGCGGAGAGTTTCTACTGCGGCACTCGATCCGCCTGGTCGTTCATGACTGCCCCGGCATCATCGCAGAAATCGCCGGAGCGTTGGCCGAGCATCAGATCAACATCCATGCCATCTTCCAGCGTCCCGGCTATCAGCAGGAGCATCTGCCATTCGTCGTCACCGTCGAGCCATGCACAAACTCCGCGCTGCGCCGCGCCCTAGCCCACTTTGCTGGCAAAGCATGGCTCGCGGAGCCGCCCCTCGATCTGCCGATTCTGGAACCCTAAGCTGCTTCTCTATTCAAGCCAAACGAGAGCTTGAATAGAGAAGCAGCCTTTGCTTAGGAATTCATCAGGTAGTTACCACTCGCGCCGTATGGGCTGGACGGCGTAGGCAGCAAAAAACAATGCCACAGTGAAAATCGCAGGCGCGCCGAGTACAGTAAGGAGAGTAGTCATAGCACCCCCCTTTCTAGCCGCAATGTCGGCCAATCTTACATCTAGTAAGATGCGAATGCTTCGCGCCCTGATGCCCATGCAGCGATTACTGGTGCAGTAACTCGCCCACATAAACTCGCATAAGAGGATGGAGGGATGACGCAGCCAGATTCTGGATGTTGCTAGTCGGGGATAGTTGGACGGGCGGGAGAGGCATAGGTGCAGAAAGGTGTGGAGTAGGTGGGCCGTGTTCAGCCTCAAGACATCCCTAACGCCATACCCACATGCGCCGCGTTCTTTGCATCTCATGTGGGTATGGGAGTGTGCTTCCCAAGTCTCAGTAAATCGAAACCATGCGACAAGCTCAGGACAGACTCTGGGGGACTAGGTTTTGTGGTTGCGCGAGAAGAAACCAACTTATGCCCGGCCTGAAAACTCTCCGGTCTCCGTCACCACTTTTACCTTTTCCCCTTCTTTGATGAAGGGGGGAACACGAATTTCCATCCCCGTCTCCAGCTTGGCAAGTTTGGTTCCGTTGCCACTCGACGAGTCACCCCGCGCCCCTGGCTCTGCGTAAACAACCTTCAACTCCACAAACATGGGCAGTTGTAACCCGATGGGATTGCCGTTGTACTTGTTCAACTGGAGCAATGCGCCCTCAATCAGGTAGTCCAACGCATTGCCAACCATGCCCTCGTCCAGGGTGAGGGTCTCGTAACTTTCCTGATCCAGAAAGTGCGAACCCTGGCCATCGCTATAGAGATAGGAGACCGGGACTAACTGAAGATCCGGCTCCTTGAACTTGTCATTCGCCTTGAAGGTCTTCTCAAAAACCGCGCTGTTGAGCAGATTACGCATCTTGAGATGCACCAAGGTCTGCCCGCCGCGCGCGGTTGGTGTGGTGATGTCTGAATCCAGACAAATATATGGGGTGTTTTCCATCTCAAACAAAGTCTTGCGTTTGATGTTGATCGCTTCAAGTAATACGGCCATGAACTCCTCGGTGTGTCGGCGTGCAGGTTGACATGGAAACCCAAGTCAAACCTGATTCCAACTTTCGATTCAGTATAAAGTACCGTGCCCCTCGATTATCGAATGCGCCACGCACAAATTCCCCCTTTGCGCCTGTACACTGGAGCGGCATGGGGACAAAAACATCGCATCGCGTTCTTGGCGTGATTCCAGCGCGACTGGCCTCCACGCGGCTGCCGCGCAAAGTGCTGCGGGAGATCGCAGGCAGGCCGATGCTGGCCTGGGTCTATGAAGCAGCCGTCAGCGCAGGGGTCTTTGACGCTGTGATTGTAGCCACCGACTCCAACGAAGTGGCTGATTTTGGCCGCGCCCGTGGCTGGGATGTGCGCCTCACCTCGCCCGATCTACCCAGCGGAACCGACCGCGTCCACGCCATTGCCCAGCAGGAGCCGGCAGATATCTACGTCAACATTCAGGGCGACGAGCCGCTGCTGCGCCGCGAACATTTTGAAGCGCTGCTGCGGCCCTTTACGCGACCGGGACTGGCGGGCAAGGTCAAGGTTACAACCGTGATGACACCCTGCACTCCCGACAATATCGCCAACCCGAATGCCGTAAAAGTCGTGGTAGCGCGGGATGGCCACGCGCTGTACTTTTCCCGCGCAGCCATTCCCTGGGATCGCGATGCCAGCGGCGATGTCGCGTACTGGAAGCATCTGGGACTCTATGCGTATCGCAAATCGGCGCTCGACGGCTTCCCTGCGCTCCCGGCCAGCCGTCTGGAGACCGCCGAGCGGCTGGAGCAACTGCGCTTTCTGGAAAACGGCATTGATCTGTACGTGGAGTCGGTTCCCTACGACACCATCGGCGTAGATACGGAGGCAGACTTGTCCGCAGTTGCGACCCTGTTGCGGCAGCGCGACTGATTTTCGGTTCGCAGATTTCCTCTGGCGTACACGAAACCGCGTGCTTCCGATACACTGATTCTTACTGCATATTGGAGATCAGAATGGATGTGTTTGGCCTGCTTCCTCGGGTGAAGACCCGCCGGATGCTCGAAGTGTTTGCATGTGCGATGGTTTTAACCTTTGCGGTATCCGCCTTTGCTCAATCCAGCAGCGATAGTGGCGGCGGTGCAGCGGGAACACCCGACAGCAGCAATCCCGGCATCAACAATCCGCAGACCGGAACTGTCAGTACGGGCAACTACGTTCCACCCGCGCCGCCCACCGGCCCGGATGTGTACTACGACCGACCCTGGGAGATATATCTTGGCCTGACGTACACCAATTTTCTGGCTGGCCCGGCCTTGCTCCAGCGCTCCAACATGGGCGGATGGGAAGTTCAGGGCAGCTACTGGCGCAACTGGCACTGGGGCATGATGGCCGATTCGCGCATGTATGTCGGCACCTCTGGCGTCTTTCCGAACGGCGCGCCGCCGCCCATTGCAAACATCACCGGCCCGCGCATCATGCAGTATTACTTTATGGCTGGCCCGGAGTATCGCGCCTTTCGCCGCGACAAGGCCTCCGCGACCGTCCATGCCATCTTTGGCAATGCGTATGGCATCTTTGACGCGGCCCACCTGTTTGGCCTGGATGTGCAAACCATTGGCCTGTTCGCCACGCAGTGGACCTTCAGCAGCGCCTTTGGCGGCACCTTCGATTACAACTACACGCCGCACATCGCCTTCCGCATCCAGCCGGAATTATTGATGACGCACTACGGCGGCACCATGCAGCAGAACTTTGGATTTTCTGTTGGCCCTATCATTCGTCTGGGTAAAGTCAACAAGAAGCGCTACCACAAACCAATTTCATGGTTCAGGTAGGCGAAGCGTCTAGATAGTCTCGGACTGTTGGATGTAACTCCATCGATCCTCTACGAACGCGCGCCGGGCTGGAGATACTCTGGCCCCACGGGATCGCGCACCGCATCCACCACGATTGCGTCAATGGCGCGCATGTCCTCCGGCGTCAGTTTCCAGCCGCAGACCTCCTTCGCGGGTGCGAGTTGCTCCGGTCGTTTTGCTCCCCAGAGCGCGGCTGAAATTCCTGGCTGGTCGAGCAACCAGCGCAACGCCAGATGCAGCACGCGCTTGCCATAGTACTGCTGCGCGTAGGCATCCAGCGACTGCACGGCCTGTACATATTGTGTTATTCGCGGCGGCTGGAACTTTGGATCGACGGCGCGGACATCGCCCGCAGGAAAAGTTTGGTCGGCGCGAATCTTTCCGGTCAGCAAGCTGCG
This sequence comes from Acidobacteriaceae bacterium, assembly GCA_027365415.1. GTDB lineage: Bacteria > Acidobacteriota > Terriglobia > Terriglobales > Acidobacteriaceae > JAJZIJ01. The sequence goes on from DAHXNK010000046.1 coordinate 6,197, forward strand.
GCACAGTGCGCTCCAGGCAAGCACGCCGATACCATGTTCGCGGCAATAAGGCAGCGCTTCCTGCGCCACTTGGCGCTCAAAAAGATTCATGGGGGGCTGGTTGGCATGGAGCGGCGCCACGCTGCGGAATTGCTCCATCTGCGCGGCAGAGCAATTGCTGACTCCAATGGCGCGAATCTTTCCGCTCTCATACAGCCGCAGAAAAACCTCCGCAACCTCCTCCATTGGAACCAGTGGATCCGGCCAGTGCAACTGGTAGAGATCGACATACTCCGTGCCCAGACGGCGCAGACTCCGGTCGATCTCCTGCAGAATGCTTGCCGGACGAGCATCGAACCGCACGCGCCCGTCGATGCGGCACAGGCCCGACTTGGTGGCAATGTAAAAATCCTCGCGGCGGCCATGCTCGGCCATCGCTTTGCCGACGATCTCTTCAGCGCGCCCATCACCATAGATCGGAGCCGTATCGATCAGGTTGATGCCGTGATCGAAGATACTGCGGCAGGTGGCAATCGCATCTTTCTCTTCCACCACGCCCCACGAAGTGCCGCCGATGGCCCAAGTGCCCAGGCCGATGCGCGAGACGTGAACGCCATGCAACGTTGTGGTTTCCATATTTCTCCGATGGGATTGCGCTTCGGTTACTCCAGTTCGTAGCCAGCGAAGAAATAGCCTATCTCGAACTTCGCGGTCTCTTCTGCATCCGAGCCGTGAATGGCATTTTCTTCAATGCTGTCCGCAAACCGCTTGCGGACGGTGCCCGCTTCGGCATTGGCCGGATTGGTTGCACCCATCAGCTTGCGCAGATCGGCGATGGCGTTTTCTTTTTCGAGCACCATCACATAAATCGGGCCGGAGGACATGAAGCTGGTGAGCGAATCGAAAAATGGACGCGCAGCGTGAACGGCGTAAAACCCTGCCGCCTGCTGTTTGCTGATACTCAGCTTTTTGATGGCCGCAATGCGAAATCCTGCGGTCTCCATCATGGCGAGAATACCTCCGGTGTGTCCCTTGCGAACTGCGTCCGGCTTGACGATGCTAAAAGTACGTTGCAAACGGAATCTCCTTAAAATTCAAATCAAAAAACAATAACTCTGTTGAAAATATCTATAAAAATCTGTCTAAAAGATTTATGCCTTGTCCATCACCTTAGCCATCGTTTCTCCGATGAGCGCAGGCGATTGGACGACGTGAATACCCGCCGCTGTCAGAGCCTTCATCTTGTCGGCTGCCGTGCCCTGGCCGCCGGAGATGATTGCGCCCGCATGGCCCATTCTGCGGCCCGGAGGAGCGGTCTGCCCGGCGATGAAGCCGACAACCGGCTTCCTTACATGCTGCTTCACATACTCCGCAGCCGCCTCTTCTGCCGTGCCGCCAATCTCGCCAATCAGAATGATGGCCTCTGTCTCTGGATCAGCATTCAACAGCTTCAACGCATCGACGTGCGTGGTTCCGATGATTGGATCGCCACCAATGCCAATGGCCGTCGATTGACCGATGCCGCGCTGCGTCAACTGATGCACCGCCTCATACGTCAAAGTCCCAGAGCGCGAGATGATGCCCACCGAGCCTTCTTTGTGAATGCGGCCCGGCATAATGCCAATCTTGCATTTGCCCGGCGAAATAACGCCCGGACAATTCGGCCCAATCAAGCGCGAGGCAGAATGCTTCAGCTTGCTCCACACGCGCACCATATCGAGCGACGGAATGCCTTCGGTAATGCAGACGATCAGCGGCAGACCCGCGTCCTCGGCTTCGAGAATGGCATCGGCAGCAAACGGTGGCGGAACAAAAATGACCGTAGCGTTGGCTCCCGTCTTTTCGACGGCCTGCTGCACGGTGTCAAAAACCGGCCAGCCTTCATGCTTGGTGCCGCCCTTGCCCGGCGTCACGCCGCCGACAACGTTGGTGCCATATTCGGCGCAACCCTTGGCGTGAAAGGTGCCTTCTTTGCCGGTGATGCCCTGCACAATCAGGCGCGTGTTTTTATCCACCAATACGCTCATCTTTATCGAATCCTCTCCGTTTTACTGCGTCGGATTTATTTACCTTTGGCTGCGGCAACAGCAATCTCCGCCGCGTCCTTCATGGTTTCGCCAATCAGAAAATTCAGGCCGGAATCCTTCAGGATTTTGCGGCCCTGCTCCACGTTGGTGCCTTCGAGACGCAGAATGACAGGCACCTTCACGTTGGTCTTCTTCGCCGCTTCGACTACACCCTGCGCCAGGGTATCCACGCGCAAAATGCCGCCAAAGATGTTGATGAAGACCGCCTTCACGTTTTTGTCTGAGAGCAGAATCTCAAAGGCATGCTCAATCTGTTGCTGGTTGGCACCGCCGCCTACATCCAGAAAATTCGCGGGCATTCCGCCTGCGTACTGGATGATGTCCATCGTCGCCATCGCCAAGCCCGCGCCATTCACCATGCAGGCGATGTTGCCATCCAGCTTGATGTAGTTCAGCGCATACTTGGAGGCTTCCACTTCGAGCGGGTCTTCCTCGGCCACGTCGCGGAGTTCCTTCAGATCCTTGTGTCGGAACATGGCATTGTCATCAAAGTTGACCTTGCAATCCAGTGCGATAAGCCGATCGTCTGTAGTGGTGATGAAGGGATTGATCTCCATCAGCGTGGCATCGGTATCGACGCAGCACTTGAACAGGCCCATCATAAACTGGACGGCCTGATTGATCTGCGTGGGCTTTAGCCCCAGCGCAAAGGCCAGCTTGCGCGCCTGATAGGGCTGGAAGCCGACCGCAGGATCAATAAATTCCTTGTGGATCGCCTTCGGGTCTTTTGCGGCGACCTCTTCAATCTCCATGCCACCAGACTGCGAGGCCATAAACACCATTTTGGATGAGGCCCGATCCAGCACCACGCCCAGGTACAGTTCGCGCTCAATGGGAGCGGTCTCTTCAATCAGCAGACGCTGCACCTTCTGCCCCTGCGGGCCGGTCTGGTGGGTAATCAACTGCATGCCGAGAATTTTTTTGGAGTACTCCTCGGCCTCTTGCAGGGTCTTGGCGACCTTAACGCCGCCGCCCTTGCCACGGCCTCCGGCGTGGATCTGCGCCTTGACGACAACGCCGTTGGCTCCTGCGGCGAAGAGCTTCTTCGCCACGTCCACAGCTTCTTCCACGGTGTTGGCAACTTCGCCGCGTGGAACGGCGACACCGTACTTTGCAAGAATGTCTTTGGCCTGATACTCGTGAATTTTCATAAGATTTGTGAATCCCCGGCATTCGCGTCGCGCATGTTGTGTCGATACCCTGCGCAAGAAAAAGAGCAAATGTGGCGAACACTCGATATTATCGGACGAGCGGGTGTCGAGCAAATTTTTGCTCCGGTAAAAATTTCTATGCAGAACGTTTTTGAAGAATTTGAAGCATTTCGGCAGGTCAATGGGCAGAGCGATCCGCTCAGCCGCGAGGCTGCAGCCGCGTGGATGCGCGAAATTCTGGCCGACCGGGAAAACCAAATTCCCGACGCGCAGATTGCCGCGCGGCTAACCGCGCTGGCCGTTCGCGGCGTAAAGGCTGTGGAACTGGCAGGCTTTGCGGATGCCATGCGCGCCGCCGCCGTTCCGCTGCCGCTAACGGAGACCGAACGCGCCGAATTGGTGGATACCTGCGGCACGGGCGGCGATGCCAGCGGCACCTTCAACATCTCCACCGGAGCGGCGCTGGTCGCGGCGGCTGCGGGAACAAAAATTGCCAAGCATGGCAATCGCAGCGTCACCTCGCGCTGCGGCTCGGCGGACGTGCTGGAGGCGCTGGGCGTGCCTGTAAATCTTTCTCCAGAGCGCGCTGTTGCCTGTTTGCGCCAGACGGAATTTGTCTTTCTTTTTGCTCCGGCAATGCATCCAGCCATGCGTCGCGTGCAACCGCTGCGCCGGGCGCTGGGCTTTCGCACCGTCTTTAACATCCTTGGCCCGCTAACCAATCCCGCCGGAGCCAGACGGCAGGTGGTAGGCGTCTACACGCCGGAACTGGTGCCGCTGGTGGCAGATGCCATGCTGCTGCTCGACATCGGGCATGGACTGGTGGTGCATGGGCAGATCGCCGAGAGCGGCCTCGACGAGCTTTCGCTCTCTGGGCCGAGCCTGCTGGCCGAGGTAAAAAATGGCCGCGTGAGCCGACACTCTCTTGCGCTGGACGAGATTGGCCTGCCCTCCGCGCCGCTCACCGCGCTGACTGGCGGAGACGCGCAGCAGAATGCTGCGCTGCTCAAAAATGTTTTCTCTGGCGAGGCTGGCCCCTATCGCGACATTGTTGTGCTGAACGCAGCGGCAGCGTTGCAGGTTGCTGGCTTGGCCTCCACGCTGCGCGAAGGCATCACGCAGGCCGCCGCCGCCATCGACTCTGGCGCGACGCGGCGTACACTGGCTGCACTGGTGGAGTTTGGTGCCAGCGTCTCCACCAGTACCGCAACCGGAGCGCGCTGAGGAGGTTTCATGTCCGCTACGCCTACGCTGCCTCGCATCTGCAAGCCGCTGCCAGAGGCCGAGACGGCCTACTACCGCTGGATCGCGCATCTGGACACGGAATTTGCGCGCCATCAAAATATCGACCGCCGCTCGGAGCTGGTGCGCGATGAATTGCATCAGCTTTTTCTGGGCCGTCCGCACGGCGGCAAGCTGAACTTTACGCTGGATACGGAGCTGCCTTTCAATGTGCTGGAGCTGACACTTGATCCGCGCAATGTCACCTTGGAGGCAGAGTGCTTCGACGATGTGAACGCAGAGTTATATGCGATGCGCAAGCCGTTGATCTGGTTCTGGCGGATGTTTGACCGCTCACCCGTCGGGCTGAACCACTGGCTGGGCCTGCGCGTGCGCGCCATGCTGGGTCACCACATCTTTCAGCAGATGGGCAAGGGCGTAAAAATCTGCCACAACATCACCTTCACCTATGGCTACAATCTGACCCTCGAAGACAATTGCACGCTGCACGCAAACATCGTGCTGGATGATCGCAGCGAACTCATCGTGCCCAGCGGCGCCAACGTTACCGAGAGCCTGCCTAGGCGCTAATCCAGCTTTGCAAGAGCCAGCAACGCTTCGTGCTACCATCAAATTTGGCAGGGTTGGCGCGCTTTGGACGCTCCAAGGCTGCGTACAATCCACATGAATCTCCATCTCGTTCTCATCCTCTTTCAAGTCGCCGTTCTGCTCTTTGCCCTCAGCTTTCATGAGGCGGCGCACGGCTGGATGGCCTCGCGCCTGGGCGACCAGACGGCGCGAATGCTGGGTCGCGTCACGCTGAACCCGATCAAGCATATTGACCCCATTGGAACGGTTCTGGTGCCTGCGCTGGCCATTATGTCGGGCTGGCCGCTCATCGGCTGGGCCAAGCCCACGCCGGTCAACACGCGCAACTTCAAACGTTTCGTTCACGACGACATTCTGACCACGCTCGCTGGCCCGGTCAGCAATCTGCTGACGGCCATCGTCGCGCTGATCGCGCTGCTGCTACTGAAATTTCTCAACGCGCAAACGGTGGTGGCCGCCGTGGTCTCCGTCCAGATGGGCATGGCCGATGCAGGCGTGGTCAACGGCAGCCCGGTAATTTTCCCGCTGGCACTGCTGCTCTACTACGGCGTTTTCCTCAACATCGTGCTGATGGCGTTTAATCTGCTGCCCTTGCCGCCGCTTGATGGAAGCCACCTTATCCGCCACATGCTGCCCTACAACTGGCTGCGCATGTACGATTCCCTCGGCATCGTCAGCATGATTCTGATTCTCTTCTTTGGCGGGCGCATGATCGGCATAGTGATCCATCCGGCGATGGCGATTTTCAATCACATTCTTCTGACGCTGTAGGGGAATCTCTGAACGGGTCAGTGGCTTGAGGGGGCGGGACTTTAGTCCCGCCGGAAGTGACTGAAATGAAAGCAAGGCTCCAGCCCCTGAGGGAGGGTCTTTCAAACTGCACCACAACTGGAAATTCCGTTACCATCAGTGTTGAAAGCATTGCGCATGATCTCGTCTCCAACCAACCCGACCGCAACCAGTTCGCCTGCGCGCAAGCGCGTTCTGAGCGGAATGCGACCCACAGGCAAGCTGCATCTGGGCAATTACATGGGCGCACTCTACAACTGGCTGCAACTCCAGCACAAGTATGAGTGCTATTTCTTTATCGCCGATTGGCACGCCCTCACCACCGACTATGCCGACACCTCCAACCTGCGCCAGAACACGCTGGACGTAGCGCTGGACTGGCTGGGCGCTGGACTCGACCCGGAGACTTGCGTGCTCTTCGTGCAATCGCACGTTCCCCAGCACGCCGAGATGCACCTGCTCTTCTCCATGATTACGCCGCTGGGCTGGTTGGAGCGCGTTCCCACCTATAAGGAGCAGCAGGAAAATCTGACGGGCAAAGATCTGACGACCTACGGATTTCTCGGCTATCCGCTGCTGCAATCCGCAGACATTTTGATCTATCAGGCGGACTTTGTTCCCGTCGGCCAAGATCAAGTCGCGCACGTCGAACTAACCCGCGAAGTGGCGCGGCGCTTTCATCAGTTCTATCCGGCGCAGCCAGCCGTGCTGCCAGAGCCGCAAGTGCTGCTCACGCCCTCGCCCAAGCTGCCCGGCACCGATGGCCGCAAAATGTCGAAGAGCTACGGCAACACGATTCTGCTCACCGATCCTGAACCCATCGTCCGCCAGAAGATGAAGACGATGGTCACTGATCCGGCGCGCATTCGCCGCACGGATGTTGGCAATCCCGATGTCTGCCCGGTCTTCGATCTGCACAAAGTTTTTTCCACCGCAGAGACACAACAAAAATCCCGCGAGGGCTGCACCACCGCAGGCATTGGCTGCATTGAGTGCAAGGGCTGGGCCGCCGATGGCATCGTGCGCTACATCGCGCCCATGCAGGAGCGCCGTGCCGCGCTGGCCGCAAAACCGCGGCAGGTCTGGGATGTACTCCACGCCGGAGCCGAGCGCGCACGGAAGCGCGCCGAAGCAACCATGCAGCAAGTTCGCGCCGCCATGCACCTGAGTCCCACACTCTCGCAGAAAGAATCCTAGGCATGACCGAGATCGAGGCCAATATCGGGCACACGCCAGAAGCACAGCCGGAACATCCCTCCACAGCGGAGAACTCGGCTGCGCCAGCACCTGCGCCTGCAAAAAAATCTCCAGCGGAAGACAGCGCCTATCCCTTTTCCGTTTCTGTCGGACAGGTCTACGACGGCCCGATGGATTTGCTGCTCGACCTTATTCGCAAACAGGACATCGACATCTACGACATTCCCATTGCGCGCATCACGGCGCAGTTCTTGTCGTATGTTGAAACGCTGAAACAGTCCGATGTGGATGCGGCGGGCGAGTTCATCTACATGGCCTCGCTGCTCATCCACATCAAGAGCAAGATGCTGCTGCCCCGCGCCAATGACGGCACTACCGACAACGCGCAGGACGATCCGCGCATGGAACTGGTGGAGCGGCTGCTGGAACATGAGAAATTCAAAAATGCCGCGCAGATGCTGCTGCAAAAACAGTTGGTGGAAGATGCCACCTGGACCAACCCAGCCATCCGCGAGTTTCTCGATGCTCCCGGCGCTGAGCCGGAGATGGCCGCCGACACTGTCGATCTGGTGCGCGTCTTCCGCGAGATTCTTGATCGCGTTCGACAGCGGCCCGTGCTCAACGTGGATGAGGATGCCGTTACCGTCGCGCAGATGATCGACTATGTGCGTCGCCGCCTGATTACAGAGGATCGCCCCGTGCCGCTACGCCGCTTGCTCCATTCGCTACGCTCGGAGCGCACGCTGATCTGCACCTTTCTTGCATTATTGGAACTGGTTCGCCTGCAAGCAATTCTGCTGCGGCAGGATCGCACTTTTAGCGAAATCCTGATCAAGAAACATGAAAACTTTGAATCGGTACAGACCGAGAGTCGCGACGACTGGCGCTAAAAATGCCAGCGGTTGATATGCTTAGATTTCACAGGAAACCATGAGCTTAAAAGCAAAAATCGAGGCCGTCATTTACGCGGCAGAGGAACCCGTCACGCTGGCCCAATTGGCGGCTGTTTTTGGGCCGGAGATTCTCGCCAGCCTGCCAACGGAGCCAGAAATTCCTTTGGCAGAAACAGCGGTGGATGCAGAAGGAATATCTGCCATTGCAGCCGATGCGCCTGCCAGCGAAACCGATCCCGAAGCCAGCGCAGCGCAGACGACCCTTCCCATTGCGGGAGCCACCGCCGGGGAGGATGCCAAGCTGGCGCGTCAGCGCGATCGGCAAGTACGCGCCGTGATTGAGCCGTTGGTGCGCGAGTTAATCTCCGACTATGCCAGCGATGGGCGCGGCATGGAAATTCGCGAGATTGCCGGGGGCTATCGCCTCGCCACCAAAGCGCAATATCATGATGGCGTTCGCGCATTCGTCAAACGGCTCAAACCGCCCATGAAGCTCTCCCTGCAGGCGTTGGAGACCCTTGCCGTGGTCGCCTACAAGCAGCCCGTCACGGCACCGGAGATCAGCGAGATTCGCGGTGTTGATTCTGGCGGCGTGCTGGGCAGCCTTATCAGTCGCAAGCTGATTGCGACTGCGGGACGCAAGCAGGTGATCGGGCGTCCGATCCTTTACAAGACCACCAAGGAATTTCTGTTGCGCTTCGGGTTGAAAGATGTCAACGATCTGCCCAGTATTGAGGAGTTTGAAAAAATGGCTGCGGAAATGGCGGATGCAGAGGCCGTCGATCCCTCGTTGCATGAAAATTTTGAGGCCGAATTGAATGGGAGCAGCGCCGCCGAAAACGCATCGGAAGCAGATTTTAACGAGAATGAAACCGTGATGGTTACAAATTCAGAAACAACGGAAGAGTCCCAGCCATGACCCAGCCAAAGGCCCACAGGTCAGAGCTACCGCCAGAGTCAAAGCCAGACAACGTAAAGCGCAACGAGCAGCGTTTACAAAAGATTCTCGCAGCAGCAGGCGTTGCCTCCCGGCGCAAGGCGGAAGAACTCATCACGCAGGGCCGCGTGCAGGTCAACAAAGCAACCATCACCACTCTGGGCGCAAAGGCCGATCCGCAACTGGATCACATTCGCGTCGATGGCAAGCGCATCCATGCCGCTGAAAGCCATCGCTATTTTGTGTTGAACAAGCCAAAAGGCTATGTGACGACGACCAACGATCCGCAGGGGCGCCCCACGGTCATGGATTTTTTTTCGCGCATTGGCCTGCGCCTCTATCCTGTGGGCCGACTGGATTATTACAGCGAGGGATTGCTGATTGTCACCAACGACGGCGAGTTGGCGCAGACCTTGACCCATGCCTCATCCAATGTGGCCAAGACCTATCTGGTCAAGGTCAGCGGCGTGCCCGATGAAGCCGCGATCGACCGCCTGCGACGTGGCGTCTCCATTCCTCTTGGTCGCCCCGGATTTCAGGAAGGCCGCGTCAGAACCTCTCCGGCAAAGATTCGTCCCTTTCGCGAGGGCGACAATCCCTGGTTTGAAGTCACCATTACTGAAGGTCGCAATCGCCAGTTGCGGAAAATGTTTGAGCATATCGGCCATCATGTGGAGAAGATTCGTCGCATTGGCTACGGCCCACTGGAGCTGGACGTGGCTCCGGGAGAGATGCGCGAATTAACATTGAATGAAGTGCGCGCCTTGCAGCAGGCGGCTACAGGCAAGGCGCAACCCGCACCGCGTATTCGACACAAACTGCTTGCCACAAAAGCGCGCCCTGCAAAAGCTGCCCGTACTCCCAGGCCCGCCAAAAGGAAAAGGTAGATTCGTGATTCGCCTGGCTGGTCTACCGCGCTGCAAGCTGGCGCTGGGGCCGATATACTGCAAGCCATAGGCGAGTGTTCTGCGCCGCGTGGAGGACGCAATGGAAGAAGCTGCGATGAAAAAAGCGACCTTTGGAGCCGGGTGCTTCTGGGGCGTTGAGATTGCCTTCCAGCGGCTTTCCGGCGTGATGAAAACCGCTGTGGGTTATGCAGGCGGTACGCTGGAATATCCAACGTACAAAGATGTGTGTGCCGGCAACACGAACCATGCGGAAGTTGTCGAAGTAACCTTTGATCCGGAGAAAATCAGCTACCCGCAACTACTGGATGCCTTCTTTTCGCTTCACGATCCAACCCAGAAAGATCGCCAGGGGCCAGACTGGGGAACGCAGTATCGCTCGGTTATTTTCTTTCACTCCCCGGAGCAGCAACAGATGGCTTTGGCTGCCATTGCGCACTTCACCAAAGAAAACAAATTTCCCGCGCCCATCGTCACGCAGGTTGTTCCTGCACCCACCTTCTGGCGCGCCGAGGAATACCACCAGAGGTATCTGGAGAAGCGCGGCATGGCATCTTGCCATCTATAAG
>DAHXNK010000047.1 GCA_027365415.1 Acidobacteriaceae bacterium
CGATCAACCTGAAATCCCAGGAGGTATGACCTGCTGCGGGCGGTTGTAACTCGGCCACTGCCAGCTTTGGATAAGGTAGCCAAGGCACATAGCGAACATAGTCGGCACCTACATTTTCCAGAGAGAGAAACGCCTTGTCATGGATCGTCGAACCACGCCGCAGCAGGGGATTAACCACAACCTGAAGCGTAGCATTGGTCTTCAGTGGCAGCAGTGCCTGCTTCCAATCAACCTTAATGGAAACTGGATTTGTCGTTTGCGCCATCGCAGCGGCCGCAAGAAAAAAACTCCCGGCAGCAATCAGAAACCAGATTCGGCCAGCATTTGCAGGCAGTGGTACTCGCATGGGGATGTCCCCTCCGTGGTTCAGTGTGTGGATTGAAGAGCGCAAGCAAACAATACACAAGTCAAGCGTTAATATCAATAGAGGTAGTGTTTCACCATAGAAAATTTTATACTTCGACGAAGGATGCAAGTGCATCCTTGGGATGGAAGCGTTCTTCTTATGCAAGATTTAGACATAAAAAAACATGTGCAGTCCACGGTAAAGATCGGCTTGTTCGGCATCGGGCTGGAGACATATTGGGAGCAGTTCCCCGGCTTGGAGCAGCGACTTCGTGGTCATGTGGCGCAGGTATCGGCACGCATCGCGGAGATGGGGGCCGAAGTTGTCAATCTTGGCCTGATTGACAATGCCGAGAATGCCTTTGCCGCTGGACATGCCCTGCGGCAGGCCGATGTGGATCTCATTTTTTTGTACGTCACCACCTACGCGCTCTCCTCGACCGTGTTGCCAGTTGTGCGTCGCGCCCGCGTGCCCGTGGTCATTCTCAATCTAGCTCCCTCGGCAGCCATCGACTATGCATGGTTCAACCAGCTTGGCGACCGTACTGCGATGACGGGCGAGTGGCTCGCTTACTGCCAGGCATGCCCAGTTCCGGAGATTGCCAACGTCTTTGCTCGGAGCCGCATTCCATTTCATCAGGTGACAGGCATGTTGGAGAACGATCCGATTGCGTGGAAGGAAATTCGCGATTGGGTGGATGCCGCGCGCGTGGCCCATGTAATGGAGCACAACCGCCTGGGTCTGATGGGGCATTATTACAGCGGCATGTTGGATATCTACACAGACCTGACAGCGTTGAACGCGTGCTTCGGCGGCCACATGGAGATTTTGGAAGTAGAGGAGTTGGTTACTCTGTGCGCGGCTGTAACAGTCGATGAGATCAAGACGCGGGCGACACTTTTTCAGGATACCTTCGACATCCAGTCGGGATGCTCTGCTGACGAGATTGCGCTTGCGGCTCGCACCTCCGTTGCACTGGATCATCTGGTTGCAAAGCACCAACTTGGCTCGATGGCCTACTACTATATGGGCACGGGGAACCTTGCGGCTGAGGATGCAATTCGCTCCATCATCTTAGGGAACAGCTTGTTAACGGCACGTGGTATTCCTGTAGCGGGCGAGTATGAAGTGAAAAACGCACACGCCATGAAGATCATGGATAGCTTTGGGGCCGGAGGTTCCTTCACGGAGTATTACGCCACGGACTTTGATAGCGACGTAATCCTCATGGGACACGATGGGCCGGGGCATGTGGCCATCGCTGAGGGGCGAACTCGCGTTCGACCTCTGGGTGTCTATCACGGCAAGGTTGGCCGGGGGCTTTCGGTGGAGATGTCCGTACAGCATGGCCCGGTGACACTGCTTTCTATTATTCAAACCGCAGATGGAAGCGTGCAATTTCTCGTCGCAGAAGGCGAGTCTGTCCCTGGGCCTATTCTTGAAATCGGGAACACGAATAGCCGATACAAATTCCCGCTGAGCGCGCGCAACTTTATGCAGGAGTGGAACCGACATGGCCCAGCACATCACTGCGCGGTGGGCGTAGGACACATTGCAGTGAAACTACGCAAGCTGGCCGCTATTTTGCAAATCGGATGTATCAGTGTCTGCGAATTTCAAGCGGGTGGACTTGAAAATTCCCAGCCGCAGGAACTCAATCCCAGCCGGGAGCATCTGCCGTCTTTAGTTGCACGGGGAACGATCCATCCGCGTTGAGCTTCTGTACACAAGTCCACTGAACGGGCCGACGAACATTTGCCTTTGTTTCCAAATGGGCAGCCAACTTCAACTTCACCGCGCCAAGTCCGGGAGGAAGAATCATGGCGGCCTGCCGTACCTTTCCCGCAAATGGATGTCCAGGATCCAGCGTACCACTTAGCCGAATGGAGCCATCCTCGCTCTCCAGCGTGAGGCGGAGCACGCCGGGGATTCCTGCCACTCCACTGTTCGCCACTCCTATAATTACCTCTTCGGTACCCCACCGCTTTCGTTGCCAAATCCAAGCTGGCCGAATGCGATATCCCATGCGTTCCTGCAGCGCTCGAAATCCTTCTGGAAAACGCATGTTGTACTCGGCTAGGTTCTCGGCCTCTGTCCAGAGTGACCAGTAGTTTGCGCCGATATCCAGCATATGCAGCATCGCATTTTCTTGAAAATTGACACCGGAGCTATCAACGGGAATTTTTGTGATGTCGTATGCGCGGTACTCCCCATCCTCCATGATCGTCGCCAGCCAAGGCGGGCGATTTCCCAGTTCCTCAATCTGAATGGGTTCCTCGTCTATGATGCTGTCGGAGCGCAGCCAACATCCCGCCCGCATCGCCAGGTCGCGCACTTCAGCGTTCCCAACATGACTGATGTCTGGCTGCGTATTTACGGCCAACTGGGTTTTCTTCCAAATATCCAGTTGCACCTGGGTCATGTGGAAAAACGTCTTCTCGGCGGTAAGAAAATTCGGGAATGGATTCGGCAGATGCTCGGTATGACCCTCGCCCCAAAATCCATACATCATTAAATCCATCCATTCCAGCAGTGGATCGCCGTCAAAGCGCGCAGCTAAAAGTTCATTCAACTCAAGAAACGCGCTTTGGAACGCCGGATGATCGTAACGCGGCTCAACAAAGTGGATATCCCGCCCATGCCGCACGTTGTGCCCGATGGAGACAAGGGGGATTTTATTGTGCAGGAAGTCTGGGAGCGCAAGCCTTGTCGGTTCAAACTCAGGGTTGGAAAGCTGAACGCGGAACGCGACGCGCAGGCCATGCCGCCGTGCCGCGTCGAGAGTCAGTTCCCACACGGGGCTGAGATCCAGCCGACCCGGTCTCGATTGAACATCCCGCCAGTCACATCGAATATAGAGTGTATCGACGAACGGAAGGCTGGCCATACGTTCCACGGATTGTTCCAGTGTCTCCTGCCCTGTACGCACTCGGAGCGCTGGCCCGTTTTCTTCCCAGGTATAGCCGACCAGACCCAACCCAAAATTTCTGAGGTGCGCTCTGGATGGAGTTGTAACTGCGAGGGTCTGCTCCCCTTGATCCTGCTCAAGATAAAACGGCCCTTGGTCGAGACGATCCGCCTGATCGGAAGAACTACAGAAGTTGTACGTTACGGAGTCATCCGAAACTTGTTGGCCAACCGCTGCCCGACTACCAGAGAAGAGGCCCGCAGCCGCGCTCGCAGCGAGACCGGTTCCAAGAAAGCTTCGTCTCGAAAGCATTCGCGTTTGACTGGATGTAGATGGTTTCATGCCAACTCCAGAAGATAGAGGCTGTACTGCTCTTCGCCGCTATAACTTCGTCAATTACAGCGGAACATTCGCAAGCAAACTACTTCAATAGGGGTAAAAAAGATAGAGCTTGGAAACTCGCTCGTTCTCTCCAATGTAGATGGTGCCATGATTGCCAGAAGCGAGAGCGCCGACGACATATGCCTGCCAAGTGTAATAAGGACGACGGTTCACGTCCACGAAGCCCAGCACATCATAAGCTCCAGTGGCGGGATCGTAGGAAAACATGCGGGCCATTTCCTCTTTGTCGCCACCCACTCCATAGAGTTTTCCGTTCGGGCCGCGAGCCAGCCCGGCGATGCGATATTGATTGAGCGGCTTGCCCAGGTTGGTCACTGTAAGTTTTTCTGGATCCAGGCGGAAGAGATACCCGTCAGATGTACCGCCATAAATGGCTCCCGATGGATCGAGAAGAAAAGCATCCACTCGTGTCCATATCTCCCGCCCAGGAACCGCAGGCGCCTGAATGGAAAGTTCCTGAAGGGTCTGCGCCTTAGCGTCGAATCGATAGAATGATCCGTTTTCTCCAGAGGAAAATACGTTCCCGTTCTTATCCACGACTAACATCCGCGACATCATCTTGTCGTGTTCAAATTTTTCCCCCAGCGGAATCTTCTTTGCCACCACTCCGAAATCCTTGAACTTTCCCGTGGCAATGGAGTATTCAAAGAAGTGGGCATTGGGAGAAGTCAGCCCATAAATCATGCGCGCTTTGCGATCTACAGTCAGCGCAAAAATACTCTCTCCGGGAACAGCCTGCCCCAAGTCTGTGACAGGCAGGTTTTCATCTATCTGAAGCTTCTTTTGATGGTATTCGTCATGGGGAGTGTATTGAAGAAGGTGTCCCTGCGGAGACGTTCCAATATAAACGTTCCCGGAGGCCGAGACAGCGACCGCTTGCGTGACTGCCGTGGCTTCGGGGATGACTCCCAGAGGCTGAACGTAACCGTGGCGAGGGATCAGCACGAACAGATGCGAGTGATCTCCGCTTGTGGCCCCATAGAGATACCCATTGGGCGCAACTGTGAGCGAAGTGATCCCGGATTCTCCATCTGGAATTACATCTATCGGAGCATAGCCAAGATCGCGCGCGTCGATCCGCGTTTGCAGAGCCACGACCGTGTCGTAATTGGGAGGCCGCTGGCCATAGGCAACCGCAGAGATAAGGAAGGCGAGAACCGTGCATGTAAGTCGTTTAAGATTCATAAGAAAGTCAATTTACTTTTGGATGGTAGATAAACAAAGCCAATCTGAACGGAATATCTCCAATTTTCCCACCGTAGTTTTTCTTGCCGGGAGTTTCCTTAACACTGACCGCCCCGACAAAATAAATCGTTCCGTCTGGCCCCGTATCGGCAGAGTTTGTGCCAAGAACAGGTTGTCCGTTGGGCAGACGCATTTCCCCAAGATCGTCAATTTTTCCGCTGTGCAGATCGTAGGTAATTAAATGGGAATCCGCTAATCCTGCACTGCCGCCGTAGTCAAATTCTTTTCCCGCCGCAGCATAGTAGAGCTTGTCGTCGTGACCCAGTGTCAGGCTCAGCGTGGCATATGGCACATTGCGGCTTGTCGCGAGCGCGGGAATGCACATCTGCCCCAGTCGGCGCACCGCATTGTCCGGGCTGGCATAGGGATCGAAGGAGAACAGTGTGGTGGCGCTCTCTTCAACGCCATAGAATTTTCTTGCCTTCTGATCCCACACCACTACGCGCCACGCTGTTTCCGCTTTGGTGTAATCGCGGCCTAGGGAGATGCCCTTCTGTCGAATGGGCAGCCGCTCAGGAAGCTCCGTAATCTTGTCGGTTCTGGGATCGTACTTGAAAATTCTTCCGGCTCCGAAGCTCCCGTAAACATTTCCTTCGTCATCAATACCCAAGGTGCGGCAGATGGAGTCCCAGTTGTTCATCCTGCCCTTGTCAACCTTGGCTCCGGTCGCCACGTCGTAGTAGACAAAGTGACCGCGAGGATGTGTCAGCCCGTAAATGCGATTGAATTTTGGATCGTAGGCCCCGGTATTCATACCTTCAAACCTGGGGCCAATGCCAAAGTCCTGCACCTGCCCGGTCTTGGGATCGTAGGCCATGTAATGCGATCCTGGATATCCTTCTTGCGTGGCGAAGCGCGCATAGTTGAACCACCACCCGCCGTGGGTTGCAAAGTAAATGCGCCCGTCTTTCCCTTCGCCAAACTTAGCGTGAATCTTTGATTGCGGCCCAAGATGCAATCCATTTTCACCGGTGAGTCGGGTCAGGTTGCCCACGTCCACCATCTGATCTTTTTTTGAATCGTAGAAAACAAGATGTCCATTGCAACCGTGACACGCAAGACCAACGTACACTTTGCCGTCGGACGCTGCTTTTAATGCTGCCCAGTTGCCGTCCATCTCGGCCAGTCCCGGAAAGAAACGGTAATCAACGGTCACTGTTTTTGAAGCTGCGCGGGCCGGGGCAGCCAAGGCTAAAACCGCAACAACCCAGAATGCTCCAAGAATCCGCAGGGCACGGCAGCAGCCTCGTGTTCGTGCCGGGATGTGTACTCGCATGGCTACTCCTGGTGGTGGTCACCAATAGATGTGATTAGAACTGAAAGTGTACAAGAAAATCAATGTTTCCCGCCCTCGATATTTCCCCATGCAGAGATTCCAAGGCGCGCATTTACTTGGAGTACGATGGTATCTGGCAGGCGAGCTAGACGATCGCTGCCGGTGCGCCGCAAGGCTCGCCGGGGGAGGAAAGTCCGAACTCCGCAGGGCAGTGTGCCGGATAACGTCCGGGACTGGAGCGTCAAGGCTCCGGGACGGCTAGTGCCACAGAAAACAAACCGCCTTGCCCGCAAGGGCAGGGTAAGGGTGAAAAGGTGCGGTAAGAGCGCACCGCTTCGGCTGTAAGGTCGAAGGCAGGGTAAACCCCACACGGAGCAAGACCAAATAGGCGGGAATGTCGCGGCTTCGGCCACGGCAGCGTGCTGGCCCGGCGCGCCAAACTCGCGGGTAGGTCGCTGAGGAGCGCGCGCAGTAATGCGCGGCCTAGAGGAATGATCGTCCACGACAAAATTCGGCTTACAGGCCGTCTGCCAATATGGCCCCGCGCAAAGGAAACTTTGTTCGGGGCCGCTTTCTTTTGCTGGAAGCCCTACATGCATCTGTCGCAAAACGACGAAATTTTCATGTAATTTCCCAAAAAAAATCGTAGTATAGCTGGCCTATCTTCCCTCAGCAAACTGGACTGTACGCCAAGCCGAGGTTGCCAGCAGTCGCGAGGCTGGATATTTCCCTGTGTGCGCTCAGCCGTACCATGTTGCGACGTTCTGGTGTGACGATGTTGCTTGCAGCGCATTCCAACTCTACGATTTAGATCCATGATTCCGCGAGGTTTCACCCATGCTCCGGCCAACACCCACGCCAACCTTTGTGTCGCGCTTTCTCGCGCTCTTCTCTGCCGCCCGTAGCCAGAGCAACCGCGCAGCCTTGTCGCTGCTACTGGCTCTCTTCGCGCTGCTGGCGTTGCCGTCGATTCAGGCCCACGCGCAAGCCGTATCGGGCAATGTGGCCGTGATATCCGTCATCAGTACATTTGCGGGCAATGACACGCCTGGCTACTTCGGGGATGGTGGCCCGGCCACCAGCGCCGAGTTGCACCTTCCCTTTGGAGTGACGGTAGACAACGCGGGCAACATCTACACCACAGATACCAGTAACTAACGCATCCGCATGGTGACGGCGAGTGCGGGAATCATTACCACAGTGGCGGGCACAGGCACGGCGGGGCAGACGGGCAACACGACGCTGACCATCACGCCAGCACGCTCACGCTGAACTGCCTCAACCTGCCGTCCAGCGCATACTGCGTCTTCCCGAACGGTGCGCAGAGTACCACCGTGACGCTGAACGGCAGCAATACGGCGGTCACCGTGCCGCTGGATATCGAAACCAACGTGGCGACAGCACCGCCGCTGGCGTGGATGCGGACGATGCCCAGCCCGTTCGGGCCGCAAAGCCCGCTGAGTCCAATCCTGCCCGCGCTGGCCTTCTGGTGGCCGGGAAGCATGGCGGGGCTGGCAGCCTTTGGACGCAAGAAGAACATCTCAAAGACGCAGATGCGGATGTTGCAACTCTGTCTGCTGGTGTTGCTGACGGGAGCGCTGGCGACGAGTATCTCCGGCTGTAAGGGCGGCTTCTTTGGCCCCACGCCCGCAGCCATCTCGAACGTGACCGTGCAGTCGGTTCCGGCATCGGGAGGAATGATCCGCACTGTCCATCTCAACCTCACCGTTACGCAATAGGAGATATAAAAGATTTATGCGAACGCTTGGAACACTCTTTCTCGGCTGTGCAATGGTATCTCTCGCCGCCGCGTCTCTCACCGCCACGGCGCAGAGCAGCAGTTCGCCGCGTACTGTTGCGTCCTCGCCGTACGTAGCCTACAGCGGAGACAAGGCCACAGCCATTGTCGCGCCGCTGGAAATCTCCGTCGCCTACAGCTATATGCACACCAACCAAGGCCCAGGCCAGTGCAACTGCTTCACCATGAATGGTGGCAGCACGGAAGCTTCCATTCACGCCTACCGCTGGTTGAGTGGCGTGGCTGACCTGACCGGAGAACGCACCGGCAGCGTCAATGGCGGACCGCATGGACTGTCGCTGGTGTCATTTACGGTGGGGCCGCGCTTCACCTATCCGATACATCATCGCTATGCGCCCTTTGCACAAACGCTCGTCGGCGTGGCACATGGTTTTGATTCGTACTTTCCGGTTACATCGGGATCGACCAGCGCGACCAACGGATTTGCCCTGCTTGCCGGGGGAGGATTGGATATTCGCTTGGGGTCGTATTGGGCCATTCGTCCCATCCAAGCCGATTATTTCCTCACGCAGATACCCAATGGAGTTAATAATCGCCAGAACAACTTCCGCCTCAGCGCCGGTGTCGTCCTGCGTATCTGGTAGAGGCATCGCCGTCGAGTAACTTGCTGCCGATCCAGGCAGGTTATTCGGCGGCAGGTTCGATCTTCGATCAGGGAAGAAAGTCTTCCGGTGCATCCTGCTGCCAATCTGCGAATGCCTGCTTCAAGGTGTATTGCCATTGGTAGCCCGCTTCGCGCAAACGTTTCGGCTCCACGTTAGTGGAGCGAAACAGCTTGCGCATGCGAATGGGATTGATCGGCTGCGATATGCCGAGTACGCGCGAAATGGCATCTACGGGATAGGAACACCCCATGAGCACGCTGCGCGGAATGGAGAACGGTTTCCGCTTCCGCCCCATAACGGTGCTGATGGCTTGAACAAAAGCCTCCACTGTGGGCGGCGGGTCGACGGAAACATTCCAGAGCAGCAGCGGTTGCGAATTGGCCTGTTGCAACTCCAATGCAAACTGCATCACGCGACACAGTTCTTTTACATAGACCCCCGCCTTGCGGGTGGTTTTGTTGCCGACATAGATAAAATAGCCCCGCGCCAGACTGCGTACCAGTCGCGTAACGTTGGCCTGTTCCCCTGGCCCAAAGACCACGCCAGGGCGCAGGATCACAAGCCTTCGCGATGCATCGGCCTGTTGCCACGCAAGATGAATCTTTTCCGCAACCAGCTTGGAGCCGCCATAGGGCGTGTCTGGAACGGGTAGCGTCTCCTCGGTTTTTGTTTTCTCGCTGGAGCCGTAGGGGGAGATGCTGCTGGTGAAAAGCATCTGCGATGCCGCCGTTGCGCTGGCATACGCGCAAATATTTTCTGCGCCAAGAAGGTTGGTCTCGTAATACTCTTGTGGCGCATGGCCCGGCTCGCGGTGAATGGCGGCAAAATTGAAGATGGTATCGCAACGCTCCGGCAACGCCCCGGATTGAATCGGCTGGCGCGCATCGAGCGGCACATACACCGCGCGCCCGGATTGCAATGCCTGCTGCAATCGGCTTGCATAGCCAGCGGCGCAGGGAGGTCGCAGATCGGCCAGATAGATGCGATCAAAATCCGAGTGCTCCAGAAAATACTGTGCCGCGTGCGTGCCAATGCAGCCTGTTCCGCCGAAGAGCACACATGTTTTCTGGCTCATGCTTGCGCTCCCGCCGGAGACTGCTCCGCTCCAAAGATCAACTGCACCATATTCTCCACGGTAAAGCGGTTCAGCAATGCCTGCGTCTGCATCCGTCGTTCGGCTGTGGAGATGGCCTGCGCCTGCTGCAACGCTTCTTCCAGTTGCGACAGGAATAGTGGCTCCTCCCATCGCTCCACGACGCTGCCCGTTTTGGCCTCGCGCAGCAGTCGCGCCACTTCACTCCCAGCCGAAGTAATGGCCAGCACGTAGACCCCCGTTGCCAGCAGGTTGGGCAGCTTCGACGGCAATGCGCCCGCCTCTGTTTTTTCCGCCTGGGGAACAATCTGGATGGTCGAGCGCGCATACAGTTCGGGCAGGTCGCGCTCTTCCACCAGAGGATGAAACTGTACGTGAGTATCGGCACAGCTTGCCGCACGCGCGCGCAATTTGTCAAAGATTGGGCCGCCGGAAAACACATGAAACTGTACGTTGGAAAATCGTTGCGCCGCCGCCTGCATCCACTCTACAAATGTCTCCGAATTTTGCTTGAGGCCCAACGCCCCCGAATAGACAACATGTGCCTGCCCGGAGGGAAGAATATCCTGCAATCGGCTCTCCGGCTTCGTAGCGCCCGCTGCTTCCCAACGTCCGACCGTGACAAACGGATATTGCACGGCGACCTTCTCTGCGTCTAGGTCGTAGGATTTCTGCGCCGCCTGCGCCATGTCCGCAGAGAAAAAGATGCAGCGATCCTGCGAATGGAATCCACGCGACTCCACGGTATGGATCAGACGGGCAATTCCACGGCGCAATACGCTCTCATGCTGTCCTGCCAGCACGCCTTGCAGATCGTGGACGATGGCAACCCGGCGAACGCTCCGGGGGAACAAAAAATGCGCGCCGAGTGCAAACAGGCTGGGTGGAAATATGCCAACGGCAATATCGACACGTCTGCGGAGCCGCCAGGCATGATATGCGGTATATCCTGCAAACCATCCTTCCAAAACAGCGCGGCGCAGAGACATACGTTTGGGATAGCGCACCCACGCGCCGTCCCGCAGGATGGTAACGCCCGGCAGCGATGCGTCACTCTGCACCGGAATCCAATTCGGGTACAGCGGGTGGGAGCATACTACCGTCACCTCGGCCCCATGCGCCGCCAATGCCTGCGCCAGATGGGTATTGGCTTTTCCTGTCGAGATCAGCTCTGGAAAAAAGAATGGAGAAAACAGCAGGATTCGGCGGCGCGTTCCGTTGCTGTCGGACATGTGGGCGTGTTCAACAATCATGAAGACGGAATGGTTTTGCAAACTGGCTTCTTTCACCATATCACCCCGCAGCGTCGTATTCGTAGCACATTTGTAGCGCAATCCTACCGCCGCTGCCCTACAATCGGAGTGCATGAGGGAATTGTGGAAGCAGCCGTTGACCGCCATTGGCATCGTACTGCTGGGGATCTTTGTCCTGATGGCGCTGCTGGCCCCGTGGCTTGCGCCGTCCGATCCGGCGGCCATTCATCTGGCATCGCGGCTGCAACCGCCTTCCTCGGCCCACTGGTTTGGCACGGACGAACTAGGCCGCGATATTCTCTCCCGCGTCATTTATGGCGCGCGCATTTCGATGATTGTGGCAACCGCCGTGGTCAGCGTGGCACTGCTGCTCGGCTTGATTTTGGGCGGGGTGGCAGGCTACTACGGCGGATGGATCGACACTGTGCTGAACGTTTTGCTGATGAACACCTTTCTCGCCTTGCCGGGATTGCTGCTGGCCATTGCATTCGTCGCGTTTCTTGGGCCGGGGCTGTGGAATCTGGTGTTCGCGCTCTCGATTACAGGCTGGGTGGGCTATGCGCGGTTGGCGCGCGCGCAAGTGCTGGCCGCGCGCGAGCGCGAATATGTTGAGGCCTCCCGCGCTCTGGGCGCTGGCGATTTGCGTATCTTTCTGCGACACATTCTGCCCAACATTATGCAGCCGATTCTGGTGCAGGCGGCCATCGGCATGGCTGGAACCATTCTTGCCGAGGCCACGCTCAGCTTCCTCGGATTGGGTGTTCCGCCACCCACCTCCAGTTGGGGAGCCATGTTGAACGATGCCCGCTTCCATCTCTTCGATGCCCCGCACATGATCGTCTTTCCTGGACTGGCTATTATGCTGTGCGTGCTGGCCTTCAATTTTCTTGGCGATGGAATGCGTGACCAGTTGGATCCGCGCACGCGGCGGATTACACGGCTGGGAGCCAGCGCCTGATGTCCAGTAGTGGCATTCGCGTCGGCGTTATTTCGGACACGCACGGCCTGTTACGTCCAGAGGTTCTCGTCGCGCTGCGTGGCTGCGACCACATTCTGCACGCGGGCGATGTGGGGGATGCCTCCATTTTGGAATCGCTGCGCCGCATTGCTCCTGTAACAGCGATTCGCGGCAATATCGACCAGCGCGGTCTTTGCGCGGCCCTCCCGTCCACGGAGACGGTTATGCTCGACGGACATTTGTTGTATCTGGTACACAGCATCGACGATCTGGATTTGAATCCCACCGCCGCAGGCGTCGCCGCTGTTGTGTATGGCCACTCGCATCAAGCGGCAATCTATTGGGAGAAGGATGTGCTGTACTTCAATCCCGGCAGCGCAGGGCCACGACGCTTTCGTCTGCCCATCACGCTGGGCATCCTGGAATGTACCCCCATCGGCCTGCGACCGCAGATTCTTTCGCTGGAAGGCGAGGGAACTGACGAACGCGCCGCTCACTGACGAACGCGCGGATTCACCACTCCATACAGCGCATCTGTCAGCAGATTCACCAGAACATAGGTCAGGCCAATGGTTAGAATGCAGCCCTGCACCAGCGGATAATCGCGATTGGAGATGGCCGAAACCGTCAACCGTCCCAGCCCCGGCCAGGAGAAGATCGTTTCGGTCACAATGGCCCCGGCCAGCAAGGTTCCAAATTGCAGCCCCAGCACGGTCAGCAGCGGGATCATCGCATTCGGTAAGGCGTGACGATAGACCACTGCGCGTTCGGAGAGTCCTTTGGCGCGGGCCGTGCGAATGTAATCCTGCCCCAGTTCCTCCAGCATGGTCGTGCGCACCATGCGCGTTAGAATGGCCGCCATCCCGCTGCCCAGCGTGATAACTGGCAACACCAAATGCCGCCACGATCCGGCACCGGAGACAGGCAGCCAGCCAAAATGAATGCCAAAAATTAAAATCAAAATCGGCCCCAGAGCGAAGCTGGGAAACGATAGTCCCAGAAGACTTACCACGCTCAACCAGCGATCTTGCCATCGTGCCCGGTGCAATGCGCTGGCAATCCCGGCGGGCAGCGATAGAAGGATGGCGAAGAAAATGGCGGGGATCGCCAACTCCATCGTGTAGGGATAGCGCGAAAAAACCAAGCGCGTAACGGAGGTGTTCAGGCGTAAAGAGCGGCCAAGATTCCCGTGCAGCACATCGCGCCAATAGTGGAGATATTGCAGCGACAGCGGGAGATCCAAGCCATACGCATGGCGCAGGGCCGCAATATCTGTTGTCGTCGCGCCCTCGCCCAGCATCTGCTGCACCGGATCGCCGGGCACCAGATGGATGAGCAAAAAGACCAGAGAAACCACCAGCCATAGTACCGGCAGCAGATATAGCAATCGCTTCAGAATGGTGCGGGCGGCATTCTTCATGCGCGGGATGCGCCTCCACCGCGAGGGTCTTGCTTTTTCGGCAATGGCGATTTTCGGCTCGGCACCGCAGGCGCTCCAGCGGTGCTGGCATCCATCTGCGTTGCGATTTCCGGCTCAATGCGTACACGCCCGATGCGCAGTCCATCCATCGTAATGACCGTAAGCCGTCGTCCTTCAAAAAGGAATGCGTCGCCGGGAGATGGAATTTTTTGCAGTCGCGCCAGCACGAATCCTGCCAGTGTCTCCACGCCGCCATCGCGTGGCAGCGTTAGATGAAGCTGCTGCTCCAGATCGCGCAGGTTGGCGCTGCCCTCAATCAACAACACGCCGGAATCCAAACGCAGGATCGACGTATCACGCAGGTCGAACTCATCGTCCAACTCGCCGACCATTTGCTCCAGCGCATCTTCTACCGTTACCAATCCTGTCGTCGTCCCAAATTCATCGACAACAATCGCCATGTGCCTGCGCCGTTTTTGAAATTCAATCAATACATCGGAGACGGGTTTGGTCTCTGGAACCACCAAAACATCGTGCATCCACGAGTGCAGGCGCAAGGTCTTCTCCTGCGATGATGACGGCGATGGCGACGGCGCTGCGCTGGACGCAAACGACGCATTCGACGGCAGGGTCGCCTGAAAGTGCATCCAGCGCGACAAGTCCTTGGAGTACACCACGCCCAGAATATGTTCCGGCCCACGCGCTGCGTCATACACCGGAATGCGCGAGTGCTGCATGTCGATGATGCGCGCGCTGGCAGCGGCCACCGTCATATCGGACGGCAAAGAAAAAATGCGTTGTCGCGGCGTCATAATCTCCCGCACCGGCACCTGATCGAGATCCAGAACGCGATGCAGAATGGCTTCCTGATACTCCGGCAACAGCCCCATGCGTCGCGTGGCCGTAGCGATCAATTTCAACTCTTCCGGGGAATGCACTCCGCCCTCCGGCACCGGCGCGGTGCGAAACAGACGCAGCACGAATGTCGCCGAGTGATTCATGGCGCGCACCAGCGGCGCGATGAGATGCATGAACGCATCCATCGGCCCGGCAATGACTAGTGCCATCTGCTCCGCCTTGCGCAGCGCCAGGGATTTTGGAACCAACTCTCCCATCAGGACGTGAAGATAGGTAATCAGCAAAAAAGCCAGCGCGACCGAAAGCACGCGGGCATACGCTGCTGCATGGGGCAGATGGCGAAACAGGGGATGCAGCAGCATGGCGACAAAAGGCTCCCCCAGCCAGCCCAGGGCCAGGCTGCAAAGGGTGACGCCAATCTGTACGGCAGGTAGAAACTCGTCCAGATTTCGCTGCAACTTCTCCAGCGTGCGCGCCCCCGGTTTCCCTTGCTGCACAAGCTGCTGCACGCGTGTCTGCCGCGTGGAAACCAGCGCGAACTCCGCCGCCACAAAAAAAGCATTCGCCAGAATCAGCGCGGCTACAGCGGCGGCTCGAAATAATGGCAAGTCGGGCATTCGCTCCGAGTCTAGCAGCTATGGTGGATTTATAGGGAGCGGAGTCGGGAATCCAAGAGCGTCATTCTGAACCCTTCGGCTTCGCTCAGGGCAGGCTCCGCGCAGCGGAGTGAAGAATTTAGAGGGTACTCGCTTCGTCGATGCAGCCAGTATCGTCTGGATTCTTCGCTGCGCTCAGAATGACACTTTTCTGTGGGTACCAACGATGTTGGACATGTGGAGAAAATCCCACTCAAGCCTTCCTTTGGCTTGAGTGGGGAAGGAGTTTCATTCAGAATGCCGAGCATCCTTTTTGAATTTTGAATGACAGCATGCATCCATTGCCCGGACGATGCAGCTACCGGGATGCCTGCGCCTGGTCAAGCGCAAGGTTGAGTTGGAGTACATTCACGCGGCGCTCTCCCAATAATCCAAACTGGCGTTCCGATAGATTTTTCTGTATCAATGCCTCCACTTGGTCGAGCGTCATGCCGCGCGCCTGCGCGACGCGCTTGGCCTGATACTCCGCTGCGGCGAGCGTGATGTCGGGATCCAAACCCGATGCGGATGCCGTAACGAGATCCACCGGGACAGAACTGGTAGCGTTGCCATTCTGCTCATCTTTGACGCTGGCTTGCGTCCGGTCTACGAGCTTTTGATTGCTCGGCGACCAATTCGATCCGCCCGATGCCGTGGGATCATATCCAGCGCCCGCTGCCGAAGGGCGGCTATGGAAATAGTTTGGCCCTGTAAACGGCTGGCCAATCCAGTGGGAACCGACGATGGTTCCATTCTGCACGATCAGTTGTCCGTTGGCTTTGTCTTTCCAAAGATGTTGCGCGACCACCGTTACGAACAGGGGATAGCCGAGGCCCAGCAACAGCGTGGTTACGATGGTGTAGCGGAGCGAGATCATCAAAAGTTTCTGCATGGTGGTTCTCCTATCGGGGCGCGTTAGGCAAGGTGGAGCGCGGTAATCAGCATGTCAATCAGCTTGATGCCGAGGAACGGGGCGACCAGGCCGCCCAGTCCATAAATAAGAAGATTGCGGCGCAGCAGGGCCTCCGCGCTCATCGCGCGATACCCAACTCCACGCAGCGCCAGCGGGATCAACACGACAATAATGAGCGCATTAAAGATGACCGCAGAAAGAATGGCCGACTGCGGTGTCTGAAGGTGCATCACGTTCAGCACGCTCATAACCGGGAAGGCCATCATAAACATGGCCGGAATAATTGCGAAGTATTTGGCCACATCGTTGGCAATGGAAAAT
>DAHXNK010000048.1 GCA_027365415.1 Acidobacteriaceae bacterium
CGCAAGGGATGAGGAAATTTATGCCGCTTTCAACCTGCCAGTTGACCAGCGCGACGAGCGCAGACTCATCCACGCTTCCATCCGCGCGAAACGGAGTCACCAGCGCAGTGCCGCATCCAGAAATTTCCATCTTGCCCTTTCCGTTCAAATTTTTCCATTTCAAAAAAAATGCTCTATCTCTGGAGTCTATCGCGAAATCTTCTGTGCAAGACCGACTGATTTTTCTTCCGTATGCAGGAAGCGCTACAAAATCTGCGTAAAAGCATCATGGAAGTCATAGCAGCCGATGCGCGTGGAGAGCCACTCCGCGCCGCGTACCGCGCCCACGGCAAAGGCTCTGCGGGAGGTCGCTTCATGCTCGACGACGATGCGCTCCTCGGCTCCGGTCAGTTCCAGGCGATGAAGGCCGACGGCCTCGCCTTCACGGTGGGAGGTGATCTCCGCGCCCGCGCCAAACGGCGTGGCAGCCAGAACCGATTGCAAGGAGAGCGCTGTGCCGGAGGGCGCATCCTTTTTGGAAACGTGATGGGTTTCGTCAATGTGAAAACGGAAGCCGCGCGCCTCCTGACCCAGCACGCTGGCCATGCGATAGAGAAGCTGCACGCCAAAAGAAAAATTCGTTCCGTAGAGCAGCGCTCCATTTTTTCGCTCCGCGAGGGCGCGAATTTCGGCGAGATGGCTATACCATCCTGTAGTGCCAACGACGATTTTTGCTCCAGAGTCCAAGCAGGCGCGCAGGTTGGGAAGGACGGCTTCGGGCGTGGTGAAGTCGATGACAGCTTCAAACTTGGACAGAGTGGCGGGTGTCAGAGAACGGGCATTACGGTTTTCGTCGGCATCAAGGGCGCGGACACTGTGGCCGCGTTCCTGCGCGACCTCCGCCACCAATTTGCCGGTCTTGCCGCGTCCGAGAACCAGAATGCGCATGATGCTCCCCACTTCCGCTGCTAATTTTTTTGTGCTGTTTCCAGGCGAGCGGCATTGGCATCGCGTGCCGCCACGTCAAAAATCTCCGGGTCAGGATCCCGGAAGAAATGCTTGTGCAGCGCGCGCACCGCTTCCTCGACATCGCTTTCCTCCAGCATGAAGCTCATATTGATCTCCGAAGCGCCCTGCGAGATCATGCGCACGTTGACATGGCGGATGGCAGTGAAGACCTGCGCCGCAATGCCGCTCTGTCCTCGGATGTTTTCTCCAACCATGCAGATAAGCGCCTTGCGACCTTCGTATTTCACATCGGCCAGCTTGCCCAGATCAGCGGCGATCTGCGGCAGGCGCTCGTTGGAATCGACGGTGAGCGAGACACTGACCTCCGATGTGGAAACCATGTCCACCGGGCACTTGTGCCGATCGAAGACCTCGAAGATGGCGCGCATGTAGCCGTGCGTCATTAACATGCGGCCCGCCACTACGTCGATGATGGTCAGCTTGCGCTTGATGGCGATGGACTTGAAGGGATTGCGGCTATGCGGCGCCTGCGCGGTAATCAGCGTGCCGCCATTTTCTGGATTTTTTGAGTTGAGCACCCAGACAGGAATGTTCTTCTGCACGGCGGGCAGAATCGTGGCCGGGTGCAGCACCTTCGCGCCAAAGTAGGCCAGTTCTGCGGCCTCCTCAAAGCTGATGGCCTTGACGCGCAGCGCGTCCGCGCAGACACGCGGGTCGGTGGTCATAATACCGTTGACATCCGTCCAGATTTCGATGGCGCTGGCATCCAGGCCGCGACCCACCAAGGCTCCGGTAAAGTCCGATCCGCCACGGCCCAGCGTAGTAGTGACACCCTCAGCGGTTGCGGCGATAAATCCGCCCAGCACGGGAATTTTTTTCTGATCGAGCAGAGGCCGCACATGGCGGGCGAGATTCTGCTCCGTCTCCAACTCCAGCGGCATCGCTCGCCCATGCTGCGCATCAGTGATGATGCAGGCGCGAGCATCAACGTGCGCTCCTGCCAGATCGCGTTGCGCGAAAAACTCCGCGATGATGCGGCTGGAGAGACGTTCTCCATGCGAGACGACCAGATCGGAGGTGCGCGGTGTCAACTCCTGCACCGCCGCAAGGCCGCGCAGCAGGTCATCAAGCGATTGGAACTGCTGTTCCAGCCAAGATGAGGTGTCCTGTAAAGCCGCGCCGGAGAGCAACGCGCTTGCCGTCTCCAGATGTCGGTGACGCAGTCGCGCGCTGATGGCCAGCGCCCCAGCGCCGTCCCCGCGCTCGGCAGCGTTGGCGGCGGCCAGCAATTGATCCGTCACCTTGGACATCGCGCTGACGATGACCACAGGAGCCAGCCCTTTGGCGCGTCTGCCAGCGACGATCTCTGCCGTGCGTTGGATGGCAGCGGCATCCTCCACCGAGGTGCCACCGAATTTCATGACGACGATTTTCATGCGCGCGCTCCTGCGGACGCTGCTGCCACGCGGGTGGGCAGAAGCTTGCCTTGCGCAGCCAGTAACTCCGCGTTCAGCAGCGCTGCGCCCGCCGCGCCGCGAATGGTGTTGTGCGAGAGCACGGTGAACTTCCAATCCAGCAAACTGCACGGACGCAAACGTCCAACGACAGCGGCCATGCCACGGCCTCTCATGCGATCCAGACGCGGCTGCGGGCGATCTTCGGCAGCGTCAAACTCGACGGGCTGCTCCGGCGCGGTGGGCAACTTCTGGCCGCGCAAGGGCTGGAACTCCCGCCATGCCGCCAGAACATCCTCGCGTGTGGCCTTGGAGCGGAGTTGAATGCTGACGCTCTCGGTGTGGCCGTCTTCCACCGCCACGCGATTGCAGTGTGCGCTAACCTTGGCATCAAGATGCGTGATGCCGTTGCCGTGGAGCTTGCCGAGCAACTTGCCCGTCTCCTCTTCCAGCTTTTCTTCTTCGTTGCGGATGAAGGGAACCACGTTGCCCATGATGTCGAGCGAAGGCACGCCTGGATAGCCCGCTCCGCTGACAGCTTGCATGGTGCTGACAAAGACGGCGCGGACGCCGAAACGCTCCTCCAGCGGCTTGAGCGCAAGCACCAGACCGATGGCCGAGCAATTCGGATTGGTGACAATGTAGCCGCCACTGGTCTTGCGCCAGCTTTGCTCTTCGATCAGGGCGAGATGATCTGCGTTGACCTCTGGAATCACCAACGGCACATCCGCCTGCATCCGGAAGGCGCTGGAGTTGGAGATGACGGCGCAACCGGAGGCGGCAAACTTTGGCTCCATCTCACGCGCAATGTCGCTGTCGAGCGCGGCGAAGATAATCGACGGCGCGCCCTCTGGAGTTGCCGGGGAAACCGGCATGGCGGCAATGTGTGCAGGCAGCGGCGTATCCAGCTTCCAGCGAACGGCCTCGCCGTAGCGCTTGCCGCTGGAGCGGTCGCTGGCCGCGAGCCAAGTGACTTGAAACCAAGGGTGATTTTCAAGCAGTTGAATGAAGCGCTGGCCGACCATTCCGGTCGCGCCCAGAATGCCTATATTGTGCTTAGTATGCATGGTCGTGGATGACTCTAGTTATAGCAGCACTGCGTCCGCAATGCATCATTTTCGGAAGATAAAGTTCGCCTGAACTGTCGATCTCTCTGGCACCGTGACTTGCATGATCTTGCTAGCGAGCTTTTCATGCACCGCCGCAATCGTGTAGGTTCCCGGCGGCAGGCCTTTGATTTCAAAGTGTCCGGCGGCATCAGAGATGGCATAGAACGGGCTGGAAGCAACGTTGACATAAGCCTCCATCCAAGGATGGAGGTTGCAGCGAAGGGGAATCATCAACTCCGGCATGGCAAAAATATGCTGCTGCGCGCCACCCATCGGCGGCTGGGAGATGTCGAACTCCGGGTTGCCCGGCGTGGTGGATGCAGCCTGGATGTTGTGCAGGGTTGGATCGCTGTTGCGAAACTCGACGGGCTGGCCCGCCATTACGCCAATAACATGCGGAAGATAGCGGCAACCCTTTTGGTCGATCACGACGGGAGTGGTTGGTGGCGCGTATCGCTTTGCGCCGAGTCCAGATTGCACGTAGACGAAGACATTCGCCAGCCTGCCGTTGTGAACCACATATTGCTCGCTCAGATTTGGTGTTGTGCTGGCGTAGGCGCAGGCTGGATATGGGGTCATGTCAATGGCGATGCGGCGTGGCGCAGCGCCCGCGAAATGAATGGTGCCGATAATCGTACCCGCCGTGGCAGAATCAATTTGCGTGTAGCGCGCTTGGGATGCAGGGTTGTGATTCGCAAGGAGAATGGCCGGAGGCAGTCCCTGGTTGCAGCCCGTCGCGATGGCGAGAAAGGCCGGTGCGACGATCCAGAGAATCATTGAACAAGGCATCCAAGTGATCCAGGTTGTGGCGCGTCTGTGCATCTCTTCCCTTCCCCAACAATCTCTGTGCCAATCCGCAATTGGAAGGAGCGCGCCTTGAACCGTAAAGTGGACAAGCCTCGGATGAAGGGGGAACGGGCTTTCCATGTAAAGTTCTAATCGCTTGCTGTCCGATCGGTCAAGAACTGAATAACTGCGGTTGTTACACAACGCGACACAGGAGCCCGAATGGACTATCTCTATATCTGTTGTCGAGGATCGGCTGAGCGCGGCCAAGCGTGTGCGGCGATTTCGCCAAGACAACAAGGTCGCGTTGGCGGATTAGCGTGGAAGAAACCTTCCAATAAAAAGCGCAGGGACGGTGCTGAACCGAAACCCTGCGCTTCTCGGCTTTCCATTGTTGCTGCACAACACATGCGACTACTTCTTAGGCGGCGCGATGGTGTCCTTTGCGGCCTTGGCCACACGGAACTTGACAACGGTCTTGGCCTTGATCTTGATGGCCTCGCCAGTTTGCGGGTTGCGGCCCATGCGCGCCTTGCGCTCGGCCTTGACCAAACGGCCCAGTCCTGGGATTACAAAGACGCCGCTCTTCTTGGTCTCCTTGACGGCTGTTTCCGCCAGCAGATCCAGAAAGGCCGCAACCTGTTTGTTGGTCAGTTCGAGTTTCTCGGCCATGTGCCGAACGAGTTGAGTTTTGGTCATACCTGATGCCATGTTGTAATTTCCTCCTATTGCATATCGGTGCGCCTTGCGGTCGCCCGTTTTCAGATTTCGTCGGGTCCCTTTCCTAGATTTCAGGAAGCGACCCAAGCATGGATAGCTAGCATCAATGCGGGTCTAACGAAACCCTACGCCGTCTACCTTGCGTCTTTTGAAACACTTTGTCAATGGAAAATCTGCCATTTCCACAGGAATTTACAGATTTTCTTTGGGTTTCTCTGGTTTTTAGCCAATTTTGCCCGAATTTGAGGGTAACAGCGCTGAATTTCCGTCAGAAAATTGAACGTTTCTGTGCTGCCAGACGCGTGACCAGGGGGCGATTCAGCAGCTCGACGACAGGCGCGGCGGCGCGAAAGCGAGCGACAATTTCTCGCGCCAGAGTGGTCTGCAAGGCAACCGCTGCGGGCAGCGTTGCGCTCACCCCCCATTGCCGACAAAGCAGCAAATCCATTGCCGGATGGTCGGGGGGAAATCCCTTGGGAGGTCGTGTGAGGCGCAGTCCATCGAACTCCTGCATCCCCGCGCGCAGTTTGCGATCTTGCAGCCGTCGCCGCAGTTCTTCGTGATGCTCCAGCAGATAGGTGCGGATGGCTAGGAGTTGCTCGCGCTCCGGCATGTAGACGCCAGCGGCGATGACCAGTTCTTTCGGCGAAAGATGGAAATAGAATCCGCCACCGGAGGTCTTCTCCAGCCCTGATCGCGACCACCAGGAAGCGACCCATTTCTTATAGGGAGTCTTGTCGGCGGAGAAGCGCGTGTCGCGGTAGATGCGCATCATGCATTTTTGCGGCGGTTGGATGTGATCCGGCGCAAAGTCCTGCATGGCGTCATTGATGACGGTGATGACGGCGTGCATGGGGGCTTTCAAGAGTTCTTCAAAAGCAGGCTTGCGCGGAGTGAACCATTCTCGGCGATTGTTGCGCGCCAGCGCGCGTAGGAATGTAAGCGCTTCGGGCGTGAAATGCGGCGCGGAAGATTTGACCATACCCTGCATTGTAAAGCTGTTTATAGTATGAATTTTTTCAGTATCTTCATATAACAACTCGCCCATGCGCGTACTTGCTGCGTCCTGAATGATCTTGCGTTCGAGATTTCTACATCCAACCGATCCATTTACTTCCTGTTCATGCCTCACGCATTCAAAATTTATATTACTTCCTCTTCATGCCCCGCGCATTCAAAATTTATACCGCTGTTACCTCTTGTTAAAAACACTCCTGCACTCTTGATCTCAGTAGATTGTCCCTGTTCGCGCAGTTTTATAGGTTTCTCGAGCGCACGTTCCAGAGAAGCAAGGATTCCCATGTAAGATCCAACACATTTTTAGGAGGTAGTGGATGTTGCTCGCACGCAAAATCATGGCTGGAGTATTATTTTTTCTCGCAGCCGGACTGTTAGCTTATGCTGCTAGGTCGGCAATTGTAGGTGGTACCATCTCGAACTCGGCAGGCAATCCTGTCGTCGGGGCACAGGTTACACTCACCAACACGGAAACCAAGACCGCGCTGACTACAATCACGGATGCCGACGGCAGATATAGGATCTCCGGCTTGAATGCTGGAACCTACACGCTCACTGTGGCAAAAGATGGATTTAAGAATTTCTCGGAATCGGATGTTCACTTAGCGGAGAATCAGGTGATGTCTACGCCGATCCTGCTCAATGTGGCTACCGTCGCGCAATCTGTAACGGTAACTGCCGGAGGCTCGACAGAGACCGCTGTTACGACGGCGACCATCTCGCAGGGTGAAATGGAACAGGTGTCTGGGCCGACTGGAAGCGCGGCACAGGCGCTTACGGCAGCGCCGGGCATCATGGTTTACGGATACGGTGGCGTAGCGCCAACGGCGAGAAGCGAGATTGAGATACGCGGAATTAAAGGCGGCTGGTCGAGCGTGAATGGGGATGTGCTGAGAAACGGCATCAGCTTCCTGCTGGATGGAATCCCGATGAACGGAATGATTCAGAACGCAGGCGCATGGGAATCCACGCAACTTCCCATCATGAATATGATCTCGGATACTGTTGTAACTTACGGGCCGGGCGCGCCCTCGAATCGCTGGTTCGACAGCCTGGGTGGGACGGTTAACTTTGTTCCTGTCCAGCCGAGTACCGCCCCCGGAGCAAAATTCACCGTAGGTGCAAGTTACGGAAGCTACAACACATCGATCGAGCATTTCATTGCACAGACTGGAGAACACAAAGGGTGGTCAGCAGTCCTTGCCTCCGGCTATGCGAACAACGATACCTTTCGTGTGGGCACTACGGGTATCCCTACCTTTACCGCGCCATCTTCGGGGTATTCAGCATACTTTAATGTACAGAGAATCTTTGACAGCGGCAGCTTCAACGTTGCCTATTACCATAGTCGCAACACGGAATATCGCCCCAACTTTGTCCCTTTAACTCCGATTAACAATGTACAAGGGGATACCATCACCACACAGGGGCTGTATGGCACGGATAGGCAGGGAACTACTCCTCTTCCGACAGGCGCGCAACTCTACAGCCAGTCAACCAGCGGATACTACTCCTCGCTCGCCAAGGATCTCTGGTACAAACAGATCAAAGGCCAAAGCGATATGGTCTATAGCAAATTACAAATTGCGCTGTCGCCACTCGTTACATTTAATAACTCGGAATGGTATCGACATGCATATCGTCTGCATAACCGCCAAACGAATTTTTACGGATCACAGTACGCATTTAGCCATGAATGGTACGATCCCGCCTCCAATACCGTGGGTTCGCAAAGCTCGTTTGATATTCAGGCTCCGCATAACTTGGTCACAGTCGGCGGCTATTGGATGCATGGCGATTACCACAATCCCGTAGCCTTATACACCACCGCACAGGGAACCAGCAGATATAACCCAGCATTTTTCAATAGCGATTACCTATATACCGACTATGGTTTTCTGTACATCCAAGACCGCGTCGATATGTTCAACAAGAAGCTCATCATTACTCCGGGGCTTGCAGAGCAGATGTTTCGCACGGCTTTCTACAATACAGGTCTGGTGGATTGGCCGAATAGTTCTCCAGCCCTTGATAATGAGCTGGCTCCAGATACGCATAAAAACTTCTCGGAACTCTCGCCTTCCGTGGGAGCGCAGTACTTGGCTGCCAACTGGCTTACATTCCATGCAAATTTCGGCATTACCTATCAAAATCCATCCGATGATGCCTTTGGCGCGAATCGGCCAACGGTTGGCGTGAATCTGGCGAACTTGCAGCCGCTGAAAAGCACCAATGTCGAGGGTGGTTTCCTAGTGACCAAGTGTCCGATGGCGTTCCTTGGCACGTGCTCTCTGGATGCCACATATTTCCATGACGAACTAACCAACGAAACGATTATTACCTCCGTTGCAAATTCAAACGTTCCATCAACCATTGCGTTTGCTTCGTCGCTTGTGAACGGAGTTTCCATCAACCTTGATGAGTCTGCGACTCGCTATTTGACAATACATGGAAATGGTGCCATTCAGCATGACTACTTCCTGAGCTATGTTCCCAACGGCACAACAACCAACTACGGCAGCTATCCCATCTCCAACACGCCCAAGTACATGAGCAACCTGGGGTTGACCTCCTTAATGGAGGCCAATGACCATGCCTGGACGATTATGCCCGGTCTGTGGTGGCAGTATGAGGGAACCCGCTACCTTTTCAGCAACGTGACCACGGCTCCTACGCAGCAAACTATGCCCGGCTATGGCGTGGTGAACTTCAACATGGCTGGCACGCTGAATGGCGTAGGGCATGTCTTTCACAATGCGCCACCAAGCATCTCCAAGATACCTATCCAGATGTCTTTAGGCGTGGAGAATCTGCTGAATAATGAATATAATCCGACGGCCTACATCACCAGCGGCGGCTACTTTGGTACTGCCTTTGGCGGCTACACGTTGGTCGATCCAGGCGCGCCACGCGAATACATCGTGTCGCTTAACTTTGGAGTGAAATAGCAACAAACCACAAACGGGCGCATATCCATCCGGGGCGAATCGTCATTTGTCCCGGATATTTTTTGTGCCAACGCAAGCCAGCCGCCAGTCGGTAGGGATTGGAATGGGAATCCAGAGAATGCTGGCGGAGAAGATGAAGCCAAGATGCTCTGAATTATTTCTTTCGCTTTCGCTCAAGGCAGGCTCTGCGTGACTCCTCGGAAGGACGCGCAGCCCTCATTAAAAGACAGCAGCGATCCACCTGCCGCAGCCTGCCGCGCAAGGCGCGCTTATACTGAAGATTCTAGGCAGATTCTTCATCTTATGGCGACGCATCTTGATGCAATTCTAGCGGCGACCCGGCGCGAAATGGCAGCGCGCAAAGACTCCGCCGACCTGCGCGCGCTGGAGCGGCGGGCTGCCGAGCACGCGCCGCGCGGATTCGTTAAAGCACTGCGCAAGACTGCTGTCACTGGCCCAGCCATCATCGCGGAATTAAAAAAAGCCTCGCCTTCACGGGGATTGATCCGCGCAGATTTCGCCGTTGTGCCGCTGGCGCGGGCGTTGGCCTCTGCCGGAGCAGCGGCGCTCTCCGTGTTGACCGAAGAGCAGTTTTTTCAGGGCAGTCTGGCGAATCTGGAGCTAGCCTCAGCCGCTGTCGCGATCCCCTGCCTGCGGAAGGATTTTATCGTCGATGCGTTTCAGATTCTCGAAGCCAGAGCACACCGAGCCGACGCGATTCTGCTGATTGCCGCAGCGCTGGACGATGCAGCCTTGAAGAGCCTGGCGCAGGAGGCCCACGCGCAGGAGCTGGATGTACTCTGCGAGATCCACGATGTGGCGGAAGCGGCTCGTGTGCTCGATCTGGGCATTCTCGATCTAGGCGCGAATGCCATTGGCGTGAACAATCGCAATCTGCGAACCTTTGACGTGAGCTTGGAGACATCTCTGGAATTGGCGGCGTTGTTGCCAGCGAACATCGTTCGCGTGGCCGAGAGTGGCATTCACACGGCTGCGGATTTGGTGCGGCTGCGACAGGCGGGCTATGCGGCGTTTTTGATTGGCGAATCGTTGATGCGCCAGCCGGAGCCGGGACAGGCGCTGCAAGCGTTGCTGGCGGAAGCGACGCTGTTGGACGCGCCCCAGAAGAAGACTTCGGCGCGCGCGATTGCAGCGGAGTAAGAAACGATATAAGCAGGGCGGTCGGCGATGTGGATCAAAATCTGTGGCAACACGACGCTGGAGGATGCGCAGCTTGCCGTCAAGCATGGCGCGGATGCTGTCGGTTTTGTTTTTGCGCGGAGTCCTCGCCAGGTGACACCAGAAGCGGTGCGCCAGATTACGGCGCATCTGCCGCGTAGTATTGAAAAATACGGGGTTTTCGTCGATACGGATTTTGACGCGATTGTGGACACGGCGCGCGTGGCAGGACTAACCGGCGTGCAGTTGCACGCTGCGGACGGAACGAACCTGGCTGCGCGGCTACGACGGCACTTTGCTGGGCTGGCCGGAGATTCGCGACGCTTCAGCATCCTGCAGGTGCTGCATTACGATGCCGATGTAGATCGCTTTGCCGCGCAGCTACGCGCGTTGCGCGAACATTCGGCTGTCGATGCCGTGCTGATCGACTCTCGCACGGCGGCCAAGCCTGGCGGTACGGGCAAGGTCTTCGACTGGAATGCAGCGCGTGAAAGTTTTGCTCGTGAAGCGCCGCATCTGCGCTTGATTGTTGCCGGAGGTTTGCAGCCGGAGAATGTAGCGCAGGCCATCACCACACTGCGGCCCTGGGGCGTGGATGTAGTGAGTGGCGTGGAAGCGCAGCCGGGCAAAAAAGACCCGGCGCGCGTGCAGGCGTTTATTGAAGCGGTACGCAGTGCCTGTAGGGATGCGTAGACGTGGATGATTTCTGTAGTCCCACTCAAGCCATAAAGCGGCTTGAATGGGACACCCCGACATTCCGACGAGCGTGTCGATCAAGTTTTGAGCAGTTTGAGAAAGGAAACATCGCAGTGAGCAAGGTTACAGCTACGGAATCAAACCCGTCCTCGGCCATCGCCGGACGCTTTGGAGCCTACGGAGGCCGCTACGTTCCCGAAACACTGATGGCGGCGCTGGAGGAGTTGGAGAGCGCGTATGCCGCAGCGCAGGCCGACCCGGCCTTTACCAGCGAACTTGCCCATCTACTGCACCACTACGTCGGTCGTCCGACGCCCCTCTATCATGCTGCGCGGCTGACGGAGTTTCTGGGCGGAGCAAAAATTTACCTGAAGCGCGAAGACCTGCTGCACACCGGCGCGCACAAGATCAACAACTGCATCGGTCAGGGATTGCTGGCGCGGCGCATGGGCAAGCGGCGCATCATCGCCGAGACGGGCGCGGGGCAGCATGGCGTAGCCACGGCCACGGTTTGCGCGCTCTTTGGCATGGAGTGCGTGATCTACATGGGCGAAGAGGACATGCGGCGCCAGGAGTTGAACGTCTATCGAATGCGGCTGCTGGGCGCGGAGGTGCGCGGGGTTCGTTCTGGCTCCGCAACGCTCAAAGACGCGATCAACGAGGCGATGCGCGACTGGGTGACGAATGTTCGCACCACATATTATCTGCTGGGCAGCGTGCTGGGCGCGCATCCCTATCCCACAATGGTGCGTGATTTTCATCGCGTGATTGGCATTGAGGCGCGCCAGCAAATACTGGAGGCCGAAGGACGTTTGCCGTCGGCCATTATTGCCTGCGTGGGTGGCGGGTCGAATGCGATAGGCGCATTTTTTGAATTTATTCCTGACAAAAGTGTGCGTCTGATTGGCGTAGAAGCCGGAGGACGCGGCACGAATCTCGGCGAACATGCGGCGCGCTTCCAGTGCGGCTCGCCGGGCGTGTTGCAGGGAACGTATTCCTACGTGTTGCAGGATGACGCAGGGCAGGTGTCGCTGACACATTCGGTCTCCGCCGGGCTGGATTATGCCTCCGTTGGCCCGGAGCATGCCGCTCTGCACGACTCTGGCCGCGCAGAGTATGTTTCTGCCTCCGATGCTGAGGCGTTGCGCGCTACCGTTACGCTGGCCCGCATGGAAGGGATTTTGCCCGCGCTGGAAAGCGCGCACGCCGTCGCCGAGGCGATGCGGCTGGCTCCCAAACTGCAACGCAGCGATATTTTGTTGGTCAACATCTCCGGTCGCGGCGACAAGGATATGGGCATCCTGGCCCGCGAACTGAAGTTGCAGGGAGCGTAGAAAAATGTCAATTCAATTTCGCCACAAGCCGGGAATGGTGGTCTACCTAACCATTGGCGATCCAGATATTTCCACGTCGAAACAAATCGCGCTGGCCGCCATCGACGCGGGCGCGGATGTTTTAGAGCTGGGCGTACCCTTCAGCGATCCGCTGGCCGACGGGCCAGTCATTCAACGAGCCAGCGAGCGGGCGCTGCTGCATGGAACGCGGCTGACCGAGGTGCTGGCGCTGGCACGGGAGCTGCGCACAGAGCGTCCCCAGGCCGGGCTGGTGATTTTTTCTTATCTCAATCCGATTCTCCGCCTGGGGCTGGAGAAATTCTGCGCGTTGGCGCAGGAGGCGGGCGTGGATGGCGTGTTGGTGACAGACCTGATCGTCGAAGAGGCCGAAGAGTATCGCGCAGCAATGCGCCGACACAAATTGCAGCCCATCTTTCTGGCCGCGCCGACCAGTCCAGATGCGCGGCTGGAGCAAATCGCAAAGGCATCCGAGGGATTTGTCTATGCCATCTCGCGTACCGGGATTACGGGCACGCAGCAGCAGGTGGCGGACGGCGCGCAGCAGTTGGTGGAGCGGATTCGGCGCTATACGAAGCTCCCCATTGCGCTGGGCTTTGGCATCTCCAGCGCGGCTCATGTCGCAGCGGTGGGAGCATTTGCCGATGCGGCGGTGATTGGCAGCGCCATTGTAGCCATCATTGAAAAATCCACGCCAGCAGAGGCTCCGATGGCTGTGGCCGCGTTTCTCTCCGAGCTGGGCGTGGTGCCCGTGGCAACTGGAGAAACGCTGGCGATTCTATCCTGAGAACGATTCTTTTCTCTGAAGAAGCGACTCTCATTTAAGATAGAAACCATCACTCCATGCCAAGGAACGCGGGCAAGGCACCGTGTCGGTGTCCCCGCAGGCAGACATGAGGTACGAAATGGACATAGCAGAATGGCGACGCAGAATTGACGAGCTGGATCGGCAGATTGTGCGCCTGCTCAGCGAACGGGCGCTTGCGGCACAGACGATTGGCCGCTTGAAGGATGCAACGGATCTTCCGGTGTATGAGCCAGCGCGAGAAAGCGTGATTTTCGAGAATGTGCGCAAGTCCAATCCAGGGCCGCTGCCGGACATCGAATTGACACATATCTATGAGCGGATCATTGACGTGATGCGCTCCTTGCAGCAGAACGAGCTTGCCTCGCAACGCGAAAATGTCGGCGGAACCAACGAGACACGGAAGCCACGATAAAGAAAAACAGCAGGACATGCAGGAAATAAAAATCAAGATACAGAACAGGTTAAGACGATCATGATTGTTGCCATGAAAGAAAATGCCACCGAAGAGCAGATTCAGAATGTGATCTCGCGGATGGTCGATATTGGGTTCAACGTGCATCGCACGACGGGCACGCAGCAGACCGTTTTGGCGGGCGTGGGCAGCCCGGCCAGCTTCGATGTGCAAGACTTTCAACTAATGAGCGGAGTGGCAGAAGCACATCGGATTACCTTCCCCTACAAACTGGCGGGGCGTGGCTTTCGCCCGGAGGGAACGGTGATCCGTTTCTCCAATGGGGTCGAGGTCGGTGGCAAGGAAGTTGTCGTCATGGCGGGGCCGTGCTCGGTGGAATCGCGCGAGCAGATTTTTACTGCCGCCAAACAGGTGAAGGCATCGGGCGCGAAGTTTCTGCGTGGTGGCGCATACAAGCCCCGCAGCTCGCCCTACTCCTTTCAAGGTATGGGGCTTGAAGGGCTGAAGCTGCTGCGCGAGGTGGGCGATGCCACGGGCCTGCTCATCATCAGCGAAGTGATGGAGATTTCGCAGATTGAGTTGATGCTACCCTATGTCGATTGCTTCCAGGTGGGCGCACGCAATATGCAGAACTTCAATCTGCTGCGCGAACTGGGTCTGGCGCGTCGTCCGGTGCTGCTCAAGCGCGGTATCGCCGCCACCATCGAGGAAGTGCTGCTCTCCGCCGAGTACATTCTTTCCGGCGGCAATTACGATGTCATGCTTTGCGAGCGCGGCATTCGCACCTACGAGACTTACACGCGCAACACGATGGATATTTCCGCGATTCCAGTGCTCAAGCATCTCTCCCATCTGCCAGTGTTGGGCGATCCATCACACGGTACGGGACGCAGAGACTTGGTGCCCGCCTTGGCGCGCGCGTCCGTGGCCGCTGGGTGCGATGGCTTGCTGATGGAAGTTCATCCCAACCCGGACAAGGCCGTGTCGGATGGCGCGCAGTCGCTTTTCCCAGAGCAATTTGCAACGCTCATGGAGGAACTGCGCCTCGTTGCCACTGCGGTGAAGCGCTCAATCGCATAGCGCATAATTCGATTGCATAGTTCGATTGCATCGTTCGGAAGATGCAGGAGGGTGCCGTGTCCACGAGTTCCGCGCAGCAGATTACGATTCTCGGCACAGGACTCATTGGCGCATCCATCGGGCTGGCGCTGCGCGCGCATGGATTTTCCGGGCGCATTGCGGGCTGGGATAAAAATCCAGAAGAAGCAAAGATTGCGCTGCAAAATGGTGCATTGGAGCAGGTTGCGGACGATCCGCTGGCTGCCGCGCTGGCCAGTGACCTGATCGTGCTGGCTACCCCGGTTCTGGGCATTCTGGATTGGATGGAACGGCTGGCTCCTGTGCTGCGCCCCGGCCAGTTGGTCACAGATGTCGGCAGCACCAAACATCAGATTTGCGAACGCGCCGCTGCGTTGTTTAACCGAGAGAACCGGGCAGGATTTTTGGCCGGACATCCGATGGCGGGCAAAGAGGTGCAGGGCGCGGCCCACGCGGAGGCGGAACTCTTCCGCAACGCGGTCTGGCTCTTTTCTTCAACTCCAGAAAAAAATATTCGGCCTGGTACGCAAGCTCTGACTCTCGAAGAAGAACGGCGACAGGCGTGGCGCGGCTGGGTACAGCGATTCGGCAGTCGCGTCGTGGACGTTGATCCAGTGCGCCATGACGAACTGTGCGCCTGGGCCAGCCATCTGCCGCAGATGGTGGGAACGGCGCTGGCCGCGCTGCTGGAAGATGAGTTTGGCGGCTCGGATGCGCATCGCGAGGAGTTGCGCGAGGTGGGCGGACGCGCCATGCGCGAGATGACCCGTCTGGGAGCGAGTCCCTTCTCCATGTGGCGAGATATCGCGCAGACCAACACCGAGCCACTGGCCGCCACGCTGCTGGCGCTCGAACAACGGCTGGCGCATCTGCGCGAAAATCTCAAACAGCCGGAACTGCGCGAGGAGTTTGAACGCGCCAACCGCTTTCGCAAACGCTTTTAATCCTCAGCATCCTT
>DAHXNK010000049.1 GCA_027365415.1 Acidobacteriaceae bacterium
CACTTGAACTGAAAATGCTCTAAAGTCGCGCGCCCTTATTTCTTTGGAGTTGCCGGACTGCCGGTTGCAGCCGACGGAGACGAAAGTCCGCGCAGCACGGAGTTGCCAGTGCTGCGACGCGCATCCAGCACAGTCAGGCTTACGGAGGTGAGCATGAAGATGATGGCTGCCCAGGTGGTCACGCGTGTCAGCAGGTTGGTGGTGCCACGCGGGCCAAAGGCGGTTTGCGAACCCTGGCCGCCAAAGGCTCCTGCCAAATCGGCCCCGGTGCCCTGTTGCAACAGGATGACACCGATCAGGACGAAACAAACGATGATGTGCAGAACTGTAAAAACAATAATCATGGAACGCTGCTTTCGCGTGGCGGAGGGACCCTCCCCCGGCCTATGCACAGGAATTTTCAGGAGACCATTTCGATATCCAGTTTGCGTGGTAACGTTTGGTGCGGAAGAGGGGACTTGAACCCCTATGCCTTGCGGCGCTAGCACCTCAAGCTAGTGCGTCTGCCAATTTCGCCACTTCCGCATGAGACGTACGCATCCACAAATATATCATCCCTTTGCGTGGAGATGCACCTGTGAATCCTTACTTCTGGCTTTTCACCCAGTCTTCCAGTCCGCCAGTCAGTCGGAGCAGGCCAAGCTGTACGCGCTCCACCTCGAAGTCCGCGTCCAGCATATCGATATAGCCTGTGCGTTCGTCGATGCGGGATTGTTCGGCCTGCCTAGGTGTAACCGCCGGAGCCGTGGGGGAGCCGGTTCCGTTCTGCATCTGCGCCAGCACGCTGTCGAGCGTGTCTTTGGCGAGTTCTTGTTTCAGGGTTGCAACTTCCTGTTTTGCCTGGAGTTCGCGCAGTTGGTGCCACAGCGCAAGATTTTGCTCCGAGACTTGAATCTTGGTCTGTAGCGCCTGATGGCGCGCTTGCATGGCATCCGCGTCGGATTCGATTCCTTTGGCTCTGTGAATGGGATCGAACAATGGCCAGACGACCTGGACTTCAAAACCAAAGTTGTTCTGTTGGAAACTGGTGTAATAGTTCTGATAATTGTTGAAGGTGGAGAACAGGCTGTATTGCGCGATCTGCTCGAACGTGGGCAGATAATTCTGGCGGTCGTCTCCGTGTGCCGTGTACTTGCGCGCATCTGCCGTGGCAAAGGCCGCCTGCACCGCAGGATTTTGTTGCGTGGGCTGGCTGGGCGCGGATATCTCCAGATCAGGGAACGCGGGGATGCTGCTGGCATTCAGCGTGAGCGAGTTGGCGGGTAGCCCGGTCAAGTTGGAGATGTGCTGGCGAAGCTCCTCGGCGCGGTCGCCCAACTGGATTTTCTGCAGGTGCATTTGCGCGCGCGTTAGGCGGGCGCGGGTCTCTTCCACGCGACTGTCCATGCCCGCCGCAACGCGATTTCCTACGATGGCTATAAGCTGATCCGCATCGTTGATGGCCTCATTGAGCGCGGCGATCTGGCGGTTAGTTTTGTCCAGTTCCAGATAGGCGGTTGCTGTGTCCAGAATGACCTGTTGCCTCGCATCTTGTAGCGCAAAGATCGCGGCTTTTAGTGCCGCGTGCGCGGAGCGAATATAGTCCGGTTGAGAAAAACTGAAGACCAGGGATTGCGAGTTGGCATTGAAAAGGTTTGGAGTCCCCAGAGGAAATCCCATCGAGTAGCCTAGGCCGGCACCGACATAAAGGTTCGGAATATAGGCAGCGTGTGTCTCCGTCAGCACGCCCCGCGCGCGTTGTTGCGCGGCCTCCGCCATGCGAACTTTGTTGCTGTCGCGCAGCGCCAGATCAACGACGGAATACAGGGATACTTGGGCGCAGGCTGCCGCTCCCAGCAAAACCCAGATCGCCATGCCTGCCAACATCTTCTTCAAAATCTGCTTGCTCCCTTTTTTGTGATGCCATGTCTGTTAAAGATGATTCTATATGGCCGTGTGTTTCCTTAGGTATGTCCAACAGAGTAGCCACTGGCCAGCGCCTTTGCGGCAGCAAACTCCTGTTGTGCCGCCACGGCCTTTCCCTGCCGAGCCAGCAGTTTTCCCAGCAAGGCGTGAACCTGAAAGGCTGGCGCATCTTCCGACAGATGCGTCGAT
The DNA here is from genome assembly GCA_027365415.1 of Acidobacteriaceae bacterium. Lineage (GTDB taxonomy): Bacteria > Acidobacteriota > Terriglobia > Terriglobales > Acidobacteriaceae > JAJZIJ01. Next base: position 2,095 of record DAHXNK010000049.1, read on the forward strand.
GCAAGATACTGCCGCAACATTTGTTCTGCCAGAGGAAAATTCTGTTTGTGCCGGATCAGAAGGGAAGCGCCATCCACCAGCGCGCTGTCGTGGCTTGTGTCCGCCGCCACGCCGCTCTGAATGGCTTGTTCCATTGCAAAAACATTTTTCCGGCGGGCGTAAAAGGCAGCCATATCCATCCACGCCATTGCGGGAGCCTTGGATTGCGCCACCGCCAGCTTGAGTTCCCGCTCCGCTGTGGTCGGATCATTTTCCTTACTGGCAATCGTGGCCAGCAGCCAATGATATTTTTCTGTGTTCAGGGGTTGCAGTTGTCGGGCAATGGCCTGCGCCTTGTCCAATCCACCGCCAAGAAATCCTGGCGCGTCGACGGAGAATTTTCCGAGATCGCAAAGGGCCGCGACATTGTGTGGGTCAAGTTGTACCGCCGCTTGAAACTCTGCGTGAACCTTTCTGGCCAGACGGGGTGCCGTTACCAAGGAGGCGCGTTGCGCCTGTTGGCCTATACTGCGACCCAGCCAGAGGTGAAATTCGCTGTTGCTGGGCTGTAGCTGCACGGCGACCTGACATTCTCGCGTGGCTCCTGCCCAGAGTTGTTCCTGATCGTAGACACGGCAGAGCATGTTGTGCGCAAGCGCATCCTGCGGATTCGCAGACAGGACTTTTTGCAGAGCGGCGATGGCATCGTTGGCGTGCCCGCTGTTGAGTAAGGAGAGAACAGAGGTGTTGGTGCTGCTCATGGGATGGCTTCTCATCCAAGCGCGCAGGGATGATGGCAGGCAGATAGCTGCGACCAGTAGGGCGATCCACGGTTTGAAATAAATATCCGGCACGGTTACGGGATGCTGCGAACGGTCATCCCGTCGCGCAAAGTGGAGCCATCCGTTGCTGACAGCGCGACGGTAGCGTGTTCGTCGATCCCAGAGAGGACTTCGACCATCGTTAGATTCAGCGCGCCAATCTGGATGGGCACCTTGCGGAGTTGGTTGTCTACAACCTGGTATACATAGTTCTGATCGCCATCTGTATGCAGCGCTTCGCGTGGGATGGTCAGAACATGTTGTAAATCATTGGTTGTTACGGTCAAGGTGACATTGGTGTTGGGCAGCAGCACGCCGTCGGCATCATCGACGGTGAGGATTGCTTCGCCAACATGCCGTGTCCCATAGGTGATGATGGTGGAGGGCGTGCGCACAATGTGCCCATGCCAGATGCGTCCTGGATGGGCATCCCAAGCGATGGTGACGGGCTGGCCTACAGCAAGACGTCCAATCTCCGGCTCGTCAAAATAGGAGCGGATCTGGATGTGCGACAGATCTGCCAGCTTGAGCAAAGTATCGCCTGCCTGGACATATTCGCTGGGCTGCACTGGGACGGAGTAGACGATGCCCGCAAATGGAGCGTGGACATTTTCTTTCTGCAGCGTATCCAGCGCGGATTGATAGGCTGCTTGGGCATTAGCAAGCTCGGCGGCTCCACGCTGCTGATCCAGCGTGGCGTAGCGTTGCGCCTTTTGCTGCTCCAGGTTTTGCAGTGTGATATTGGCAAGTGCCAGTTGGCTTTGCGTGGTGGCTACCTCATTCTGGGAGGCCGAGCCACTCTGTTCCAGCTTAGTCAATGCAGTCAGTGTGCTGGCGATCTGATCCCGAAGCGCGCGCGCTTGGGAAATCTTTGCTGCCAATTGCAGTTGTTCTTCCTGTGTGCCGCCATGCTGGAGGGCACCCATCTGTGCCTGCGCGGCTCGCAGCGTGGACAGTGCGGCGGCAACCTGCGCCTTGACGGAGAGGTCATCCATCGTCAGCAGCAATTTGCCTGCGGAAACATGCTCGCCCTCATGGACGTAGACGGCTTCCACGGTACCTGCTATCGGACTGTGTGCTTCAAAATCCTGCTGAGGCTCCACGTTGCCGTTGGTGCTCAACGTGCTGATTAAATCTTGGTGTCGCGCCGTTGCCGTATGGATAAAAATCGTATTCCCGGTAAAATGGCGGATCAACAGTACCAGCAGCACCAGCGCGGCGGCCAGAACAAGCCACAGCGTATGCCGGGATTTTTTAGGTGTCGCAGGCGTTTGCATGGACGCAATTGCCTGCATGGATCTGGTTGCTTGCGCGGACGTGGATATTTGTACGGACATGGGCTGTAAAGGGTCAGTATATAGGACGCAGCAGCATGGAAATAGATGCAAGTTTCAATCCTGAAAAGATGTTCCCTGCTGGATACGTCTTTTTCCCTGCAAGCGCGGGCAACGCAAACGGAATCCTACGCCCAATCCCGGTACAATCATCGTATGACCGCCGCCGGCCCACGCTACACCGATGACCACGCCAAGGCAGGCCTCGATTTTTCATTTCCTGCCATCGAGACCTGGCCCAATCAGTTTTCCGCGTATGAGATTGTTATCGACGATCCAGAGTTTACCTCCGTCTGTCCCAAGACCGGGCTGCCCGATTTTGGCACGCTCACGCTGCGCTATATGCCACGCGGGCGCTGTCTGGAGCTGAAATCGTGGAAGGAATATCTCTTCAGCTATCGCAATCTGGGAATTTTCCAGGAGAATATCGTCAACCAAGTGTTGGAAGATGTCGTAAAAGCCTGTCATCCGGCCTGGGCCGTGGTGCGAGGAGATTTTCGTCCACGCGGTGGCATCTCCACCGGGATTGAAGCTCGGTGGCCGCGTCCAGAGGTTGAGAACAGAAAATAATCCAATTGCGCGGGACGGCCTGCTATGCTGAGCGCGCATGGAAAAATCAGTTGCCGAGAATAGCGCAAGAAAACGTGCTGCTTGGGTTGCGCTGGCGCTGCTGACCGCGCTCAACCTCTTCAATTACATTGATCGCTATATTCTGCCCGGCGTGCAGCCGTTGGTGCAGCGCGAGTTCCATGTGAGCGACGAACGCATGGGCGCGCTCACCTACGCATTTTTTCTCACCTACATGCTGGCTGCGCCGCTTACCGGATGGATGGGAGATCGCTTTCCGCGCAAGCCGCTTATCGTGCTGGGCGCGTTGCTGTGGAGCGTGGCGACCCTGCTGACCGCCACGGTGCATAGCTACGAAACGCTGTATCTGCGTCACGCCATCGTCGGCATTGGCGAGGCCAGCTTTGGTATCTTTGCGCCCGCCCTGCTCTCCGATTTCTGGCCGGAGGAGCAGCGCAATCGCATCCTGACATTTTTCTATCTCTCCCTGCCCGTTGGAGCTGCGCTTGGCTACATCATCGGCGGCACAATGGGATCTGCCTATGGCTGGCGCGTTCCGTTTTATGTTTCCGCAGTACCGGGAATTTTGCTGGCGTGTTTGATTTTGTTTTTCATGCAGGAGCCACAGCGCGGCGCTTCGGAGCATCTGGCTCCCACTGCCGACCGCGCCACCTACACGGGTTTATTTCGCAATCGCGCCTACTGGACGGCCACGCTGGGCATGGCCATGATGGTCTTTTCGCTGGGCGGCATCTCGGTTTGGATGCCGACGTTTCTCTATCGCAACGGGGATTACTCACTGTCGCGGGCCAATCAACTGCTGGGCGCGATTACCGTCGTCACGGGCATTGCGGGCACCTGGCTCGGCGGATGGCTGGCGCAGCGCTGGCTGCGGCGCAATCATGCTGCGCTGTATCTGCTCTCTGCTTGGAGCGTGCTGCTGGCAATTCCCGCCGCAATGCTGACATTTTTTGGCCCACGCGCAGGCATGGTCACATGGCTGGCGGTGGCGGAGTTCTTTCTGTTTCTAAACACCGGCCCATTGAATGCCGCGATTGTGAACTCCGTGGCCGCGCCGGTGCGCTCCACTGCAATTGCCATCGAGTTGTTTACCATTCACGCGCTGGGCGATGCGCCTTCGCCGCGACTGATCGGCTGGGTCTCCGATCATAGCTCGCTGCGGATAGGACTGGCCCTGACGCTGGCGACGATGTTGCTTTCAGGCGGATTGCTTTTTCTTGGCGCGCGCTATGCTCCGCCGATGGATATGAAGCTGGCCGAGACACAAACGGGATGAGGAGCCACACGACTCGCGGGCAAAGATTGAATCGGAAGGGGTTGCCAGAAAGCGTGAAATTCTCCCCCACTCAAGCCTTCTTTTGGCTTGCGTGGGCGATGTAATTCCCAAGTCTCAAAATCAAGACCCTTCGACACGCTCAGGGCAGGCTCTGGGGCACATGGCGGATTCAGAGTTTTCTCAAGGCGTGCCGTGGTGGAAGTGAACGCCGTGCTGGCCGCTGACGCCGTTTTTGTTGCTGAAGGCATTGCCGCCATGCTCCGCAGAGAAGCTCTGGATCAGCCGAGGGTTGGCGTGAAACTTCGCTTTGCCGCCGCTCAGTTGTTGCTTGCGATTCAGCACAATCTCGGCGCGGCCTTCAAAGCTGCGCACGGTGCCGCGAATCTGAATGTTCTGATTCACCAGCGGCGCTAGGTTGCCGACGTCCTTTTGATCCTGACGAAAACTGACGATGGTAAAGTGGCAGGCTGCATCCGGGGTCTGCGGGCTGCACACATCCAAAAAATGCGTGTCCTGTGCTGCGTGAACCACGGTGTAGACGTGCGCCGAGACGCAGACATCTTTGTTGACGTGCTGCAATGCCTGATCGGGCGTGATGCATTTCTTGGCCTTGCTCTTTGCAGCCAGACAGGGCAGCGGAGCCAGGCAGTCGAACGCCAGCAGCAGCAGGGAAGTGGGAAGCAACAGCGAAGCGGAGAAAAGCGGGCAGCGCACAGAGGTGCCTCGTCTGCATGTATTGTTTGCGACTATCGAATACTGACCAGTTCGGAGACCTTGCCGTAGCGCGTTGCCACATATTCATCCAGAATCTTGATGAATTCCGCAACAATGTGGTCGCCGCGCAGCGTGGTCATCAGCCGTCCATCGACGTAGACCGGGGCCGTGGGTTCTTCAAAGGTTCCCGGCAGCGAGATGCCGATGTTGGCGTGCTTGGATTCTCCGGGGCCATTGACTACGCAGCCCATGACGGCCAGCTTTAATTCTTCGACACCCGGATATTTTTCGCGCCATGCGGGCATGGAGTCGCGCAGGTAGGTTTGAATCTGTTGCGCCATCTCCTGAAAAAATGTGCTGGTGGTGCGGCCACAGCCGGGGCAGGCCGTTACCTGCGGCGTGAAGCTGCGAATGCTCAGAGATTGCAAAATCTGCTGCGCTACCTGAACTTCTTCTGTGCGATCGCCGCCGGGCTTGGGGGTCAGGCTGACGCGAATGGTGTCGCCAATGCCAGCCAGCAGCAGCGGAGCCAGCCCAGCCGTCGAGGCAACGATGCCCTTCATGCCCAAGCCAGCCTCGGTCAGTCCCAGGTGCAGAGGATAGTCGCAGCGCGCAGCCAGCATGGTATACACGTCGAGCAGGTCGCGAACGCCGCTCACCTTGGCGCTCAGCAAAATCTGGTCATGTCGCAGACCGCTCTCTTCGGCAATCTTCGCCGATTGCAGGGCGCTCACGACCATCGCCTCCATCGTTACATCGCGCGCGTCCAGCGGCTCTGGCAGTCGGGAGTTCTCATCCATCATGCGCGTCAGCAACGATTGATCGAGTGATCCCCAGTTGACGCCGATGCGAACGGGTTTTTGATTCTCCACCGCGCATTCGATCATGGTGCGGAAGTTATCGTCGTTCTTGCGGCCAATGGAGACGTTGCCGGGATTGATGCGATACTTCGCCAATCCGCGCGCGCACGCCGGGTACTTCTTCAGCAATTGATGGCCGTTATAGTGGAAGTCGCCGACAATGGGCACGTCGAGGCCGAGCTTGGCCAGTCCATCGACGATGAAGGGAACGGCCTTGGCCGCTTCGTCGTTGTTCACCGTGACGCGAACCAGCTCCGAGCCAGCGCGATGCAGCGCGGCCACCTGCTGGATGGTTCCCTGAATGTCAGCGGTGTCGGTGTTGGTCATAGACTGCACGACAACGGGCGCATCCGAGCCGATGCGGACGCTGCCTACGAGTGCGGTTGCGGTGGTTCTGCGGACGATGTTTGGCATAAGATTCCGACCTTAGTTTAACACTTTGGGGTAGCGCAGAAAAAATGGAGGCTGATATCAAACCTGGCATCAAACATAGAAGCAGGGAAGCGGACAACAGAAGCATCCAAGAGGAGAAGCATCCAAGGAGGCGCGGAGCGAAGGGTGCATAGTGGCGAAAGGCGCAAGGATTGTTGATAATGTTTTTTGCGCTTGTCGCAAAATTGAACATCTGTGTATCGTCATTGCAGATTATTGGCAATCCTGTTAGGTTTACGAGAATTGGATATGTCGTAATTTTTAGAACGCGCTCTGATTTTTTACGGTAGAGAGTCTCCTGCATGAAAGAAGCGAGAGCAAAAAAAGCAACGGGCAAGGCGCGGACGCTGGCGGGCCACATCAAACCCAGTGTTGATCCGGCGCGGGCGCAGCTTCTCCATCATTACGAATCCGCGATCAAGCTGCTGCAGGAAGGCAAGGTTGAAAAGGCCAAGATTGCCTTTGAAGCCATGTTGAAGGAAAATGCCAGCGACCTGTCGGAGCGCATTCGTGTGCATCTTTCCGCCTGCAACCGACAGATCAGCCGGAAGAACGTGAGCTTTGCTACGCTGGAGGAGCGGTACGACTACGCCATCTCGCTGGTCAACACTGGATATTATGACGACGCGCGCGAACATCTGGAAGCAATTCTGAAGGCGAATGCCTCGGCGGATTTTGCCTATTACGGCCTGGCCGTGCTGGAGAGTCTGACGAGTCGCTCGGAGTCGTGTTTGCAGCATCTGAGTGAGGCCATACGTCTGAATCCGCGCAATCGGATTCAGGCGCGGAGTGATTCCGACTTTCAGGGCATGGCCGATGATCCGCGTTTCACGGAATTGCTCTATCCAGAGGTTGCATAGGAAACATCCAAGCGGAGTGGGTATCAATGGCCAGACAGAGTTCCATTCGGCTGACCGCAGAAGCGCCAAAGCGCCCGCAGGGGCAGCCAGTCTCCGGCCTGCGCGTGGCCGCGATTGGCGGAGGCACGGGTCTCTCCACTTTGTTGCGCGGTCTCAAACGTCATGTTCTGCCGCTGCCATCCTCTGCGCCATCCTCTCTGGGATGGGAGCAGTTTCCCTGCGCGATTGCAGATCTGGTGGGCATCGTTACCGTCACCGACGACGGTGGCTCCAGCGGACGCCTGCGTCGGGATATGAACACGCTGCCGCCCGGCGACCTGCGCAATTGCATGGTCGCATTGTCGGAGGATGAGCATCTCCTCTCGCGACTCTTTCAATATCGTTTCGGAGCAGGCGCAGGGCTGGAAGGCCACAGCTTCGGAAATTTATTTCTCGCCGGACTTGCCGAGGTCACCGGAGATTTTGCGCTGGCCGTAAAAATGTCCTCGCAGATTTTGGCCACGCGGGGACGACTCTATCCAGCCACCACGCAGGACGTTACGCTGGCCGCGCAGATGGACGATGGCTCCACCGTCTACGGGGAAACCAACATTACCGCCAGCAAACAGCGTATCCAGCGCTTGAGGATGGAGCCAGCTACCGCACACGCGTTGCCAGAGGCGTTAGAGGCGATTGAGCGCGCCGACCTGATTACCGTTGGTCCAGGATCGCTCTACACCAGCCTGATTACCAACATGCTGGTGACGGGAATCTCCGAGGCGCTGGCGGCTGCGCGCGGGCTGCGCGTCTATGTCTGCAACCTGATGACGCAGGCCAATGAGAGCCTCGGCTTGACCGCCTCCCAGCACATTGAACGCATCTACGACCATGCGCGCGCGCCGATCTTTGACTACGCGTTGGTCAATGTCGCGCCGATCTCTCCTGTGTTACTCCAGCGCTATGCCGCTGAAGGCGCCATGCCGATTGAAGCGGATATCGAACGCATCGAGGCGCTGGGTGTGCGCTGTGTTCCGGGAAGCTTTGTCTTTGAAGGTGATGTGCTGCGGCACAATTATGACCGCGTTACCGATGCAGTTTTGCAGTTGGCCGTGGAACACGCGGCCACGCCGCAACGCGCAGACATGCCACACGCGCAGCATATCGGAATTTGACAATGGATATCACTCCGGTGGTGCTGGAAGGCAAGCATGTACGGCTGGAGCCGCTGACGGTGGAGCATCTTCCTGCTCTGTCAAAGATTGCCTTCGATGCCGATCTCTGGCGCTGGGTTCCCGCGCTCATGCGGACGGAGGACGATTTGTGCGCGTATGTCGAAGCCGCGCTCACGCTGCATCGTGCAGGGACGGCGATGCCGTGGGTCACGCGAGAAAAATCCTCCAACAGGATTGTGGGTTGCACGCGCTTCTCCGATATTCAATCGGCGCATCGCACTCTGGAGCTGGGCGGAACTTGGCTCATCCGCGAGTGCCAGGGGACGGGTCTCAATGTCGAAGCGAAGTATCTGCAACTTCGGCACGCTTTTGAGTTGATGGGCGCAATGCGCGTGGCGCTCAAGACGCATCACAACAATCTGCGCTCGCAGGCGGCAATGCGCGCGCTGGGCGCGAAAGAAGAGGGAACCTTTCGCAATCACATGATTATGCCGGATGGCAGTATTCGCCATAGCCTCTGGTTCAGCGTGATTCGCGAAGAGTGGCCGGAGACGAAAGCGTATCTGGAGCAACGCATGGCGCGGTTCTTTGCGTAACGTTGCGAGCGGATGGGAACAAGGTAAAGGGAAGCAAGGCAAAAGGCTGGAGAAATTCCTCCAGCCTTTTGCCGCAATCCAATCTGCGATGAGGGTTATGCTTCCAGAACGACTGGCTCGATGGCCACGAAACGTCCAGTGCGACCGCGGTCAACAAACTTTACGCGCCCGCTGATCTTGGCATAGAGCGTGTCATCGCTGCCCAAGCCGACGTTCAGCCCTGGCTTAATCTTGGTGCCGCGCTGCCGCACGATGATGGAGCCGCCAGTGACAATCTCGCCCCCGAAGGCCTTGACTCCCAGTCGCTGTGCGTTGGAATCCCGACCATTTCGAGAGCTTCCGAGTCCTTTTTTATGTGCCATGAGCGAATCCTTTCCTTATCGTCCGTTCGCGGCGGTAAAGCTCTTGCCGCCGACGTGAATTTCGTTGATGCGAACCTCGGTATACGACTGCCGATGGCCCTGCAGCTTCTTATACTGCTTTTTGCGTTTGAAGTGGAAGACAAGAATCTTATCGGCGCGATCCTGTTTCAGAACCGAGGCGACGACCTTGACTGATTCCGGCTTGACGGAAATGGAACCGACCTCCGAGGAGGCGGCCAGCACGTCGGTGAACTCAATGTCCCCCGTTGCGCCGTCGAGTTTCTCAACGCGAAGCACATCTCCCGGAGTGACACGGTACTGCTTTCCACCCGTGCGAATGACTGCGTACATATACCCTCCACGCCGTAGGAGCACACGCTCCCCGGCAGAACAAATCTTAAGGCAAAACCATGCTTTGGATGGTCAGCGAATTCGAACCCGAAGAAGAAACACACGCGGACGAGTAACGCTAACCGATGCACGCATCGATCTTTCAAAATACCAGCATTTGAAACAATAGAACGACGGTGATGCAGATCGCCTAACTTCCATATGGTAGCGGGGTTGCGGGGTGCGCGTCAACTTTTTCGCGCGTCGGGTTGTGGCGCAGGAGTTGTTTTTTTAGTACAACAAGGCGATAGCTTGTCGAAAACCATGTTGCAATCATGTTGTGGGGTAACGTGACTTTGGCCGCGCAGCTATGTGGCTCATGGTTATTTGGGTGTTGGAGCCAGTGAAACGGGCGGCGAAGTTTTTTTCAATTCCGCCGATAGGGAGAGTGGGTAGGATTTCGATCTTCACGCAGGCTTCTGCAATGGTGCCGAGTTTGTTACATTCGGCATCAACGGCGGATGTGGGGAGGGTCGCGACCTATCGCGGAATTTCAATATGAAAAAAATCATACTTGCCGATAATCAGTCTATTTTTCGCGCCGGAATTGCCAAGGTTCTCGCTGTGCAGGAAGACCTTCGCATCGTTGCTCAGTGTCTGGATATGGAGCACCTACATCAGGCCATTGCCTCGGCGCATGGTTCCATTGTCATCTTTACCGTCTCTCTGCAGCCGGAGTGGGAGTCTCTAACGCAGATCATTCACGCTGCCACCAGCCGCGCCATTCTCATCGCGGAAAATAACGAACCCCCGCAAAACTTCGCCAATAAGGGCATCGACGGACTTTTGTTTCGCGATGTCAGCGGCCCCATGCTGGTGGAATGTGTCCAGCGCGTTGCTGCTGGCGCAATTTACGCGCAGCCGCGCGCGGGGCGCAGTATCTCCAGAGAAATGGATTCTGTGGGTGCGCGCGTGCGCCTTCGCCTGACGCCGAAAGAAATGGAGATTGTCGCGCTGATCGTTCAGGGCTACAAGAACAAGCAGATCGCCATCCAGCTTGGCACCACGGAGCAGGTCATTAAGAACTATTTGCGCAGCGTGTATGACAAGACAGGCGTTTCTGACCGACTGGAGCTGGCACTATTCACCATTCATCATCGTGTTTTGACGCAGACCATCGACATCCCATCAACACTCCACGCTGCTTCGGCATAGTGCGCTCTTTTTCATTCCACGCCTAGCTGTGCCAAGTGCGAGGCTCCCGGTCTGAGGGATGGCCGTTCAAATGGAAAACGCGTTGATTTTGCAACGGATTGATTGTTTTGGTGCCGGGAGGGGGGGTCGAACCCCCACGAGCCGAAGCTCGGCGGATTTTGAGTCCGCTGCGTCTGCCAGTTCCGCCATCCCGGCTCAGGGGATGGAATTTAGTATCGCATGTTCGGGAGCCGCTGCATAGGTGTTGGCTCGGAGTGCTCCGCCGACGATGGCATTCGGCGGCCAGAGGAGACGGAACGGTTGGCACTTTGCCCATTTTTCTGATAGTGTTAGCTTCGGGAAGGCGGGTCGAGATCAATGGCGAAGGCAGTCTGGAATGGCAAGGTAGTTGCAGAGAGCGACAAAATCCAGGTTGTTGAGGGAAACACCTATTTCCCGCTCGATTCCATCCAGCGCGAGTATTTTCGCCCCAGCAGCACCATCTCCACAGACCCGATCAAGGGTCAGGCCCGCTACTACACCATCATCGTCGATGGGCAGGAGAACCCCGATGCCGCTTGGTATTATCCTGATCCCAAGCCGGTAGCGCGCTCCATCAAGAACCACATCGCTTTCTGGCGCGGCATCGAAGTCGAAAAATAAAGCAAAATCTTAACGCGCAGGTTTGCTGTTCGCGTGGAGGCATCAGCGCCCCATGCCGCGCATGTTGGTTAACGATCCCATGAGTCGGCGCTGTATTCCGCCGCCCTTGCCCACCGACTTGAACATTTTTTTCATCTGCACATACTGGCGCAGCAGTTGATTGATCTCCTGCACGCTGGTGCCGCTGCCGCGCGCGATGCGCTTGCGTCGGCTGCCGGAGATGATCTCGTGGTGCGTACGTTCCTGTTGCGTCATCGAATTGATGATGGCCTCGACCCGCGTGAACTGGCCCTCGTCCACATTTTCCGCCGCCTGCTGCAATCCCTGGAACGGGCCGACGGAGGGAAGCATCTTCATAATGCTCTGGATGGAACCGAGTTTTTTAATCTGCCGCAATTGATCGCGGAAGTCTTCCAGTGTGAAGCCATCGCCCGCCAGCGCTTTCTTGGCAAACTCCTCGGACTTCTTTCGATCCAGCTTCTCTTCGACATTCTCAATCAGCGTCAGCATATCGCCCATGCCCAGAATGCGGCTGACGATGCGGTCGGGATGGAATGCCTCGAAGGCATCGGGCTTTTCGCCCGTGCCGAGAAACTTGATGGGCTGCCCGGTTACTTGCCGGATGGAAAGCGCCGCGCCGCCGCGCGCATCGCCATCCATTTTGGTCAGAACCACGCCGGTCAAGGCCAGTTTGTCGTGGAACTCCCTGGCCGAGCGCACGGCATCCTGGCCGGTCATCGCGTCGGCGACAAATAAAATCTCCTGCGGGTTTAGCAGCGACTTCAACATCTGCATCTCGGCCATCAGTCCGGCATCCAGATGCAGGCGGCCTGCCGTATCCACAATCACAACATCGCAGGCGGACATGACGGCCTCGCGACGGGCCTCCTTCGCCAGCCGCTCGACGAGAACCGTGCCTGCGGCCTCACCTTTGAGGTCGCCTTCGTAGAGATTGACGCCGACCGATTGCGCGACCACCTTCAATTGTTCACGTGCTGCTGGACGATACACGTCCACGGAAACCAGAAGCGGACGATGCCCGCCCTTTTTGAGCCACGCGGCCAGTTTGCCGGAGGTGGTTGTCTTGCCTGACCCTTGCAGCCCTGCCATCAGAATTACAGTCGGCGGCTTGGAGGCAAACTTGAAACGCGCAGTATCCTTGCCGAGCATTGCGATCAACTCATCGCGAACAATCTGGATGACCTGCTCGGTCGGCGACAGTGCGGTCAGCACCTCTTGCCCAAGAGCTTTTTCTCGGATGTGCTCAATCAGGCTTTGTACCACGTCCAGGTTGACATCGGCTTCGAGCAGGGCGACGCGGATTTCCTGGAGCGCCTCGCCGATGTTGTTTTCGGTAAGGATGCCCTGTCCGCGTAGATTTTTGAAGGCGCGTTGCAGTTTTTCTGAAAGGTTCTCAAACATAATGATCCATGCCCAGTGTAACAAGTGGGGGAGGGAAGGATGGCAGCTTACTGCACATCCGGGTCGATCTTAAGCGCTCCGATAAGGTCGGTGATCTTCTCTACATCGTTTCGGAGGCACCAACCGCGCAGATCGCGCGCAATTCGTTCCACGGCGCGAGGGTCGGAATAGCTGGCCGTGCCGATCTGGACTGCAGTGGCTCCCGCCAGCAGGAATTCCACGACATCCTCGGCGGTGGCGATGCCGCCCATGCCAATCACCGGAATGGAGACGGCGCGAGCGGCCTCCCAGACCATGCGCAGCGCGATGGGTTTGATGGCAGGGCCGGAGAGTCCTCCGGTAACGTTGGCTAGGCGCGGTCGGCGGGATTCAGCGTTGATAGACAGAGACAGGAATGTATTGACTAGGGAAATAGCATCGGCTCCTGCTTCCTCGGCGGCGCGGGCCATCTCCGCGATGCTGGTAACGTTCGGCGAGAGCTTCACGATGAGTGGTCGGCGAGATACAGACTTCACGCTGGCAATCAGCTCGAAGAGCAAGTTGGCGTTGGTGCCAAAGATCATGCCGCCGGTGTGCGTGTTGGGGCAGGAAGCGTTCAGTTCATAGGCGGAGATTCCCTCCGCCTCATTGAGCGTCTGAACGACAGCGCGGTAGTCGGCGAGGGTGTAGCCAAAGATATTGGCGATGGCCACGCAGGGAAGGTTGCGAATTGCAGGCAGCTTCTCCTGT
>DAHXNK010000004.1 GCA_027365415.1 Acidobacteriaceae bacterium
TTGGCTTGAATCTCGCGCAATTCGCGGCCCAGTTTGGTGCGATTGATGCCCATCTGCATTCCAATGCCGATCATATTGCTGCACGCCCAGTAGAGCGCCAGCCCCGATGCGTAGTGCCAGGTGATAAATCCACTGAACAGCGGCATGGTGAAAGCCATCATCTTCTGCTGCGCGGCATCCATGCCCGGCGTGGGAGTAAAGAACTGCACCACGAATTGCGAGACCACCATCAGAATGGGCAGGATGTGATACGGGTCGGGCTGCGCCAGATCGTGCAGCCAAAACCAGTGGGCATGGCGCAGTTCAATGGCGTTCTCCAGCATGGAGTAGAAGGCAAAGATCAGCGGAAACTGAATCAGCATGGGCAGACAACCGCCGAACATGTTGACGCCCTCATCGCGGTAGAGCTGCGTCATCTCCTTGTTCATGTCCTGCTTGCGCGGATCGTCGAACTTATATTTTTTGTACTTCTCCTTGATGGCATTCAACTGCGGCTGAATACGCTGCATTTTAATCGAGGACTTCATCATCGTAATGCGCGTGGGCAGCATGGCCAGCGTGATGAAGATCGTGAACAGTAAAATCGACCATCCCCAGTTGCTCACAATATGGTTGTGAATCCAGCGCAGCGCATAGAAGAGCGGCTTGGCCAGAAACGACCACATGCCGTAGTGCACGATGGGAACCACGTCCGGCCCGGTGGGTTTGCCATCTGGCCCCATCCCGCGAATGGTGCGCAGAATCTCCAACCCTTTGGGGCCGACAAAGAGGCGAAGGCTCGTTGGCCCGTTCGCCGTACCAACCGCCGCTCCCAGAATCGGAATGCTGACAATCTTCTTCTCGGACGCATCGGTAGGAACTTGCGGCAGCGAGTGATTGAAGGAGACCAGCGTGCTCTGGTCGGGCACATCCGGCAAAAAGATCGCGGCAAAATACAAATCGCTGACGCCCGCCCAATCAAACGGCCCGGCCAGAGTGTTTCCGCCGCTGACCTTCTTGGCAGCAACGCTCTCTGCCTTGCCATTGCTCGATGTATCCAGTTGCGCGAGATAGCTGCTGATTCCGCGCATGCTGCCCGCCTTCGCGTGTTGGTCGCCAAAACCGGAGGGCCAAGCCAGCATCGCCTCCACTGGCACGCCATTCTCCGTCACGCTCACATCCGCGTGGATGACATAACTTTCGTCGAAGCGAAAAGACTTGTGGACGACCAGGCCGCCCGCAGCATAGTCAAAGCTCAACGTCCCCGGCGCAGTCAGTATCCCGGTCGCGGAGGGAACATATAACGCCTGCGCTAATTGCGCGCGCAGCCCTGCGTCGTAGGTGTAAATGGAAAGCGGATCGCCAAATTCTTTTGCTGCGCGTGAATTCACTAGGTCGAGTGGCTTGCCATTGTCGTCGGTATATTTCTTCAGTATCCAGGAGGTGACTTGTCCGCCGCGGTTGCTGAACTGAATGCGATACAGCGCATTCTCCACCGTCGTCGCGCTCTCGCTGGCTGCGGCCTTGCTGGGCACGACAGATTTAGGCAGGAACGCTGCATTGCTGGCCGATGCATCTGGCGCGCCCGTCGTTGTCGCCGCTGCGGGCATCGCTGCCTGGGATGTCGCCGAAGCTGCAGGCTTGAGCGGCGCAGGCTTGGGACGAAAATACTCCATGCCGAGCAGCACGACAACAAAGACAAATGTAAAGACCAGCAGCGAGCGCGTGTCCTGCCCGCCCTGCTGATTTGGATTCTTATATTCGGCCAAAGGACTTCCTACTGCCGTCTTCGGACGGCGCATTCTACCCGGCGTTCTTCTGTCCACCGGAGTTTATGTTCCAGCTTCCTGCCTGCGACATCGCAACATCAGCGAAAAGCGTGACTGCCTCTATCGTAAATGGTTTTGATTGCGACGGGCATCATCGATCCATTTACGGGACGGGGTCAAATCCTCCTCGGCTGAACGGATGACATCGCAGCAAGCGTCGCAACGCCATCCAACCTCCACGCGCCCAACCGTGGCGCGCCACGGCAATCGCGGCATAGTCGGAGCAGGTGGGCTGAAAGCGGCATCCACCAGAAAACGGAAATCCTGCTTGCGCCAGCCCATGCAGCAGGGGAGATATCCAGCGCTTGTAGATTATCTGCAGTGTTTGCACGCGGTCGCGGCGCAGATTTTTTTCGCGACCAGCAGTCTCGCAGCCAACATCGTCGCAGCCCGACTCCTGCGAAGCCGGCCCATACAAACTCGGCGCGTTATTTTCCGGCTTCTCCAGCATCTCGATCCCCCCCGGAAGATTCGCCTGCGGGACGCGATATTGCCCGCTGCACGGCTTGAAAGGCCCGCGCCACCTCGCGCTCAACCTTGGAAAAATCGGTGTCCAGCACGCTGCGGCGTGGATGCAGCACCACATCCACCGGCCCGCTCAACACCGTCAGATTGCGCCGCACGGCCTCGCGCATCCGGCGCTTGATGCGATTGCGATCCACGGCTTTGCCCAGCACGCGGCCCGTGGTCAAGCCCACGCGCGGTTCTTGATTTATGTCCCGCGTTGCAGCCTTTGCCGCAATTGTTTCCGTTCGTATCGCAAAGAAATATGTCATCAGCGGCAGCGATTGCCGACGCCCCACGCGATACACGCGCTGATAGTCGGCGTGCTTGCGCAAACGCGACCGCTGCGCCGATTGTTTGGGCGCGTTCGCCTTGGAGGAATCGCTCGGCATTCGGCTGGAAGCAGAGATATCAGAAGCTGCCATACGCTCGCTCTCATTGTCGCGCGATTTCAGCGCTTGCAAAATGTTTATCAAGCGCGCAGAATCCGACACGCGCAAATCGGCGCTCACGGCGCGTCTCCAGAGAGCGCTGCGGCGGAACCGTAAAGGATGCGCGTTGCGGTGGGATTGCCGCTCTCGCGGCTGCGAAAGACTGCGAAGGATACTGCCGGGACGGAAGGCCGGAGCCTGCGCTCCGGCAGCAGCGTTTAGTCGCGGTAGCCTGCGCTGACAGAGACGCGCTTGCGTCCCTTGGCACGGCGGCGCGACAGTACGGCGGCTCCGCTCTTGGTCTTCATGCGGCTGCGGAATCCGTGCGTCTTGGCGCGGTGGCGACGGTTGGGTTGAAATGTGCGCTTGGGCATTTCTCGGCGCTCCTCAATTCATTCAGATGGATACAGATTACTTTCTGCCGCAGGGGCAGAACTTTCAGTATAGCGAATTTCTTGCATTCGTAAAAGCCAGGGATATTTTTACCGCTTTCTGCCAACAGTTTCACCTTGCGTGGTGCACTTTCTCCACAGCGCAAATTTTCTGCTTCCATTCTCTGCCGACACCTGTTGGAATGTGCTACCATCGGGTTCGCGCATGACATTGCACAACACGCTCCGCGATGCTCCGGCGCAAGGTAGATCGTAACCGGATTCGGGCGTACCGAACAAACGTTTCAACTTCCCGGCAGAGTGCTTCTCCACAACCGCGCAAGTCGCGGAGTGTAACTTTTTATTTTTCTTTTTCTTTTGCAGGGCGTTGGTCAGAGTCCTGCGGTGACATGGAAACCAGCACGCCGCGCACGGCGTCAATATAAATTGGAAGCAGAATGTCCTTTCTCGCAACAGCATCGTCGGCTCTTAACCCCTGGCTTCGCATCCTTGCGGCGCTCGAGAAAAAGATCAACCGTCAGGTCTTCGATACTTGGTTCAAGCCTACCCGCTTCGGTCGCATTGAGGGCAAGGTGCTTTTCATTTGCGTTCCTACACGCGAGTTTGAACACATCGGTGAGCGTTACAACGACCTGATTCTGGAAGCGATCGACCAGTTAGACATTGAGGTCGACGAGGTTGCCTTTGAAGCCATGAAGGAAGATCCTCCACACAGGATGCGGGAAGCCCGTGAAGATGGCGGCTTTGCTCCCCAGACCGCGCACAATGGCAATCTGCTGCGCTCGCGCTCTCAAGCCCCGCCGCCGAGCGCCGCCCCACAGCAGGCCCGTTTTGACTGGGACACAGCCTCGCAGCTCAACCCACGCTACAACTTCGACGCTTTTGTCATCGGCAGCGGCAACCAGTTTGCCCGCGCCGCCGCCCAGGCCGTTGCCGAGCGTCCCTCCAAAGCCTACAACCCGCTCTTCCTCTACGGCGGCGTCGGCATGGGCAAAACGCATCTGATGCACGCTATCGGGCATGAAGTAAAACGCCGTCTGCCGCAGGCCTCCATCTGTTATCTCTCCAGCGAAAAATTTACCAATGAGATGATCAATTCCCTGCGCTACGACCGCATGTCCAGCTTCCGCGACAAGTTCCGCAGCGTGGATGTTCTGTTGATTGACGATATTCAATTTCTGGCGCAAAAGGAGCGCACGCAGGAGGAATTCTTCCACACCTTCAACGCACTGCACGAGAGCATGAAGCAGATTGTCATCGCCAGCGACCGCCCTCCCAAAGAACTGGCCGAGATTGAAGATCGGCTGCGCAATCGCTTCGAGTGGGGCTTGATCGCCGACATTCAGCCTCCCGATCTCGAAACCAAGGTCGCCATTCTGCAAAAGAAGGCCGAGAGCGAGCATGTCACGCTGCCCATCGACATTGCTCTGTTCATCGCTTCCAATATCCGCACCAACGTGCGCGAACTGGAAGGCGCGCTGGTGCGCCTGATCGCCTGGGGCAGCCTGCATGGCGTCGAACTGACGCTCTCCGTCGCGCAGCAATGCCTCAAGCAATTCATCGACACGCAGGTACGCAAAGTGACCATTGAGGCCATCCAGCGCGCCGTCTCAGAGCAATTTGGCATGAGAGTCACGGAGCTGAAGCAGAAGAACAACTCCCGCGCCGTCGTCGTGCCGCGCCAGATTGCCATGTACCTGACCAAGCAGATGACCGAGGCCTCGCTGCCGGAGATTGGCCGCCAGTTCGGCGGCAAGCATCACACCACGGTGATGCACTCCATCGCCAAGATCGACGACCTGCGCCACAGCGACAAAGACCTGAACCGGATGCTCAACTCCCTGATGGAAACGCTGAATAGCTAGAACTGCGCGGGTGCCCTGCCTTCGCCGCAGCGAGGGTGGGAGGAAAAAGCTCGACTCGATCTGCGGTAATCACATCGGGAATGTACTGTTCGATCTCCCACCTTTCGCAAAAAAATGATGCGCACTCTCTCTCAGGCCTCAGAATTGAGACTTGGGACACCCTATTTTTACAGGTGGATGAAGTATCTCTGCTCTACGAGGAGTCCTTCTGGATGCTCCGCTCCCGTCGCCGTATGCAAGCCTGCATTCAAAATGATTTTTTCTTTTGGCAGACTCCCCATGTCGCTTCCTCGAAAATGGTACCCTAGAGTTTCAGTTCCGCCACTCCACCAAACACAGGACATACACATGGCTTCGACAACGACCGTACCTTCTGCTGTGAAGAGCCTCGAACTGGCCGATCAGGGCCGCCGCCGCATCGAATGGGCCAATCAATCCATGCCGGTGCTGCAAATCATCCGCAAGGAATTCATCAAGAACCAGCCGCTCAAGGGCATCCGCGTCGCCGCCTGCCTGCACGTCACCACGGAAACGGCCAACCTGATGATTACGCTGCGCGATGGCGGCGCGGAAATCGCGCTGTGTGCCTCCAACCCGCTCTCCACGCAGGATGACGTGGCCGCCGCGCTCACCCGCGACTTCGGCATCTCCACCTTCGCCATCAAGGGCGAGGACGAGGCCAGCTATTACTCCCACATTCAGGCCGCGCTGGATCACAAGCCGCACATGACGATGGACGATGGCTGCGATCTGGTCACTGTACTGCACACCAAGCGCAAAGACGTTCTGGACAACGTGATTGCCGGAACCGAAGAGACCACCACCGGCGTGGTGCGCCTGCACGCGATGGCCAAGCAGGGCATCCTGCGCTATCCCGTGGTAGCCGTCAATGATGCGCTGACCAAGCACATGTTCGACAACCGCTACGGCACTGGGCAATCTACGCTGGATGGGGTCATCCGCTGCACCAACGTGCTGCTGGCCGGGTCGAAATTTGTGGTTGCCGGATACGGCTGGTGTGGCCGCGGACTCGCGCTGCGCGCCCGTGGCATGGGCGCCGATGTCATCGTGACCGAGATTGATCCCACCCGCGCCATTGAAGCCGTGATGGATGGCTACCGCGTGATGAGCATGAGCGAGGCCGCCCGCATCGGCGACATCTTCGTCACCGTGACCGGAAATAAAAGCGTGATTCGCCAGGAGCATTTTGAGCTGATGAAGAACGGCGCCCTCGTCGCCAACTCTGGCCACTTCAATGTGGAGATCGACATTCCAGCGCTGGAACGGATGGCCTCCTCCAAGCGCCAGACCCGCGATTTAGTGGAGGAGTTCGCCATGAAAGATGGGCGCAAAATCTATATCTTGGGCGAAGGCCGCCTCATCAATCTTGCCGCTGCCGAAGGACATCCGGCCTCGGTGATGGATATGAGCTTTGCCAACCAGGCGCTGGCTGCCGAGTATCTGGTGCAGCACCACGCATCGCTGGAAAAGAAGGTCTACTCCGTACCGCAGGAACTGGATCGCCGCGTTGCCCGCTTGAAGCTGGAATCGATGGGCGTCAAGATCGACCGACTGACTCCAGATCAGGAAGAGTACCTAGCCAGTTGGTCCGAAGGAACCTAGCTGTGAAATTTCAACGGATCGGAACCCTCTAAGGAAGCTCCGATCCAGCTCCGCTGCTGTCCCTCAGAGGCTGGAGCCTCGCGCCCATTTCAAACAGGACTAAAGTCCCGCCCCTTCAAGACACTGACTTATTCAGAGCTTCCCTAAATATCCGATGCGACGAACGGCGGCAATACGGTTTGCGCCCGTATCCGGGAGCGCCTCCAGCAATTGCTGGAGCGCGCGGTCGAAAACGGGATGGCGCAGAGCGGGAGCAATCTCCGCCAGCGGAGCGAGAACGAAGCGGCGCTGATGCAGGGCCGGATGCGGCAAAACCAGTTGCGGCGTGGCCAGAATCCGATCTTCGTACAGGAGCAGATCGAGGTCGAGGGTGCGCGGCCCTCCCCGCAACGTCTCTCGCGACAAGGAAGCACCGACGGCCTGACTGCGATCCCGGCCCTGGCTTCTCTCAATCGCCAAGAGTTCGAGCAGCAGCGCCTCCGGCGCAAGCCTCGTCGAAAGCTGCACGGCGGCGTTGAGGAAGGCGGGCTGCTCCTCCAAACCGACGGGCGCAGTCTCATACACGCTGGAGACGGCCAGTATCTCGCCAAGACGGCTCAAGGCGCGCACCGCAGCCTGCAAATAGGCCATACGGTCGCCTAGGTTGCTCCCTAATCCGAGCAGCGCGATGGAAGAAGCGGGAATCGAAGAACCTGGCATCGAAGCAATCATGTCGGCCATACAAACAAAAATTCGGCAAGCTTGTGGGATTTATATGCTTCACTCCCTGAGCGGGGTACAGGTTACGCTAATTTTCTTGCGATGGATTCATCTAGGATTTCTCGCACCGTAAGCGGCACAATGATGCAGTGTTCTCGCCGAAAAAATGCATCAATCTCATGCAAAGCATCCGAGGAAAACTCAAAGGAAACGAAGAACCCCTTTGTGCGCTTCTCGCGCATCATGGCAGCCTCGAACATATCAATATCCGGCCTACCTGCCTTGTCCTTTTGCTTGACCTGAATCGGATACCAAGTGTCCATGAAGTCGAGTTCCCCTGCGATTTTCCCGCTCTTGGTGGGCATGGATGATACGGAATAAATACGCCCGTCGATGCCCATATCGCCAACTTGTGCCTTGTTGGGGATGCCGCCGAGAGCGATGACCGCCCAGTTTTCAAATTCAAATGGCGGAATAGTTCGGAGTTGCTTTTCCGTCCACGGCAGGTCGCGCACAACGAAGCCGCGCCCAGACTTCCATTGGGTCTCATTCTCTGGAAGATGACACACGTCGCGCAGCCGCTTCGCCATGACGCGGCAGGCGGTCGGGGAAATATCAATTCCAATCCATTGCCGTCCTAGATTCTGAGCCGCGACGAGCGCCGTTCCACACCCGCAGAACGCATCAAAAACAATATCGTTCGGATTGCTGCTGATCTCAATGATTCGTTCGAGTAACGGTAACGGCTTTTGCGTCGGATATCCCCGCGATTCGAGTGAAGACGAGTGTATTAAGTCGATATCGTCCCAAAGATCAGAAAGCGGAACTCCCAGATTGTCCTCTAGGTAATACTTCAGACGCGGTTGACCACCTTTTTTATCCGGCCAGAACACGAGTCCGCTTGCCTCGTACTCGTCGAGATTCTCCGGCAACGTAACCCAATGCATTCCGCTTTGGCCGCATTTATTCGGATCGACTCCGTTCCATATCTTTCCGGTTTCACCGTTGCGTTTTCCACTGACGAGCAAGGGGACAAGTTGGTATCTTCCTCGTTCATCATGGTGCTTGTACAACTCTAGCGATCCTTCTGAGAGGGATTTATATTGCATGTTGAAGGTATATTGGCCAGACCCGACATACGAGAAAATTGTGTCATGCGCACGACGAAGGATTTTGCGCATCGACGAACGGTTTCGACTTCGTTTCCATATGATTTCATTGACGAAATTGTTCTCGCCGAAAATCTGGTCGAGCATTACCTTGACGTAATGGCTGGCGTGCCAATCGCAGTGATAATAGAAACTGCCCGTTTTTTTGAGAACGCGCGCCAATTCCACGCAGCGGGGACGCATAAACTCGATATAGGCCCGCGTAGATTCATGCCGATCATCGAATGAGCGTTTCTCTTTCGTCTCGCCCCAAAACACTTCATAGTTGCGGTTGGAATTAAATGGCGGGTCAATGTAGATCAAATCCACGCAGGCATCCGGCAGTTTTCTGAGTTGATCGAGGTTGTCTCCGCAATAGATCATGCGGGTATCGAGCAGCGAAGAAGGCTTGCGGGGCAAGGCACACATAGCGCAGATTATCTCATGTGCAAGATGTAAAAAGTAGGCTCATCCCAGCATGTTCCATCGGGAAGTCAAGTATGTAAATCCAAAAATGCGGCGAGGGAATGTATGCGGACAGAAGACCAAGATCAAGCTGTGGCTGCGGCCGGAGCGACCATACGAGAGGGCTGCGCCAGCGCAGCATCCCTGGCGGGAAGATGCGCCAGTTCCCAGGCAGAGCGATCCCGCAGCAGGCGAGAGACCAGAGCCGTGTGCATGGCGTGACCCGCGCGTTCGGCAACCACGCGGCCCTGAATCTGACAACCCACCAGCGCAAGGTCTCCGATAAGGTCGAGCACTTTATGGCGCACAAATTCGTTGGGAAACCGCAGCGGGCCATTTACCACGCCAGCGCGGGTCAGGATGATGGCGTTCTCCTCCGAAGCGCCGCGAATCAGGCCCATGTCGCGCAAGGCCTGCTCGTCCTCGCGAAAGCCGAAGGTGCGCGCAGCGGCAATCTCCGAGGCATACGCCCCGGTATCCAGATCGAGATGAAAAGACTGCTGGCCGATGGGCGCGGGAAAGTCAATGGCATAGGAAACGCTGTATCCCTCGCCGGGATAGATGCCGATGAATTTTCCATTCTCGCGCACCTCAACCTCCTTGCGGATACGCAGATACTCGCGGCGACGACGCTGCGCTTGCAAGCCCACAGATTGGAAGGCTTCAACATACGGCAGCGCGCTCCCATCTAAAATGGGCAGTTCAAGATTGTTCAGCTCCACGATGACGTTGTCCACGCCAAAGCCCAGGAGCGCCGAGAGCAGATGTTCCGTGGTGGAGATCAACACACCTTGACGCATCAGGCTGGTAGCGTAGCTGACCTTGGCAACATTGCGGCCCGTAGCGGGAATCTCAAAGTTGTCCAGATCTGTGCGGCGAAAAAGAACGCCCGCCCCGGCAGGAGCAGGCAGCAGACGCATCTCCACCGGCGCACCGCTGTGAATGCCGACGCCGCGAAACTCGACAGCAGCGCGAATAGTCTGTTCGAATTGCAGACGGTGCGCCAAGAGGGTTGCCTTCCGCTCCCATCAATCTAGGATGGACAAGTGTCTTCCATCCATCGAGGATGATGGTACATGGGAATAGAAAGGGTACCGTGTGGTAAATTTGCCACAGATTGGGCGGGTTCGCAGTAGATTTTTCTTTGAAATCAGGAGATTGGCAGAAGGCAGGAACAAAGATGCTGAAGAATCCAAAGGAGCTTCTGGCGGCGGCGCAGACACAACAGCGCGAGATGCTGCACGGGTTGAAGACTCTGGTGGAGATCGAATCCCCCAGCGAAAATAAGGCCGCCGTGGATCAAGCCAGCCAACAGGTGGCCACCTGGATGCGCGCGCTGGGGGGCCAAATCCGCTGGCATCGGCAGAAGAACTTTGGCGACCTGCTGGAAGCACGCTTTGCCGCGCAGCCACTGCCAACGGCAGCCCAGGCGCAGTCTGGACGCAGGCAGAATCGTGTCCGCCCCATCCTGCTACTGGGACATCTGGACACCGTATGGCCGATGGGAACGCTGGCGCGGATGCCCTTTCGGGAAACGAAGGGGAAGGCTTTTGGGCCGGGTATCTATGACATGAAAGCTGGCGTGGTGATGGCGGCGATGGCGCTGCGCCTGCTTCTGGAGGCGGGAGAACTGACAACTCCCGTGGCGCTGCTGCTGAACTCCGACGAGGAGGTGGGCAGCCCCTGTTCCCGCGCCGTGACGGAAAAGCTGGCGAGCGAGTCCGCCGCCGTATTTGTGCTGGAACCAGCGCAGGGGCCGCAGGGCGCTTACAAAACGGCGCGCAAGGGTGTGGGGCAATATCAGCTACACGTCGAGGGAGTAGCGGCGCACAGCGGCGTGGACTTTGAAAAAGGCCACAGCGCGATTGTGGAACTGGCAGGGCTGGTCGAGCGCGTGGCCGGATTCACAAACTTGAAGACGGGTTTGACGGTGAATCCCGGCGTAATTGCAGGCGGTACGCGCTCCAACGTCGTGGCAGCGGAGGCAAGTGTCGAGGTCGATGTACGCATTACCCGCAGTCAGGATGCCGCGCGCGTGGAGCGCATGTTTCGTGGCCTGCGCGCGCGAGACAATGCCTGCCGCGTGCAGGTGTCGGGTGGCATGAATCGACCTCCGATGGAGCGAACGAAAAGCACAGTGAAATTATTTCAGCAGGCGCAAGCGCTGGCAGCGGAGATGGGATTTTCCTTGACGGAGGCCAGCACCGGCGGCGGATCGGATGGCAATTTTACCTCGGCGCTGGGCATTCCAACCCTCGACGGAATGGGCGCAGTAGGCGAGGGCGCACATGCGACGCACGAGTCCGTGGAGCTTGAGCAACTAGCCTATAGAACGGCGCTGCTGGCCGCTATGATCCGCGATCCTGAAAATCGCAACCTGCAATAGGTTGTCCATTCGATCTGACGGCGAGAAGCTGGTTCTGCACTACTCTTCAGAATGACAAACATTCTTTATTGCATAACTGCATCTATATGAACTATTCAGAATGGCGGATGTATTTCAAGGCGTGTATGTAACCCCACGCGGGTTATAGTTTTTCTTTTGCTTCCAGCACCCGCGCCACCGCATCTTCCACCGTTGCGCCCACTGCGGAGAGATGTCCCATCTTTCGGCCTCGTCGTGGAAGATGTTTTTCATATAAATGAAGTCGCACGCCCGGTATGGCCAGGGCCGCATCAAAACGCGGGCCAGCTTCGGAGGCTGCATCAATCCATACATCGCCGAGAAGGTTGGCAATCGCGGCAGGCTGTACGATTTCGACATCGCCGAGAGGCAAATTGCAAATGGCGCGGATGGCCTGCTCAAACTGACTGGTGGCGCAGGCGCGTTCACTGGCGTGGTAGCTGTTGTGCGGGCGCGGGGCAAGTTCATTCACTAGCAGTTGGCCATCGGTGGTCAGAAACATTTCCACGGCCAGCAGCCCTTCCAGAGCGAACGCCGCTGCAATCGCCAACGCAATCTCGTGCGCTTGGCGCGTGATCTCTGGCGGCAGGCTTGCGGGCATTCCGCTCCAGACGAGAATCTGCTGTTCGTGGTGATTGATGGCCGGAGGATAGCAGGCGCATTCTCCACGCGCCGAACGAGCCACCATCACGGAGAGTTCCAGCGCCAGACGTTGCGCTCGCTCCACCACCACAGGCCGCTCGCCCAGCGCCTTCCATGCGCTGCGGCAGGCCTGCGCGTCAGCGATATCCGCATCCATGCCCAGCTTCACCTGGCTGCGCCCGTCATATCCACCGTGCGCGCTTTTTACAAAACAGCGCCCGCCCATCTTCGTTACCGCCGCCTCCAGTTGCGCGGCATCGCTGACGGATGCGTACTCGCCCAGCGGCAGATGATGCGCTGCCAGCCAATCTTTTTGCAATATGCGATCTTGAATGATGGCCAGCATCTTCGCGCCGGGGCGCACGGGAGCGTGCTGCGCCGCAGCTTCAAGCGAGGCGATGGATATCTGCTCAATCTCCAGCGTGACCACATCGCAACCACGCGCTAGGTTGGCTGCTGCGTGAGCGTCTTCCCAAGATGCCTCAAAGCAGGCATCTACGACAAATCGCGCCGGACAACTGGGGTCGGGATCAAGCACCTGCACGCGATAGCCAAGGGAACGCGCCGCCATCGCCGTCATGCGACCCAGTTGCCCACCGCCCAAGATGCCGATCGTCGCGCCGGGAAAAATGATGTCGGTTGCTTGGCTCACTCCGGCAGCTCCACTGCCAGCACGTCCTGCTTGCGCGCTTCTCGCCATGCCAGCAGCCGCGCGCGCAGCGCAGCGTCTTGCAATGACAAAATGGAAATCGCCAGTAAGGCCGCATTCGCCGCGCCCGGCTTGCCAATGGCGAGCGTACCCACGGGAACGCCCTTCGGCATTTGCACAATGGAAAGCAGCGAATCGACTCCGTTGAGCAGGGTTGCGGAAATGGGAACGCCCAGAACGGGCAGATGCGTCTTGGCCGCCAGCATTCCGGGTAGATGCGCCGCGCCGCCGGCTCCGGCAATCAAAACGCGAATGCCGCGCGCTTCTGCAGTGCTGGCGTACTCAAAAAGCCAGTCGGGGGTGCGATGCGCGGAGACAACACGCGCCTCGTGAGAGATGGAAAATTCCTTCAGAATGTCGATGGCGGGTTGCAGGGTGTCGTAGTCGCTTTGACTCCCCATCACCACGCCGACCAGCGGCGCTTGCTTCATGGGGAGATTATAAGTTGGAGGAACGGGAAATGTATGACGAATCCCATCTTCTGGTAGAAATTTTCTCTCCGGCAGGAATACACGGTAAAAAGCCGAGCGCTCCATCCTCGTCGCGGCGCAGAATGTACTTCCCTACATGGTAGGAAACACATGCCGATGTTCCAGTTTCTCCGAGTCATACTGGAATCTATCTTTCCAGCGAAGAAATCGAATCTCTACAAAGTCATAGCTTAACTTTGAAATGATGAACATAACACAAAAGTTGCAAGGTATCTCAATGAGACCTCCAATCATAATGGAGTGTGTCCTGCTTGAAATAAATTTAAGCAATCGTATCCACTCTGTCCTATAAAGCATGTGGTAAATGTAAAAACCATAACTATACTTCCCCAGAGTGCGCAGCGGACGAAGAGTAAAAAAACGGAATACGAGAGATCCGGGTTGCAGCGTACTTCCAATAAGTCCAGCGCCAACGATCGCTATCAGCGTAAATCCAATTGTTAGCATCCAACGCGCGCTTGCCTCGATGGGAATCGCAAGAAATAGAAGGAGGAGAGTACCCCCCCATAGCGTAATGGATTTGCAGCGACGCAGCCATACATCCGCAGATGGCCCGCGAAGCAGCAACGCGAGAATCGCGCCAATCAACAGGGTATCCATTCGAAAAGGAAGCGTGCGGGGTATCCAGGTTGCCGCGACATTTTCTGGAAATAAAGCAAGCATGCCCACTCGAAGAACAACGGAAAATGCAGCAATGCCTCCGGCTGTCCATAGAAGCCTTACCCGATCCCGAATAGCCCAGACAGCGAGGGGCCATAAAAGGTAGAACTGTTCTTCCACGCACAACGACCATAAGTGATCAAAAAGGACTGTCGCATCTGGATAATTCCGACTTATCAGCAAATATAAAGACCAATTGTGGTTTGCAAAGAAGTTTCCAAGGTAAATCAAGAAGGTCAACTGCATCCAGTGCCATTGATAATGGAATATCGGCGTGAGGAGTAAGAGAATTGCAAAAACCATGTAAAACACTGGAAGTATCCGCAAACTTCGGCGAGCAAAGAAACGTTGAAAAAAATGGGAATCGTTGCGCGTGTCGAAAAGAATTCCAGTAATGAGAAACCCGGAAAGCACAAAGAATAGGTCAACCCCAATCCATCCCCGGCTTCGTATTTGATTCAATGCTCGAAGTACATGGCCGCCATGAGAACCACCACCATAGTGGGCCAGGAAGGCCATAGTAATTGCAAGCGCGCGGATGCCATCCAATGCTGGAAATCGTGTTTTGAAATCAATAGGGGGAACGCGAAGCGCTTGGGGCACGGGAAAGAATTTCCTCCAGATGTTGTGCGCGTACAGAATGCCGCGTACAAACCTAATCCTGACATGTGCTGCAGAGAGAAACCAAACTCCTGTTCCCTAGTATTACATGCAAGTTTATCGGTGCCGGAACTTTGCCAGATCAATGTTCCGGGAGATGTTTACTCTTTCGCGCGCAGTAGTGTCAGCGATGCTGTAGGTGATAGGGCAGGCCTTTGAGGATGGTAAAGGCCCGGTAGATTTGCTCCGCTAGCACTACAGCGGCCAGTTCATGCGCCAGCGTCATCGGCCCCAGCGAGAGCAGGAGGTTCGCGCGCTGGCGAGCCTCCTCCGACCATCCATCCGCTGGGCCAACGGCAAAGAGGATTCGCCGCGTACCGCTGTCCTGCTGCTTGCCCAGCCACGCGGCCAGAGCTTCGGAGGTCATCTGCTTGCCCCGGCTATCCAGCAGAACCAGATAGGGCGACATTCGCCCCGGCGACCGTTCGCAGGCCAGCAAGAGCGCGGATTCGGAGGCGAAGACCTCATGCCGAAATCGGCAGAAATGGCCGATCCGGCGGGCATAGTCCAGCAGCCAATCGCCTCCAGCATGTTTTTTTCCGCCCGCGCGGCGATTCTCGATCGTGGCCAGTTGAATTTCCATCGGCTTTGTTTCCGGCTCTCGTCAATAAATTGGAAGTGTGGTCGTGGCTCAATGCAGTACCGATGCAAACGATCATAGCGGATGTTGAGCAGCGCCTTTGTGCCCAGCCAGAGAATCCCCCGGCCAGATGCTGTTTGACCCTTGATTTTTCAGGCTGATACACTAAGGAGGATTGGCGTGGAAGCCCGCAAGGCTCGCCAGCTTCTCTTTTGGTAAGGATGCGCTCATAATCCCGTGGACACACAGACTCGTCACGCCCTGAAACACAACGCCCTGATTGATACCGCGAAAACCGGTATGGATTGGTTGCAGGAGAACAAGAAAGCCGTTCTCCTCTTTACCTTCGTCGTCTTTGTCACGCTGGTTGTTGGCATCGGCAGCATCGTGCTCTACCAGAATCGGCAAGATCAGTCGCAGGCCGCCTTTGGTCTCGCGATGGAAACCTACCTGACACCGATTGCGCAGCCCACGGATCCGCCCGGCGCAAAGACCTATCCTTCCCCCATTGCCCGCGCAACGAAGGCCAACGCCGAGTTCCTAAAAGTGGCCAACCACTACGCCATGACCCGCGCAGGCAAAAACGCGGAATACTTTGTCGGGCTAACCTACATGGCTATGGGGCGAAATGCCGATGCCGAACGCACACTGCACCAGGTCGTCGATCATGGAGGTCGCGATCTGGCAGCCTTGGCGCAGATGGCTCTGGCCGGGCTTGATAAACAGACGGGCCGAGCCTCGGACGCGATTCAGATATATCAGCATCTGGTAGCGCATCCCACCGTCAGCGTCCCTGTCGGCGAATCCGAGCTTGCCTTGGCAGCAATGTATGAGAAGACCAATCCGCAGCAGGCCAAGCAACTCTACGCGCACATTAAAGACACGGAGAAAGACACGCAAGCTAGCTCCATCGCCGAACAGAAGCTCGCGCAACTCCACTGATTTCTACAGCATCCTTCCCGAAGAACTTATTGAAAGACAATTCTGGCGCTTGAATTCGTTTTTCAACAAGTTCTTCGATGTCTCTCCGCGAAATGTCTTTCCATCCCGCCCGAAGTCTGCGAAAATAGGACGTGCCCATCTTGCACGTCCATCCAAACATTTCATTTAGGGAGCCGCTCTGATGTCGGCAAAATATGTCTTCGTGACCGGCGGAGTTGTGTCCAGTCTTGGCAAGGGTCTTGCCGCAGCCTCCATCGGTTGTCTGCTGGAGAGTCGCGGTCTGCGCGTCAACCTGATGAAGTTCGACCCGTATCTGAACGTCGATCCTGGCACCATGTCGCCCTTTCAACATGGCGAGGTCTTCGTCACCGACGACGGCGCAGAGACCGATCTCGACCTGGGCCACTACGAGCGCTTTACGCACGCCCGGCTCACCCGCGACAACAATCTGACCACGGGCCGCATCTACGAGCAGATCATTACCAAGGAGCGGCGCGGCGATTATCTGGGCAAGACCGTGCAAGTGATCCCGCACGTCACCAATGAGATCAAAAACGCCATGCGCAAGGTGGCTGCCGACACCGACATTGTGATTGTCGAGATTGGCGGTACCGTCGGCGATATCGAATCTCTGCCATTCCTCGAAGCGATTCGCCAGATGCGTCAGGAACTGGGCCGCGAAAACACCGTCTTTGTCCACGTCACGCTGGTGCCCTGGATTGCCGCCGCGCAGGAGCTGAAGACCAAGCCCACGCAGCACTCCGTAAAAGAGATGCTCTCCATCGGCATTCAGCCGGATATTCTGCTCTGCCGCACCGACCGCTTTCTGACGCACGACATGAAACAGAAGATTGCCCTCTTCTGCAATGTGGAAGAACAGGCCGTCATCACCGCGAAGGACGTGCCTTCCATCTATGAAGTTCCGCTGGTCTTTGCGCAGGAGCATGTCGATACGCTGTTGCTCAAGTATCTGCGCCTTCCTGCATCGGAACCGCAACTGGATCGCTGGCGCGATTTGCTGGATCGCCATTACCACCCCAAAGGCGAGGTCTCCATCGCCATCATCGGAAAATATGTCGAGTACGAGGACAGCTACAAATCGCTCAAGGAGGCGCTGGTTCACGGCGCGCTGGCGCATAATTTGAAGCTAAACGCCACTTGGGTGGAAGCCGAAGGTCTCGAAACCAAAGACCCTGCCGATACCAGCTATGAGAGCCAACTAGCGGGCTTCGACGGCATTCTGGTTCCCGGCGGCTTCGGCAAGCGCGGTGTTGAAGGCATGTTGAACGCCATCCGCTATGCGCGGGAAAAACAGGTGCCGTACTTCGGCATCTGCCTGGGAATGCAGACGGCCTGCATCGAATATGCTCGCAACGTCTGCGGCCTTGCCGATGCCAACTCCAGCGAGTTTGACCCGGCCACGCCGCATCGCGTCATTTACAAATTGCGCGAACTGACCGGCGTAGAGGAGATGGGCGGCACCATGCGTCTGGGCGCGTGGGCCTGCATGTTGCAGCCAGATTCGCTGGCGGCGCGAGCCTACGGCACAACAGAAATTAGCGAGCGCCATCGCCATCGCTACGAGTTCAATCGCGAATATGAAGCGCTGCTGACGGGCGCTGGCCTGCGCATCACGGGCACCACGCCGGATGCCACATATGTCGAGATGGTGGAGATTCCCAGCCACCCGTTCTTCCTTGGTTGCCAATTCCATCCAGAGTTCAAATCGAAGCCGCTGGAGCCGCATCCTTTATTCCGCGATTTCATCGGTGCCAGCTACAAGAACCGGGTCGAGTCTAGGGATATGAAGGCCGTCGATGTTTCCGTGTCCAAAGGGATTTCAAAATGAAATGCCCGCTTTGCGTTAAAGCAAATCTACAGTTGGTATAGGGCGAATTCGCTGGGAGTGGGACAGAAATTCATAGGAGTCATTCTGAACGAAGCGCAGCGAAGGGAAGAATGACATGCCTCATTTTTCCTTTACAGCATCTGCAAATCCGCTCTAAAATCTTCCGATGCCAAGGCCAATGGCGTAGGTTACAACGCCTTCGATGGCGCCGATGGCTGTCATCTCCAGGCCGCTGCTCCACCAGGAACGAATCGTGATGAGAGATTTGGCCGCCCCCACGGCAAAGTGGGCGACCAGGGAAATGATGGCGGCCCAAATGACAGCGGAAATCCCACTCAAAAAGAAAAATGGAAGGATGGGAATGGCGGCTCCAATGGCCGTGGACAGCGCTCCAGAAAGCGCGGAACACCACGGTCGGCGGAGTCGTTCTTCCGTGGTGTTCAGGCGTTCCTGCGCCAACGTTCGAACAAAGCTCTCCTTGTCGCGGGCCAGATACTCCACGAAGCGATCCGCCTCCTCTGCGGGCAGGCCGCGAACCTGATAGCTAAGAGAAAGAATCTGGCGCGCCTTGGACTCGTTATACGCGACAGCATCGCGCTCCCTGGCAAACTCTGCATGGAAGATTTCGCGCTCGCTCTTTGCGGAGAGATACGCTCCCGATCCCATCGACAGAGCGCTGGCAATCATGCCTGCGATTCCCGATAGCAGAACAAATTTGCTGTTCCCCATCGTGGCTCCAGAGACCCCGGAGACGATGCCGAAGATTGCGCCCAAACCGTCATTCACCCCATAAATTGCGTCGCCGATCCAATCTGGAGTGCCGGGGCGGTCGCCTTGCCGCGCTGCTGTAAGTTCATCCAAAGCGCGTTGTGCCTCTTCAGGAAACGATGGTGAGAGTGGCCTGCGATCCTGAATCAGATCGATCAGCATCTGATGATGTTCCTGCACGCTGGCAATCACCTCTTTGAGGATGGCAATGCTGGGTTCATCTTTCAGTTCATGTAACTGCCGGGTGTACCGCGCCGTGGCGCGACTCTCATCCCGTTCAATACGGCGAAGAACCAGATCTTTTCCACCCACGCGATTGGCAAGCGTGTCTGCCGTCCCGGTCTGCGGGCCGTGGTAGATCGGCTCCGTTCCTCCGAGCGCGCGAATGCGCTCTGCCCATAGCTGGGCATGGTATTTTTCAGCGGTGGCGAGCAGGTGCAGGGCGCGGCGGCGCTGTGGATTGAACTCGCGCTCCGCGAGCGTTTTGTAGGTGTAGCACCCACGCACCTCTGCCTGCCAGTTGCCCTCCAGAATCTTCAGAAGGCGTTCTCGCGTGTCATCGGCAATCGAATCGAGAACAATCGGGTCAGTCACAGGGATGTACACTCCGCATGTCAATCTTTACGCAAGCGCAAGGAACACATCTTGGGGAAGTCCCATTCCTTCCCCTGGCTGCCCCTCAGTGGTTCAAGCCATCGTTGATGCTGCATGTCGGCGGGACTTGTTTGGAGCTTTTTTTGCGTGGCTTAACTTGCCATCGAAGACACATCGTCCGCCTTGGGTTGATACGGACAAAATGGGTCGCTGGCCAGCGCATCGCCGGTATAGGCAAACGCCCGCGCGCGGGATCCGCCGCAGAGAACGCGATACTCACATCGGCCACATTTTCCTTTGAACTGGCTGGGCGTGTGCAGCGCGCGAAAGATTGGCGCGTCGCGGTAGACCTCCACAAGCTGGTCGGCGCGCACATTGCCCGTCTTGAGCGGCAAAAACCCCGCAGGGTAAATATCTCCCTGATTGGAAACAAATACGATGCCATGTCCATCGCGAATGCCAAAGCCTCGATAGACCGGAGTGTTCTGGATTTCATCCGAGCGCATTCCGCTGCTGCGCATTCGATTCAGGGCCACGCGGCGATAGGAGGGCGCTTCCGTGGTTTTGATGGCAAAGGGAGCCACCCGCGCAAGATCGTAGATCCAGTGCATCCATTTCTCGCCGCGCTCTGGAGAGATGGGTTGCAGCATCTTGCCGCGTCCTACTGCAATCAGAAAAAACAGACTCCAGCGCATCACCTTCTGCGTCTTGAGAAATTCATAAATGGCGGGCAAATCCTCCGCCGTCTCCTCCGATACCAGCGTGTTGACCTGAATCGGCATCCCCAGCGTTGCCGCGTCCTTGATCGCGCGCAGCGTCCAGTTAAAACAGCCTTCCACGCCGCGCACCGCTTCGTGCCGCGCGGCAGTGGAGCCATCCAGGCTCAATCCAAAGCTCTCAATGCCATGCGCCTTCAACTTTGCGAGAACATCAAGCGTCAGGCCGGGAGTGGCGCTGGGCGTGATCGAAACGGTCAATCCTAGAGCGTGAGCCTCGTCGATAATGTCATACACGTCGGCTCGCTGGAGCGGATCGCCGCCTGTCAAAATCAGATGCGGCCAGGGCTTGTCGAAACTGGCAATCTGGCGCAACAGCGCCGAGCTTTCTGCGCGGGTCAGCTCGCCGGGATGGGGCGTAGACACGGCCTCGGCGCGACAGTGGCGACAGGCCAGCGCGCAGGCTTGAGTCATTTCCCAGTAAACCAGCATGGGATTTTTTGCGTAGTCCGGAGCGCTGGAAGAATGCGAAGGACGGGCAGCGACATCGGCGGGCGGTGGAACCACCTGAACCCCTCCCTTGCTGGATACAAATAGACGACGAGCAATCTCGGTCATACGGCCTCTTTTCTGTTTGTGCTGCATTCTCTTGCGATTCTTTGCGCGACCTGGATGCTCCGCTGAATGCAGTCGGGAATGCCCGCGCCATCATACGCAGCACCTGCCAGATGCAAGCCGTCGTGACGAGCTGCTAAACGATCCATCTCGGCAACCAGAGCCGCGTGGCCCACTTCATACTGCGGATTTCCCTTATGCCAGCGATAGACCTTGGTGAAAACCGGGGATGCGGTAATGCCCATCGTCGCGCGCAATTCCTGTTGCGCCATCTGCGCCAGTGCGTCTTCCTCTTGTTCTGCAAGGGATTCGGCGCGCGCGCCGCCCACAAAAACGCGCAGCAGAACGGAACCCGCTGGAGCGCGATGCTTGAATTTTTCTGAAGACCAGGAGCACGCGGTTATGCTGCGTCTCTCGTTGTGCGCAACTACGAAGCCATGTCCATCCAGCTTGTTCGGAATATCCTCGCGCTTGTATCCCAGGGAGACCGTTGCCGTGGAGACATAGCGGATGGAGCGCAATTTAGATGCCAGCGCGGGATCAATGGCCTGCATCCAATCAGCAGTCACATAGGCAGGTGTGGCAAAGATAATTTCGTCGGCTAGAATGCGCGAGCCTTCGCTCAAAGCGATCCGATACTGTCCATTTTCGCGGGTGACATCCAGCACACGACAGTTCAGCAGGAGCGTTGAAAGGCGCAGTCTCGCCACCAGAGCATCGACCAGTTGTTGTAATCCGCCGCGCAGGGTTTGAAACATGGGCGAGGGTGGTGGCTGCGCGCCAGAGTGCGCATGAACGTGCTTTCTGGCCCGCGACCGCTGCATAATTCCACGCAGCAAACTTCCATATTGTTTTTCCATTTCCACGAATCGTGGGAATGTACTTTGCAGGCTCAGCTTCTCTGGATCTGCAGCATGGATACCTGCCATCAGCGGCGCGGCAATCTTTTCGAGAGCCTCCGCGCCAAGACGCCGCCGCACAAAACTGGCCAGACTCTCATCGGCATCGTGGTTACGCCGTGGAATCAATACTTCCATGCCCATTCGCGCTTTGCCGGGCCAGGAGATCAGTCGTGACCGCAGGAAGGGAAGCATCATGGTTGGAGCCATCAACATCATGCCTTCCGGCATGGGATGCAGCCTTCCCCGGCTCCATACATAGGTCGGATGTTTTGCGCGATTGGAGCCAATCAGCGCATCTTCCAGACCCAGAGCGCGGCACAAGTCCAGCCCCGCTGTTTTTTGCGTAATAAAAGAATCCGGGCCGCCCTCAATGACGAAATCGGCCTCGCGCGCGGAGGTAATCTTTCCACCCAATCGAGCTGAGCTGTCGATCAGCGTGATGTCAACGGCATCTCCGGCAAATCCCTGCAAATAGAATGCCGCCGCCAGTCCGGAAATGCCGCCGCCGAGAATTACGATCTTTTTCATTGCATCATCACGCAGGAATTGGAATCGCTGTACCATGAGACCGGGAAAGAAACTCGCTCCAACCTCTACTTTTGCGCTGCGGATTCCGAGCCAGGGAACTGCACCCGCTTCTTTGAAGCTACGTGGTAGATTGTAGCCCCGCAGTGACATGTGTCACATGGATTTCCCCCTGAAGGGGACGCATCTCTAACTTTGGAGAGATGATCTTTCCAACGGCACTACAACGGGAAACATGGCGGCACGCAGCACGAGATAGGGACATCGAAATTACACAACGGCGACGTTATTACAAACCTGTGACGTTCAATGACACCGCAAGATGAAAAGATGAAAAGGCGATGAGTACATATCCGGTAATTATTCAGGGTGGCATGGGCGCGGGTGTGTCCAATTGGAGACTGGCCCAGTCCGTCTCGCGGCTCGGACAGCTTGGTGTTGTTTCAGGCACAGCGCTGGATCAGATTCTGGTGCGGCGTCTGCAGGATGGCGATCCCGGCGGCCACATGCGACGCGGGCTGGAGGCATTTCCTTTTCCTGCCATGTCCGAGCGCATTTTGCAGAAGTATTTCATTCCCGGCGGCAAGAACGAACGAACTTCCTATCGGCTGGCAGCCGCGCACGCGAAAGACAATTCGCACGAGACCGTCGAGTTGTGCATTGTGAGCAATTTTGTCGAAGTGTGGCTGGCGCGCCAGGGTCACGACAACCCCGTGGGCATCAACTATCTTGAAAAGATTCAGACCGCGCACCTGCCGACCATTTATGGAGCTATGCTGGCCGGCGTGGGATATGTCTTAATGGGTGCCGGGATTCCGTTGAAGATTCCCGGAGTGTTGGATCGCTTTGTTGAGCACCAGTCCGCAGAGTACACGCTCCAGGTGGCGGGCGCGCTAGAGGGCGATGACACGACCATGCGCTTCAATCCACGCGACTTTATGGAGCACGATCTGGCTCCCTTGCCCCGGCCTCGATTTCTCGCTATCGTTTCCTCCAACACGCTGGCCACGACCATGCTCAAAAAAGCGAGTGGCAAGGTGGATGGTTTGATCGTCGAGATGAGAATTGCTGGCGGACACAACGCTCCGCCACGCGGCAAGCTCCAGCTTTCTGAGGCAGGCGAGCCGATCTACGGCGAGCGCGATGCCATCGACATGGCAAAGATGCGGGAATTGGGCGCTCCCTTCTGGCTGGCTGGGGGATATGGGCACCCAGAGAAACTCCGGGAGGCGCTCGATCAGGGAGCCACGGGCGTCCAGGTTGGAACTGCATTTGCCTTTTCGGAGGAGTCTGGCTTGCGGCAGGACTACAAGCAAGCGCTGATCGCCAAAGCTATCGCTGGGGAGGCTCGCGTGTTCACCGATCCGCTGGCATCGCCGACTGGATTCCCCTTCAAGGTGGCGCGGCTGGAAGGCACTTGTTCGGAGCCAGAGGTTTACGCCGCGAGGCCGCGCATCTGCGATCTTGGATATTTGCGCGAGCCGTATCGGACGCCAGAGGGCAGCATCGGCTATCGTTGCGCCTCCGAGCCACGCAGCATTTATCTCGCCAAGGGCGGCAAGGTGGAAGACACTCTGGGAAGAAAATGTATCTGCAATGCGCTGGTGGCGAACATCGGTCATCCGCAGGCAAGAAATGGCCAGCGCGTAGAAAAAGGCATCGTGACCGCCGGGGATGAGCTGAACTCTGTCACGCAATTCTTAACGCAGGGTCGCTCCAGCTATCACGTAGAAGATGTCATCGCAACGCTGCTGGGAAGTTAAGAAAACCCTGAACAAGCCGGGGGTTTTAAGGGGCGGACTTCTGTCCGTGAAGGGGACGGGCTGCAGCCCCAAAGGCACAGCAGTCCCATTCTCTACCCGATATCCTCGTTCCAATTTTCCAGATATTTCTTTAGCTCGGCCATGAACTTGCCCGCCTCCGCACCGTCGATGATGCGGTGATCGAAGCCCAGCGTCAGACGAATGATGTGGCGGATGGCAATGGTGTCGTTGCCCTCGGCATCGGTCAGCACCACTGGCTCCTTGAACAGGCCGCCCACGCCCAGAATCGCCGTCTCCGGTTGATTGATGACGGGCGTGCCAAACTGCTCGCCAAAAATTCCAGGGTTGGTGATGGTGAAGGTTCCACCGGAGGCTTCATCGGGCTTCAGCTTCTTGCTGCGCGCGCGCTCGGCCACATCCGCAATGCCGCGGGCAATGCCTAGGAAGCTGCGCTCCTCCGCCTGTTTGACGACCGGAACGATCAGGCCCCAATCCAGCGCCACCGCAATACCGACGTTGATGTGCTGGTGATAGCGGATCGCGTCGCCTTCCAGCGAGGCATTCACAATGGGCATCTTGCGCAGGCAATGGATGGCCGCGCGCGTAATGAATGGCATGTAGGTGAGCTTGACGCCATTGCGCTGCTCGTACTTGGATTTCTCACGCTCGCGGATGCGCGCGATGCGCGTCATATCCACCTTGAAAACCGAGTGGACATGCGCGCTGGTATGCTTGGACTCCACCATGCGCTTGGCGATGATGGAGCGCATCTTCGACATGGGTACCAGATCGCCGGAGAGCGGAGCTAGCGGCGCGCTGGCGGAAGCGCCGACTGCTGGAGCCTTGGCGGCTGCCGTCGAGGTCGCGCTCGCTGCTGGAGCTGCCGATCCCTCGCCGTGCTGACCCTCGCCGTGCTGACCCAGATATCCGAGCGCATCTTCCTTCGTGATGCGTCCGCCAGCGCCGGTGCCGGGAATCTTCGCAAGGTCGAGATGATTGTCCTTGGCAATGCGGCGCACCAGCGGCGAGGAGTGAATGCGCCCGGCTGTGCCCGTCGGCGGCGCGGTTGCTGGAGTTGCCACAGGCACGGGCTTGCTGGCCACCGCAGGCGTTGCGGCTGCTGGCTTCGCAGCGGGTGCAGTCGATGCAGAACCGCCAGCCACGCCGCCAATAACAGCGACGACGGTGTTGATCTGCACCGTAGTTCCCTCGGCGGCTTTGATCTCCGTCAGCACCCCGGCTGCGGGCGAGGGAATCTCAGCATCCACCTTGTCTGTCGAGATTTCAAAGAGCGGTTCATCGCGTTGCACGCTGTCGCCGACTTTTTTCAACCACTTGGTAATGGTGCCCTCAAAAATCGATTCGCCCATCTGCGGCATCACAACGTTGGTGCCACCGCTGGTTGTCGCCTCTGGCGCGCTTGTCGTTGCTGCCGGAGTCGGCGCTACTGCCGGAGCAGGAGTTGCCGCTGACGCAGGCTTACTGTCAGCCTTGGGTGCAACAGGCGCTGCCGGAGCTGGCGCTGCCGCTGGCGTGGACTTAACCACTGCCTCTCCCGCGCCGCCAATAACAGCGACGACAGTATTGATCTGCACCGTGGTTCCCTCGGCGGCTTTGATCTCCGTCAGCACCCCGGCTGCGGGCGAGGGAATCTCAGCATCCACCTTGTCCGTCGAGATTTCAAACAGCGGCTCATCGCGCTGCACGCTGTCGCCGACTTTTTTCAACCACTTGGTAATGGTGCCCTCAAAAATCGATTCGCCCATCTGCGGCATGATTACATCTGTCGGCATGAAATCTCGTCTCCGTATCGTTGTTTCCGTTTTTGTCGGCGGCATGGAGCAGAAATTTCTGCATATATGCGCCAGACCTCACATTTTATATGACAACTGATGGGATGCGCGATGCAGAAGAGTCGCCAAGCAAATCCTGCACCGATTCCACCCATAGCGACTGACGACCAAAGATGCGGCCAAAGTGCCGCGCCACCGCGTGCCGCGCAGCTTCCATTGTGGGCATCGCGCAGCGGTTTTCGTCGATCTCCAGATCCAAACTGGTAACGGAGCGGTCGGCGATGCCGCAAGGAACGATCAGCGAAAAATCGCGTAGATCCGCAGTAATGTTCCAGGCAAAGCCATGCGACGTGACACCCTGCGAGATATGCACGCCAATGGCGGCGATTTTCTTTTCTGGGATCGACCCACCGGGCAGCGTCCAGACTCCGGTGCGTCCGGCCACGCGCCCAGTTAGCACGCCGTACTCGCCACAGGCGCGGATCAAAACCTCTTCCAGCCAACGCACATACTCCACTGCGCCCAGATGCGGGCCTTTTTTGTTGGGAAATTCGCCACGCAAATCCAGAATGGGGTA
Organism: Acidobacteriaceae bacterium; assembly: GCA_027365415.1. GTDB lineage: Bacteria > Acidobacteriota > Terriglobia > Terriglobales > Acidobacteriaceae > JAJZIJ01. Next base: position 26,126 of record DAHXNK010000004.1, read on the forward strand.
GCCGACGATCTGCCCCGGCCCGTGATACGTCACGTCACCACCACGATTGATTTCATGCAGCGCGATGCCGCGACGCGCCAGTTCTTCATCGGAGGCAAGGATATTGCTGCGATGCGCGTTGCGTCCCAGCGTCAACACCGACGGATGCTCCAGCAGCAACAGCACATCGCCAATGCGCTGCTGCTTGCGCAGCGCCACCAGCCACTGCTGCAACGCAAGTGCATCGGCATAGTCCATTCGTCCGGCATGAAAAAGATGCAGCAGCATACGACGTTATGGGAGCCTCGTGGAAACGGATTCAAAAAATGTTGAGCAGAAAAGGCCCAGCTTATGCCGGGCCTTTTCGCATTTCTTCTACGATCCTCAACTACATGTTGATGGCCAGTCCATCGACGCTGCCATAGGCATCCAGCATGGCCTCAGCCAGCGTGGGGTGCGCGTGGATAGTGAACATCATCTCGTCAATGGTCGCCTCCAGCTCCATCGCCGTGACTGCCTCGGCGATGATCTCCGTGGCCTGCGGGCCGATGATGTGAACGCCAAGAATCTCTCCATACTTCGCATCGCTGACCACCTTCACAAAGCCATCGTGCGAATCCACAATCGAAGCTTTGGAGTTGGCCGTAAAGGGAAACTTGCCGACCTTCACCGTGTAGCCTTTTTCCTTGGCTGCGGCCTCGGTCAGGCCGACGCTGCCAATCTGCGGCTCACAATAGGTGCAGGCAGGAATGCGCTCGCGCCGTACGGGCCGCGCATATTTCCCCGCCAGTTTGGCTGCGACCACCATGCCCGCCATCGCGCCCACATGCGCCAGTTGCGGTAGCCCGGCCACGATATCTCCAATCGCGTACACGCCCGGTTCCTCGGTCTCCATCCACTCGTTTACCTTGATGAATCCCCGTTCCGGCTTAATCTTCGTCTTGTCGAGTCCCACCTGCTCCGTGCGCGGCGCGCGCCCCACGGCAACCAACACCTTTTCGGCCTCCTTCACATTCGCCTTGCCGTCGGAGCCAGTAAAGCTTACCTTCACGCCGTCCTTGGTCTTCTCCACCTTGTCCACCTTCGCGCCAACGTGTACATCAATCCCGCGCTTGCGAAGCAGCCGATTCAGCTCCTTGCTCACGTCCTCATCTTCATTGGGCACCACGCGGGGCAGGTACTCGATGATGGTGATCTCCGCGCCGAAGCTCTTGAAGATGGAGCCAAACTCCACGCCCACCGCGCCTGCGCCAATCACCACCAGCGATTTTGGAATCGCCGTCATGGAGAGGATTTCCATGTTGGTCAGGATGCGCGAATCCGGTTCCATGCCGGGCAGCATCTTGGCATCGGAGCCAGTAGCGACGATGACATTCTTCGCCTTCAAAAAGCTGCGCTCGCCATCGGAGCCGCCACCGCCCTCGGTGTTGACCTCAACGGTGTGAATGCCATCCTTGGCCGCGCCAGTCAGCCGTCCGTGCCCTTCAAAGGTGTTGACCTTGTTCTTCTTCATCAGAAAATCAAGCCCCTTGGCGTGCTTGATGACGATGTCATTCTTACGCTTCAGAATGGTCGCCCAGTTCAGCTTGCCCTCGCCCAGACCCTCGATGCCGTACTCCTTGGCGCGCTTCAGGTGGTCGTAGACCTCGGCGTTGAAGAGCAGCGATTTTGTGGGAATGCAGCCCCAGTGCAGGCAGGTGCCGCCCAGCTTGCTCTCTTTTTCAATCAGCGCGACCTTCAGGCCGTACTGTCCGGCGCGAATGGCTGCGGTATATCCAGCGGGGCCGCCACCGATGATGGCTACGTCGTAAATTGTCTCTGCCAAGGGAATGCTCCGTTTCGTTGCGAAAGATGAGATTCGGGTCGCGCCGGATTCACCCGACCCGAACAAACGATTTTACGGGATGGGGATGGGCCGAGGCGAATGGAAGAGGGATTTTAGCGAACCACATCCATTTGTTCGCGATACCTGCGGCGTTTCGGATTGCTGAATCTGGAGAGCGGAACGATGTATTGTGCGCTGGCGCTGACAGGCTTGTGGATTCGGAGGAATCTGAGATTTCATAGAAAAGGCATCTTTGGACTGAGCGAGAAAAGGCGTCATTCTGAGCGCAGCGAAGAATTCAGAAGGTCTGTGCTGCGCCGGTGGAGCCAGCATTCTCTGGATTCTTGCTCCTCTATTGCTGGGCACCCTTATGATCTGCTGGAGACAAACCATATCTATTTGCAGATAATCTCGTAAGCGCCCCCGCCTTTTGTTGACACTTGCATGCTGTTGCCTTTGTAATCTGCGGCATTCGTTCCTCGCGCCATCACGGTTTGGGCAAAAACGCGCGCGCCACTAGCGACGCGCCATAGAAGATCACAACTCCCTGCGCCAGCAGCAGCGTGTTGTAACGATATCCCAGCGCGGCGTAGGTCAGCGCCACGCCCCACATGTATATTTCTCCCAGCAGCGCCTGCCCCCAGCGCGGATTCTCACCCCCAGCGGCAACACGCGGAAACAATCTTGGCAATATACGCGGCACCTGGCGCATGTATGCGCGATAGACCTCGCCCTTCTCCGCCGTCAGATATTGCTCCTCCGCATGGATCAGCACGGCTAGCAGCAGCGGAATGGCAACCAGCGCGAAGACGGCTCCGCCGGGCGGCATCAGAATCGTCAGCGCCAGCACATGCAGCTCCAAGCCAAGGTAGAGCGGGTTCCGCATGTAGCGATACGGCCCGTCGGCGACCATCCGCTCCCCATGTAGCGCGGTGGCCTTCACAACACCACTGCCCAGATAGGCCGCGCCCCAGGTGCGAAGGATGGCTGCAGCCAGCGCCAGCAGCGTAGCCAGCGCCGTCACAGCAATGCTGGCATCCTCGATGGGCAGCAGATGATGATGCGCCAACAGCCCCGATAGCACCAGCCAGGTCGAGGAAGGATGCTGCCCGCCCATGCGATCCAGCGGTGCCCAAAATCCCAGCAGCAGAATGGCAACAATCAGCCCGTCACGATAGCGAAAAAGCGCTTGCGAAATCTTCATGGATTAAATTTCCTAGATCACTTTTGAGAAGTCATTCTGTGGTCGATGCTTCGTCTGTTGCGCCAGTATTCTCTGGATTCTTCATTCCGCTACACTTCGTTCAGAATGGCAAACTTTGCAACGCGCTCTGCCCTTACTCCCCGGCGATGGCTGTCATCAGGGCATCAAAATCCTCCAGCCCGGAGTATTCAATCACCACGCGCCCCTTGCCGCGCTTGTCCTCTACGCGAACCTTCAGACCCAGCGCGCGTTGCAGACGATCCTGCGCCTCGCGGACATTCGGATCTTGCGGCTGCAAATTCGCCACATCTTCGCCTTTGTTGCTGCGTTTTTCTGGGTTGATCAGACCTTGAATGTAGGTCTCCGTCTGGCGAACGGACATGGCCAGCGCCGTAATCTTCCTCGCCGCCTTCAGGATGGCCTCTGGAGCCTCCAGCGCCAGCAACGTGCGCGCATGGCCAAAGCTCAACTCACCTGCTTCGACTTTGCCCTGGACTTCTATCGGCAAACGCAACAAACGAAGGAAGTTGGCGATAGTGGCGCGATCTTTTCCCGTGCGCTGCGCCATCTGCTCCTGGGTCATTTTGAAGTCGCGGCCCAAGCGTTCATAGGCGCGGGCCTGCTCCATCGCGTTCAGGTCGGCGCGTTGCAGGTTCTCAACGATGGTCATCTCCATCGCCTGCTCGTCAGAAACCTGGCGCAAAATCGCCGGAATCGTGGCCTTGCCCGCCTTCTGCGAGGCCAGCCAGCGACGCTCGCCAGCAATCAACTGGAAGCGGCCATTGGACAGCGGGCGCACCACGATGGGCTGAACCACTCCGGTCGCGGCGATGGAGCGAGATAGCTCCTCTAGCTGGGCTGCGTCCACCTTGCTGCGTGTCTGGTAGGGATTGCGATCCACCAATTCGACGGGAATTTCGCGCGGCTTGCCGGACTCGGTCGGCGGAGCCAGCGCGGACGCAGGCTGGGCGGTCGCCCCTGCAGGACGGCTGGGCAGCAGCGACTCCAGCCCTTTACCAAGGGCGCGGCGCTTGCTGGCATCTTTGTCAGCCGCTGGGACTTGCGTTGGGGTGGGTGTAGACATGGGATCAACCTCCAAAAATTAAACTCAGGTGTACGGCCAGAAACGAACCTTGGTTTCCTTGTTGGCCGCTTGGTGGCGCGCGGCGGCGGCCTTGCGCTCCTTTTCGCGTGGACTCTCGACATGGTTCCGATGGAGAATCTCGCGGGCCAGTTCCATGTAGCTCTCCGCGCCGCGGGAACGAGCATCATAGACCTGCACGGGCATCCCGTGGCTGGGAGCTTCGGCCACGCGGATATTGCGTGGAATCGTGGTCTTCAACAGCTTCTCGCCAAAGAAGTTCCGCAGATTTTCCGTCACCTGCTGGGCAAGATTCGTGCGCTCGTCATACATGGTCAGCACCACGCCCTCAATCACCAGATCGGGATGGATAGAGTCACGAACGCGCTCCAGTGTGCTCACCAGCTCACTGACGCCTTCCAGGGCAAAATACTCGGCCTGCATGGGGATTAGCAGCGAATCGGCAGCCACTAACGCATTTAGAGTCAACAGATCGAGCGCCGGGGGACAATCCAAAACAATCCAGTCGTAGGTCTGCCGAACCCCTTGAATGGCATTCTTGAGTCGAAAAGCGCGATCTTTAGACGGTACCAGCTCGATATTGGCTCCGATCAGATGCTTGCTGCTGGGAATCAATCGCAAGCGCTCCAAGCCCGTCTCCAGGGCGATCTCCTCCGCTGTCGCATTGCCCAGTAGCAGATCGTAGACGGAGTGGCGATCCGCGTCCCGCTGAAAGCCCAAGCCGCCCGTAGTGTTGGCCTGCGGGTCGCAATCAATCAGCAGGCACTGTAATCCCTCCAACGCAAACGCGGTGGCGAGGTTGATGGCAGTAGTGGTTTTACCCACACCACCTTTTTGATTGACGACAGCGAGAGTCTTTTGCATGGGCTGGCAAGTAGAGTACCGAACGAATGGGATGGGGGCAATGCCAGATCTCTGTGCATTTCCAAGACAAATCTGTGGAATACATTCGTGGACATGCCGGAAAATCGCTGCAAGCTTCCCTTCTGCAAGGGTTATCTGCCTGTGGGCAGACTGCGAAATAAACCTCAAAAAAAACTGTTCCGTGGAAAACTTTTGTGTTTTTCCGTTTTTGTGGCCGTAGAAATGTTCCACGTAGAACATATTGCGCGAGGGAAGCGTGATGTTCCACGTGGAACATCACGCCATCTTCTGCCCCAGAAGCACCACGCGCTGCGTCGATCCCGGAAGACTCTCCCGCTCCTGCCACATCAGCCCCGGCAAAAGCGCGCGAACCGATGGAGCCTGTGCCGCCGTGGTTAGCACCGCGCACCATCCGCCCGGAGCCACGCGCTGCGCGGCGGCGGGCAATGCCAGATTCATCTGATCCACAGCACGGAGCGTGACCGCGTCAAAGCACTGCGTGGCAGGCATCGCTTCCACCCGCCCCGCGTAAACTGTGGTCTGTTGCAGACCCAGAACGCGCGCCACCTCTCGCAAAAACGCTGCTTTTTTTCCTTGCGCCTCCGCTAGTGTCACGGAAATCTCTGGACGCGCCAACTGGATGGGGATTCCCGGCAGGCCCGCGCCAGAACCAAAATCCAGCAACGTGGCAATTCCCGGCGGCAAAATCTGGGCACAGCATAGACATTCCGCCAAGTGTATCTGCGCCAGCTCCTGCGGTTGGCGCACGGCAGTCAGGTTCATCCGCTGGTTCCATCGGTATAACAGCTCCACGTAGGCAGCAAGTTGCTCCCACAGGTTGGTCGGGAGGGACGGCGCAGCGAATACGGCTGAACCTGCCCAGGCCGCAAGTTGCTCTGGGGTCAAGAGTTCCGATGTTCTGCTGGCTGTTTTCAAGAAATCTGCCTATCTCCCAGCTTATCCTTGCTTATCCCAAAGATTCGCGAATGGCGCGGGGCTGCCATGCCTGTGCAACCTGTAGAAAATGGGAAAAGATCGCGCGAGAAGCGGCACTTTCTTCCAGTGTGCGCTCTGGATGCCATTGCAGTCCCAGGACGAAATGTCCGGCCTGCTCGCCGCCTGTTTGCTCTCCTTCGACGGCCTCCACCACGCCATCCTGCGGACAGCGTGCCACCACGCGCAGGCCGTCTCCCGCAATGCCCACGGCCTGGTGATGGCTGGAATTGACGGGAATCCGGAGCATATCCGCCATATGTTCCACATCGCTGGCCGATTCCAGCATGGCCGCCAGCATGGAATCAGGAGCCACCGCCACGGAATGCGCCACCGCAACCCCGCGTGGAGCCTTATGATTCACCGGAATGGGCAGAACATCCTGCACTAGGGTTCCCGTCCGCCACACATTCAACGTCTGCATCCCATAGCAAATGCAGAGCAATGGTCGATGCAAATTGTGTGCATCCTGCAACAGTAGCTCGTCCACATTTTCGCGGGCCGGATCGGCAGCGGCGGTCTCCGGCTCCGACTCGGCCCCATACTTGTGGGGATTTACGTCCGCCGGACTCCCTGGCAGCAAAATCCCCTGACAGGTGCCGACCAAGCGCGCAATGTCAGCAGAAGAAAGCAACCAAGAGACCTCGATCGGCTCACCGCCGAAACGCGTGACCGCCGCCGCGTACTGCGGCCAAGCGCGGGCGTTGTACTCCGGGTTGGTGCTGGTTGGCAGCGGAATGGCGATGCGTGGTCGCATATTTTCCTAGCTCTGGTTGTTTTCTTGATTCTAGCTTTCCTAGTTCGAGCTACGAAATCTGAGCCTCTTGCGGCGGCAACTCCGTGTATTGATGGTACATGCTGGCAATCTCATCGTGAATGCGCCGCATCAGGGCATCGGCGGTCTTGGGTGTGTATTCTGTCGTAGAAATAGCTTTCCCTATAACAAGATAGAGTGGACGCGGGCGCAGGTGATAGGTGTGCATGGGCATCAATTCGTAGGTTCCCACCAGAGCCATCGGCACCACGGGCACTTGTGCGCGAATGGCGATGAAGGCAACGCCACTCAAAAAAGATTGCAACTGGCCATCGGGCGAACGACCGCCTTCGGGAAAAATCACCAGCGGCATCCCCTGCTTGAGCACCTGCACGCTTCGATTCAGGCTGGAAAGACTGGATCGTATATGGCTGCTGTCCACGGGGATTTGCCCAGAACGTCGCAGATACCAGCCAATGAAGGGAATACGGAAGAGATCGTGCCGGGCCAGAATGCGAAACTGAAAGGGCAGCTTGCTAAAGACCACCGGCGTATCCATGTAAGACAGGTGGTTAACGGCATAAACAGCGGCTTGATTCTTGTCGAGATTTTCCGCGCCGATCACGCGAACCGGCGACAGGCTAATGCGCAGCACGGTGCTGCCCCAGACCCGCGCAATCCGGTGCTGCCAACGACCCGTCGCATCGACCAAGGAGGCTAGCAGCGCCACACTGCCAAAGACAGTGGTCGCCAAACCAAACATCGGAGCCAACAGCAGATGACTGAACCAACGCGCCCAGACGCTGGAGCGCAATGGCGGGGGCTGTGCGCTGACGGCACCTCCCGTGGGGACTGGAGTTTCTTCCGTTGTTTGTGTCGGAGCTTGTAGCGGGGGTCTCATCGCGGGTTGGAACCTGCTTGGCGCGCTTGCAACTCTTCCTGCAACTGTTTCTGCAACCAGGCCCGCAGCGGCCCGGCCAAATAGATGGAGCCTGCACAGACCACTTGGCCCTCCGGCGGTGTCCGCTTCAGCGCCAGCCGCAACGCGTCCAGCGCCGTATCTGCCGCAGTCGCGGGCACGCCAACGGCCTCGGCCACGGCAAGCAAATCCTCCGCGTGGCTGGTGCGCGGCGAATCAACAGGCGTAACCACCACATGATCGAAGATGGGAAAAAGAATCTGCGCCATTTCCGCATAGGCCTTGTCCTGCATACAGCCAAAGACCAGTGTGCGCGGCCCAGATTTTGGATCGGCGCTCAGAGCAGAGCGCAGCGTCCAAGCTCCGGCAGGATTGTGCGCCACGTCCAACAATACTTCCGGGAGCAGCGCCCCTGCCTGTCCGATTCCTAGGGATTGCCCGATTCCCAGGGAAAATCGCTCCAGTCGGGCGGGCCAGCGCGTCGCTCGAACCCCAGTCGCCACAGCCTCTGCGTTTAATTTGTAACCATGACGGTTACATAATTCCACGGCGGCAGCCACGGCCAGCGCCACGTTGCGATGTTGATGCGTTCCCGCCAGCGGCGGCGCAAGTTCAACCCTCTCGCCGAGTACGCTCACGGAATAAGCTGCGCCCCAGGCGCTTGCATCGTGGGGGGGCAGATATTCGGCGGCGTTGATGCCGATCACACCCAACTCTATCGCCACCTCGCCCAGCACTTGATTGGCCTCTGGATGCTGCGACAGCGTGACCAAAACACCATTCCGGCGCAGGATGCCCGCCTTCTCGCGCGCAATCTCGGTCAACGTCAGCCCCAGCCATTCCGTATGGTCGATAGAAATATCGGTGATGACCGAAAGAAGTGGCTCGACAATGTTGGTCGCGTCTAAACGTCCGCCCAGGCCAACTTCGAGTACAGCAAGCTCCACCTGCTGTTCAGAAAAATAAAGAAAAGCAAGCGTCGTAATCGCCTCAAAAAAGCTGGGCGGATGGGGGAGTTTTCCCGCTGTCACCAACGCGGAGCCAACCTCATCCACGCGGAAGTAGAGCCGCGCAAAATCTTCGTCGGAGATTTCCACGCCGTTGATCTGGATGCGCTCATTCACCCGCGACAGATGTGGAGAGGTGTAAAGTCCCACGCGATGGCCCGCCGCGCGCAGGATGCTGGACAGCATTGCCGCTGTCGATCCTTTGCCGTTGGTGCCCGCAATCAACACGCTGGGAAACGCATGTTCTGGATGGCCCAAGGCCGTAGCCAGCAGGCGCATTTGATCCAGATCGAATTTGCGCCGCGTGTGTAGAGAATCCTTACCGGAGATCGTGCCCGCTATTCTGTCGGGCGCAGGCGCAAGCTCCTGCCCTAAGGCATATAGACGCTCGACGGCTGCGGTGTAGGACATGGCTTTGATTCTAAGCGAGAGTGGAATGAAAGAAGGAAATTTCCTACAATCTTTCTCTTTGTGTATTTCTGGATAGAGGAAAGCATGCGCCCAGCGTGCTTTTTGGCGGTCTTTACACATGCCGTCCACTTCCTCCACAGGGGAGTATGAGGAGAGGATGTGCATTCTCTGGGTATCCGTGGACGGTATTTCTGTGGAATAACCTCTAATGCCTGTTCTCCCTGATTTCCTAAATCTACATTCCAACTTTTCTAAATCTGAAACCCTTTCCATCGTGCTTACCAATAAGCACTTGTCTGGAATATCCAAATTTCCTCAGGCATCGACTACTACGGCTCAATGTATTTTGTTTTATTTTTAAAGGGTAGAAAAGCGGCGCGCATAGAGTCCAAAAGCACAGAAGAACCTCTCTGTAACTTTTTTCCTCTATATCTCCAACTTTTCCTTATTTATTTATTCCATTTCATTACCCTTTATCTCTACAATGAAGCCAACCCAAGAACACGACGAAACAAAATTTTGTCGTGTGGTGTACAAGTTTGAGAGGGTATAAAACACATGCCAAGCCTCGAAGTAGAGCCGGAGAAGCCAATGGTCGAGAGCACCGAGATGGAAATCAGTGTAAATCGGCAGCAGTTGCTGCGAGAATTAACCGCAACCCAGGGCGTGGTGGAGAGAAAAACCACAATCCCCATCTTGTCGAATTTCCTGTTAGAAGCACAGGATGGCCGCTTGACCATCACAGCCACAGATCTCGATCAGAGTATCCGTACATCCTGTGAGGCTAAAGTGAAAAAGGCTGGAGCCTGTACGATTCCAGCGCGCAAACTCTACGACTACATCAAGCTGATGCCAGAGGGTGAGATCAGTATTAAATTGATGGAAAACCACTGGGTGCAGATTCGCATGGGGCGGTCGAACACTAAGATGGTTGGCATGGCGCGAGCAAACTTCCCACAAGTTCCACAGTTTCCAGAGGCATCCGCCATTCGTCTTTCCAGCGCATCCTTGCGCGCCATGATTAGTAAAACCATCTTTGCCATTGCGAATGAGGAATCGCGCTATACGTTGAACGGCGCGCTTTTGACACTCAAAGATGGAGGTATGATTCTGGTTGCAACAGACGGACATCGCTTGGCGCACATTGAAAAGACAGGCGAGACGCTCAATGTTAGCGGAGAAAAGAAGGTCTTGATTCCGCGCAAAGCGTTGAGTGAACTGCAATCCCTATTGTCCGCCTCTGACGCGGAGTTTCTCGACTTTGCTGATGACGAGCAAACACTCTACTTCCGCATTGGCGGATGCCTGTTGACCTCGCGCAAACTAACCGGGCAATTTCCAAATTACGAAGCAGTACTCCCCAGAGACAACAATAAGTTTGTCATCGTGCGCACGGAGGAGTTGTTGGGTTGCATTCAGCGTGTGGCGCAGTTTGCCGATGAGCGCTCTGGCGCTATCAAGATGCGCTTTGAGCAAAACGAGTTGAAAATTTCCTCCTCTTCCACCGACGCGGGCGAGTCGGAGGATACCATCGAGACGCCGTACAGCAACGATCCACTGGTGGTGGGTTTTAACTCTGTGTACATGGTGGATTTTCTGAAGGCAGTCAGCCACGCCAGCGAGGTGCGCTTGGAGTTCAAAGACGCGCAATCGGCAGGGCAGATGCGGCCAGAGGATACCAACGATGATTTCAAATACCGCTACATCCTGATGCCGATGCGGATTTGATTTAAGCCAAGGGCGCAGGATGTTCCATGCTACTGGCGCAATTCCACCACCGTTGCGCCCGCGCCGCCTTCATTCTGCGCTGGTTCGCGAACGGTGGCTACATGCGGATGGCGCTCCAGATACGCGCGCAGCGCCTTGCGCAGAATGCCCATGCCACTGCCATGTACCACGCGGATGCTCGACAGCCCATCGAGAAATGCGCGGTCAAGAAATTTTTCTATCGCGTCGGTTGCCTCGTCCACCGTCTGGCCAATCACGTTGATTTCCATCGAAACTGCGTTCTCTGGACGGGCGAGGGAGACGTGGATGCCTTTACTCCGCGCTGTTTGCAGTGGAGAAGGAGTTGACGATCGCCGTGCAGATGCGGAGACGAGAACCTCGGCAACATCATCGCGGCGGACGCGCATCTTCATCGCTCCGGCAGTGACTTCAAAGGTGTCGGCATCTACCTGTCGCTGCACAATAACTGACTTGCCTAACGACCGCAGCTTGACCGTGTCGCCTACATGCACCTCGCGCACGATGTGCGTTTGCGCGTGGACATCGCCTTTATCCGCGCCAGTTTGGTGCGCGACCACCGTCATGTCGAACTGCTCGCGAAACTCGCGGCGCAACTGCGCCATGCGCCGCTCAGCCTCCTTGCCGATTTTTTGTTGCAGGCTGCGATCCTCAATGCCCCGCAGCATTTCTTTCCCCTGATATTCCATCTCCTTCAGCAGAGAGGCCATCTTGTCTTCCAGCGCGCGCGCCTGCTGCTTTTGCTCCTTGCGACCTTCCACTTCCAGACGATTGCGCTCGCGCGCAACTTCCTGCTCTCGCAATTGCAGATGATGGCGCTCTTCGGTGATGGCCAAAATATCCGCGTGCAGGCGGTCTAAAAATTGCGCGACCTGCTCGGTCTGGCTGCCCAGTCGCTGCCGCGCCGAGGCAAGAATCGCGGCGTCCAAACCCAGCCGCTGCGCGATGTTGATGCCTGCGGAGGCTCCCGGCACGCCGATGCGAATCCGATACGTGGGAGCCAGCGTCTGTTCATCGAAGCCCGCCGAGGCATTCTGCACGCCCGGCGTGTTCGCCGCATAGACTTTGAGCGAAGTGTGATGTGTGGAGATGAGGCACCAGGCTCGCCGACGCACAAAATGTTCTGCAATGGCTGCGGCCAGTGCTGCGCCCTCTTCGGGATCGGTGGCCGAGCCAAGTTCGTCGAGTAAGACAAGAGACGCATCCGTTGCCTGACGCGCAATTGCATCCAGCCGCGTGATGTGCGCCGAAAAGGTGGAGAGGTTTTGCTCAATGGATTGCGCGTCGCCGATGTCGGCCAGCACCGCATCAAAGAGCGGTAGGCGCGCAATTTCTGCGGGGACGGGAATGCCCGCCTGCGCCATCAGCACCAGCAGACCGACGGTTTTGAGCGCAACGGTTTTGCCGCCAGTATTGGGGCCGCTCACAATCAACTGCCGGGCGGCATCCTCCAGCGCAAGATCAAGTGGAACAATCGCGCCGCCGGAGGCGCGAAGACGTTTTTCTAAAAGAGGATGCCGTGCCGCGCAAAGTTCCAGCCGAGGAGTTATTTCTGCGGGGGGAGAAAATTCCGGGGAAAACAATTCGGGAGCGACGCAGGCAAACTCCACGGCAAAGCGCGCCCGCGCAAAGAGCGATTCCACCTCGGCGAGAATGGCGGCCCCAATAGCAATAGCCTGCGCGTGCGCGGCAAAGGCGCGGGTGATCTCGGCCAGAATCCGCTGTATCTCCGCCTGCTCCTCTTCGAGCAGCCGTTGCAACTCATTATTTTGCTCGATGGTCTCCAGTGGCTCGACAAAAACGGTCTGCCCGCTGGAGCTAATTCCATGCACCACGCCGGGAATGCGCCGCTTCCACTCCGCTTTAACGGGGACGACAAAGCGCTCGCCGCGTACGGTGATCCAGTCCTCTTGTGCTGAGCCGCTTTCGCCCATGCGCCGCAGCGTGGCGCGCAGACTCTCTTCAATGTTTCGCTGCTGGCGCTCCATCTGGCGGCGAATGCGGGCCAGCTCCGGCGAGGCGGAGTCGGCAATCGAGCCATCCGGCTCAAATTTTCCTTCCAGCGCGCGCAGCAATTGCGTAAAGCCACTCTCTAGCAGTGGCGCGGAAAGTTGACGAATGCCAGCAAGCGGCTCGGCCAAGCCTTCCGGCGTTGCGAGGATGGTTTGCTGCCAGGCTGCGAGGCGTTCCACCAGAGTTGCCAGCGCGCGAATCTCTCCGATCTCCAGCGTGGCTCCGGGAATGGAGGCTTGCTCCAGCGACGGCGCGGGATCGAAGAGTCCGTGGAAGTCGAAGCTGCCCCCCGCAGTCAGCAGGCGGCGAACTTCCTGCACATGGCGTTGCTCGCGCTGCGCCCAGGCAATATCGGTAGAGGGTCGCAACGCCTGTATCCATGCGCCTCCAATCTCCGTGGTGGCGTAGCCAGCCACCAGCGCAAGCAGGCGTGGGAACTCCAGGATTTCCGCGCTGGTGTTGTGCAGGGGCGACGAGATGGCAGGCAGTATGGGCATGGACAGGGAAGTCTTCGCGTGGCCGCGTCCGCCGAGGCAGAGGCGCGAGCCGATTCCAATTCTTTATCGTAGCGCTTGTGCGGGATCAAAGCAGAGGGATTCCACTTTGCGAATGCCGCGAACAGAGTTGCAAAGAAACACGGCCTCCGCAGTTTTCAAATCCTCGACGGTCAGAATGCGTTCTTCTGCGGTTGCGCGGGTTTTCAATAAATGGCGGCGAAAGATTCCGGGCAGCACGCCACAGGCGAGTGGCGGTGTTAGCAGCTTTCCGGCGCGCTCGATAAAAAGATTGCTGATGGCTCCCTCGGTGACTTCGCCGTTTTCGTTGGTGAAGAGCGCCTCGTCAAAGCCATCGGCGCGAGCGGCGGCATACTGCTGGTCATATATCTGGCGGCGCGTGGTCTTATGGCGAAGAAATATATCGGTGGAAGAGACGCGTTCTGACGACAGCCGAACACGGGCGGCGGGATTTTCCATGCGAAGCGCGGACGGGTCGAGGGTGACGTTCCCGCCTGCATCCAGCAGCAGACGAACCCGATACCGCTCGCAGACGGGGAACGCGCCTGCAACCTCGCGCAGTTGCGAGAGGACGGCTTTGCGGTCAAAGGGAAAATTAAAATATGAGGCCGACGATTCCAGGCGATCCAAATGCTCGGAGAGAAAGCAAAAATCCTTCTCCCAGAGCATCGTTTCCAGAAGCTGAAAATCCTGGTGAGCGCGGGTGAGAAACGCGGCTTTGAGCAGGCATTCGCGATGTTCCTCGTCGGGATCGGAATCGGCAACAATTCCGCCGCCGACTCCCATCTGGATGCGGCTATCCTGCATGACCAGCGTGCGAATCGCCACATTGAAAACAGATGTGCCGCCGGGGGAGATATACCCGATGGCTCCGGTGTAAACACCACGCGGAGTTCGCTCCATCTCTCGAATGATCTGCATGGTGCGAATCTTTGGAGCGCCGGTAACGGAGCCGCTCGGAAACAGACTGCGAAAAATATCGGAGTAGCGGATTTCCGGGCGAAGCGTTCCCGATACCGTGGAGGTCATTTGCAGCAGCGTTTCGTATCGCTCGATGGAAAAGATGTCCTCCACCTGCACGCTGCCCATCGCGCAGATGCGGCCCAGATCGTTGCGCAGCATATCCACAATCATGACGTGTTCGCTGCGGTTTTTCTCATCGTTTTGCAGCCGGAGGGCCGCCTGCGCATCTCCGTCCGCATCCAAACCGCGAGGCATGGTTCCCTTCATGGGTCGGGTTACGATCCTTCCCGCATCGACTCTGAAAAATAATTCTGGCGAGAAGGAGAGAATGTGATGGCCCGCCACGTTCATCCATGCGCCGTAGGCGACGGACTGATGCTGCAACAGGGATGCAAACACGGCGGATGCCGAATGCTGCGCGTGGAGCGATACTCGGTCGGTGAAATTGACCTGATAGGTATCGCCTGCCGCGAGGTACTCTTTGATCTTGAGAATGCTGGCGCAATAGGCAGCGCGCGAAATTTCAAGGGCCACGCTGTCTGCAATCGGGTTCGTATGTTTTTGCGGACTCCGCTCCAGAGTCGGGAGAGGATTGTTCCCTTGGAAACGTCCCTGCGCGTGATCGAAGATTAGAGGCTTCTCGTAGACTCCAAACCATGCCAGCGGAAGCTCCTGTGCATCGGGTTGAATGCCGACAAATTTCTCAAAATAATAGCCACATTCGTAGGAGAAAAAGCCAGCGACATGGAGGCCGCCGACAAGCGCTTCTTCTATCTGGGAGAAGACCTGCGCGATTCCGTCCAGCGTATTTGCGGAGATCACGCGGACAGGATGCAGGAAAAGATAGCTATGCGTATTCGATGGGTCAAAGCGCGAGGTCTCCAGCAGAATTGCGCCATTATTCTCCGTAATGGCTGCGCGTGCGTGTTCGGGAAAGCGAATCCACGGTGTCATGTCATCTTCTATCAGAGCACGAGGCCGGGGCCGGGGGAGCACTACGCGGGCGCGCAGCTTCATTTTTTTGTTAGTCTTCCATTGGCATGTTATGTTGGCTGGCACATTTACGGCGGGCGCTTTGGAACAGTCTTTCTGATGACATTATTATGATGTCCAAGGCTGCGGCGTACTCCGCGATTTTTACAGTTTTCCCGGCCATTTTGGTGACGGCAACGCTGGTGGCAATTATGCCTGGGGCGGAGTTTATGCGCGCCGAGGTGCGCGAGCTGCTCTATCAGATGTTTCCGCCAGAGGTGCCGCCGATGATGCTGGCCTACTTTCAGGGGGCGCATAGTCGGTCAATGCATTTGTTGTTTTCCGCCTCCATTGTCAGCGTGTGGGCGGCTAGCAGCGTGATGGCGACCCTAATGGAATGCTCGCGGCGCGCCTACAGGTTGCCGATTGGCCTGTGGAGCTTTTGGCATCAACGCTTTATTGCGCTGCTGCTGGTGCCGCTGTCGTTGTTTCCGCTGATGCTGGCCTCGCTCTTTGTTGTGTTTGGCCACCAGATTGAACTGTGGATGATCCATTTGTCGGGGCACAATCTACGCAGCTATGTGCTGCTATTGTGGCGCGTGACACGGTGGCTGCTGGCGATGACCACCAGCGTTGCTGTGATTGCGACTATCTATCACACCGGCACGCCACGCACGCAATCCTGGCATCGCGTGATGCCGGGAGCTGTGCTGGCAACTGTGCTGTGGTTTCCCTCCACGCTGATCTTTGGCTGGTACGTGACGCGGCACGCCAACTATGCGCAGGTCTATGGCTCGTTGGGCGCGGGCGTGGCGTTGCTGATCTGGCTGTATATCATTTTGATTAGCGTGATGATTGGGGCAGAATTCAACGCGGAAGTTTTTCCGAAGACATCTTCGATCCTCTCCAACCCGTTACAATGACCGCTAGGTGCTCGATCCGAAAGATTTCAATGCTCTGGAGATAGAATGTACTCGATGCTTTCCGATGAAAACTCTGCGACGACCGCTCGCAGAGCGAAGATAGTTGCCACGCTTGGCCCCGTCAGCAACAACGAAACCGTATTTCGAGAGCTTGTACTCGCTGGATTGGATATCGCTCGGCTAAACTTCTCCCACGGCACGCACCCGGAAAAAGCCAAGCTGATTCAGATGGTGCGCAAGGTGGCGGCGGAGGTCGGTAAGCCGATTTGCATCCTGGCCGATCTACAAGGGCCAAAGATTCGTACTGGACAGTTGAAGGATCACACTCCAGTGCTGCTCCAGGGCGGCCAACGGCTGATTATTACCTCCCGTGATGTTGCGGGCACCGCTTCCGTGATTGGCACCACGTTCAAAACCTTGGCCGAGAATCTGGAGAAAGGTTCTCGCATTTTGCTCTCCGACGGCTTGATTGAATTGCGCGTGCGCGGCGTGCGCGGCGGCGATGTGGAGTGCGATGTCGTCAACGGCGGCATGTTGGGAGAAAACAAAGGCATCAACCTTCCGGGCATTGCCGTGCGCGTTCCCTCGCTGACGGAAAAGGATGAGGAGGATCTTGAATTTGCCATTGAGCAAGCGGTCGATATGGTGGCTGTCTCCTTTGTCCGCACGGCGGAGGATGTTCGTTTGGTTAAGCAGCGCGTGACCGCACTGGGCGCAGACACTTGGATCATCGCCAAGCTGGAAAAGCCGCAGGCCATTGAGCACCTGGAGAGCATTCTGGAAGAGGCGGACGGCGTGATGGTGGCGCGCGGCGATCTGGGCGTGGAGGTTCCGCCGGAAAAGGTTCCCGCCATTCAAAAGCACATCATCCGCCGCGCTGCCGCGCACCGCAAGCCGGTGATTACGGCCACGCAGATGCTGGAGTCGATGATTGAAAATCCACGGCCCACCCGCGCCGAGGCCAGTGATGTAGCCAATGCCGTCTACGACGGCACCGATGCCGTGATGTTGTCGGCAGAAAGCGCTGCGGGGAAATATCCCGTCCAGGCCGTTGCCATGATGTCCAAGATTGTCACCGAGACGGAGCAGCAGATTCGCAATACCGCGCACCAGGACGGAGTGCAGCGTCCGATGGCCACTTATGGCGTGTTGTCGATTACGGAGACCATCTGTGAATCGATGTCCCATGCGGCGGAGGACTTGAACGTGAGTGGCATTGCTGTTTTCACGGAGACGGGAACCACGGCGCGGCTGCTCTCGAAGTACCATCCAGGGCCGAGAATCTTTGCGCTCAGCAACGTGCATGCAGTGGTTCATCGCATGATGCTGCTTTGGGGCGTGTATCCCATCTACTGTCCGAAGTTGAAGACGACGGAGCAGATGGTGGACACGGCGGAGCGGCTGTTGGAGAAAGCTGGATTTGTACGGCAGAAAGAAATCCTGGGGATTATTGCTGGAACCCGCACCAAGACCGGTTCGACCAACTTTATGCGCTTGCATTTGGTGGGGGATCGCGACGAAGCTTCCAACGCAAAGGATGAGAGCGGAAAGGCAAAATCCAAGGGAGCAAAACGCGCAGGATCGGCAGCGCGCGGAAAATCGGCAGTGCCTGCCAAAAAGCGGCGCTCCTAAAGCGCAGTTGGGCCACAAGCCAAACTCAACCGATGTGAATGCGGCCTACAATGAAATCTAATGGGCCGCATCCGCATTCTCTCCGACCAGGTCGCCAATCAGATCGCCGCAGGCGAGGTAGTCGAGCGTCCCGCCTCCGTTGTCAAGGAGCTGCTGGAGAACGCATTGGATGCCGGAGCCAGCCGCATTCGCGTGGATGTGGAGGCGGGCGGACGCAAGCTCATTCGCATCGAAGACGATGGCTGCGGCATGTTGCGCGACGATGCGCTGCTGGCCTTTGAGCGCCACGCCACTTCCAAGATTCGCTCCAGCGACGATCTGCTAAGCCTAGCCACGCTGGGCTTTCGCGGGGAGGCGCTGCCGTCGATTGCCTCGGTCGCGCGCGTCCATCTGACCACTCGCTCCGCCGAGGAGCCAGTGGGCATGGAGTTGGAGATTGCAGGCGGAAAGATTCTGCGCACGGCGGATGTCGCCATGCCGCCGGGCGCGACATTTGTGATTCGCGATTTATTTTTCAACACTCCGGCGCGCCGAAAATTTCTAAAGTCCGAGCAGACTGAGCTTTCGCATATTGCAGCTCTGGTGACGCACTACGCGCTGGCGCATCCAGAGAAGCACTTTGAGCTGCACAGCACGGCGAACGCGCTGCTGCAAGCGCCGCCAGTGCAGAAGATTTCCGAGCGAGTCTATCAGATTTTTGGCTCCGAGGTTCTGGAGCAACTGATGCCGATCGCGGCAGAGACGAGCTTTGCCCATGCAGGGATTCCAGAGCCGCCGCCGTGGAAGCGCGAACCGAATTGGCAGCCACAAGCGCCGGGAGCCTTGCGGCTGCACGGCTTTGTTTCCCGCCCGGAATTGCAAAAGCTGAATCGCAACTCGATCTATTTTTTTGTGAACCGTCGCCTGATTCGTGACCGCCTGATGCAACACGCCATCACCGAGGCCTATCGAAACATTTTGCCGCCGACCTCGTTTCCTGTCGTCCTGCTGTTTCTGGAGATGCCGCCGGAGGAGGTGGATGTCAACGTCCATCCGGCAAAGACGGAGGTGCGCTTTCGGCAGCAGAGTTTCATCCACGATTTTGTTCGAGACAGCGTGCGCAACGTAATGGTGAAGGCGCGGCCAGCGGCCAGCTTTTTAACGGCGCTCACCAGCAATGCGGCGATGACGCCCGCGCTGGTGCCCGATGTCTCTCCCATGCCGGGGCCACCGGAGAGGGATGGAATGCCGCCGGAGGCGCGATGGCGCGATTCGGACGTGATTCCAACGCGGGCGGACGCGGAGTATTTTTCTCCTGTGGCTCCCGTGCCGCCGCAGCAGGAGCAGGGAATGTCCATTGCCGCGCAGGCAATCGCAGCGGAAGCCGCAACGATTGCGCCAAGTGCGTTGGATGCGAATGCTCCAAATACGGATACGGCAAATGTTTCTGGCGCGACGTTGCACTCTCTGGATAGCCTGCGTGCTCTGGGGCAGTTGCGCGACTCTTTTATTTTGGCGGTGAATGCAGAGGGTCTCTGGATCATCGACCAGCATGTGGCGCATGAGCGCGTTTTGTTTGAGAAGATTCTGCGCGAGCGTCAGGTGGAGCAAGTGCAGCGCCAGCGATTGCTGATGCCGGTTCTGATCGATCTGAAGCCGGAGCAGATGCCGCTCTTTGCCGCCATTGCCGAGGAACTGGAGCGCAATGGTTTTGAGGCGGAGCCGTTTGGGCCGCGCACGCTGGCCGTCAAGGCTGCGCCTGTGGGGCTGGAGGGTCGGGAGTTGGAGCGCATGGTGCAGGAGGTGCTGGAGCAGACCGAGCGCGAAGAGCAGGCGGCCAATCTGGAGACACTGCGCGCGCGCATTGCGGCCTCCATTGCCTGCCATGCGGCCATCAAAATCAACACGCCGCTGGAGGCGACCAAAATGGAGTGGCTGCTGGCGGAATTGGCGAAAACGGAGCATCCCACAAGCTGTCCGCATGGTCGTCCCATTGCGTTGCGATATTCTTTGAAAGACATCCAGCGCGCATTTCAGCGTATTTAGCTTTCAGGTATTCGGTAGTCAATAGAAGAGGGTCTCGTTGAATCAGCAGCAAGTACAAACAGCACGGCTCCAGCGTTGGAGCCAAGACGGTAACGCGCGACTCACGTTGGAAGACGCGCAAGCGTGGCTGGAGGCGGTGGGATTCTGTCCTCTCGCGCCGCTTCTTCTGCCGGGCCATCCCCCCACACCCACGCTGCTGGAAGCCATTCTCGGCAAGCCGCTGCCTCAGCCCACATTTGCCGAGCGGGCCAGCATGCAATCTCTGCTGGCGCGGCTGGTACAGGCCAAGGTTGCGGTGCCGTTATTGCTTATTTCTCCACCCGGAGAGCAGCCGGATTTTGTGGCGACGCTGGAAGCGCTGCCGTTCCTCTATGCCATGCGCGGGGATCGCGATTGGAAGGCGCAGCCCACGCAGATCGGCCAGGGCAGAGTCTCGCATCTGGCGCTGCATTGCTGGCAGGAGATAGAGCGCAATGGCCCGCAGACGCTCAGCGTGTTGCAACGCGCACTGGGCAATGAGATCACCGAGGCCGCCGCACTGCGCGCCTTGTGCGAACTCTGGGGGCATCTGCGTGTGGTTCCGCAGTTGCAGGTAGACGATGCGGGCGAATCGGCTCCGCCGATTTGGGAGTTGTTGTCGCGGCGATATCCCAAGCAGGTCTCCATTGGCGCGGGGATGGGCCAGCCAGCGGCGCTGTCGGGCATCCTGTCGCTGTACCTGAGCGCCGTGCTGGCCGCCTCCGATGCGGAGATTGTTGCGTTTCTTTCTCCATTGGCCAGCCAATCCAAAACCCGCGAGATGGTGCATGGCCTGACGGCGACGCGGCAGTTGGGACGCATTCCCTATGAAGGCGGAATGTTGCTGCACTTGAAGGATGGTTTGCCAGCAGAGCTGCTGGTGGACTTGAGCGAGCCAACAATTTTTGCGAACGAAAATGATGCTGCAGCGCGTCCGGCGCGTGGCCCGATCCGCAAGTGGGAGCCGCGCTCTCGTCCAGAGAAGTCAGATCGACCCGCATATTCAAATCGACCAGAAAGATCGGCGCGGCCAGAAAATTTTGTGCGTCCAGAGCGCCCGGCACGTCGTCCAGAGCGTTCAGCGGTAGGCTCGTTTGCGGCGAAGAAATTTTCTTCGGCAAAACCATTTTCTCCTGCAAAGAAGTTTTCTTCTGCCAAGAAGTTTCCTGCGGCGAAGCCCTTTCCCTCGTCCGATGCACAGCAACGAGGCGCTCACGATAGGCCGCAGCGAAGCTACCCGAATGCGTCCTATCCCGACGCGAAGCGAAAAAGCTATTCCGATGCGCCACGTTTCACAGCGCGTTCGGCAGCGTCGGGAGAAAGGCCCGCCTTCCGGCCCACTCGTCCCGGCAGCCGCCCAGGATTTGGGGCCAAGACGTTTCCATCAAAATCCTTTCCGTCGAAATCTTTTCCATCGAAGGAAAAATCCTTTTCGCCCAAGGAGGGTACCCGCGAAGGTGGCGCTCCCAAGCGACCTTTTCAGGAGCGCCCCTTCCAAAAGCGTTCCTTTCCAAAACGCTTCGAGGCCAAGCCAGCATTTCGCAGGCCGGATGCCTCTGCGTCGGGAGAGCCAAGCAGTCGTGAGCCGAAAAGCGATGAATCCAGAAGTGGCGAACGGAGTGGTGGGAGTAAGCCGTGGAGCAAACTAGGCGGCGAGCGGAAATTTGATCGGCCCAGAAGCGATGCGCCTGCGCGCCTCAGAGCGGATTCCAAGTCGGCAGCTACCAGCGGCGGAAAAACCGAGTGGAAGAAGCCGCGCGTTGCGGAGCGAGACAAGGCTCCTGCAAAATTTAAGAAGTTTGACGCGGGCAAATCCCCCGCAAAGAAATTTTCGCGGGACAAAACGAGCAGTAAGAAATCGGCTCCTGCCCATGCGGACGAAGGGGCGGGCGCACAGCCCACTCCTCGCAAGGAGCCATTCTGGGCCAAACCGATGCACCCCAAACGGAAGAAACGTGACTGAGATCGAATCCAATACGCCGCAATCCAACACCGCGCAACCCGGCGCGCCCACGCAGAGGCGGCTTCCGGTGGTCGCCATCGACGGCCCTGCCGGAGCGGGCAAGAGTACGCTGGCGGCGCATCTGGCGCGGCGTTTCGGGTTGCTGAATCTGGAGAGCGGAGCGATGTATCGCGCGCTGGCGCTCAAGGCCATCGAATCCGACATTGGCTTTGAGGATGAGGCTGCGCTCTCTGACCTGTTTGCCACCACCACCATCGAGTTGCAGCCGCAATCGGAGGGCAATCGCGTCCTGCTCGACGGGCACGATGTTACCCGGCGCGTGCGCGACCGCGATGTTGCCGAGGGAGCCTCGCTGGTGAGCGTGCATCCGCAGGTGCGGCAGTGGATGGTGGCGCAGCAGCGCGCGCTGGGCGCGAACGGCGGCGTGGTGATGGAGGGCCGCGACATTGGCACCAAGGTCTTCCCTGACGCCGAAGTGAAGATTTTTCTGGATGCGGCCCCGGAGGTGCGCGGGCAGCGGCGCTTTCTGCAAGGTGGCCCCGTGCCGCCGACAGTGACGGAGGAATCGGTCATTGTGGCGTTGCGCGAGCGCGATGCGCGGGATCGCAGCCGCGCGACCTCGCCGCTGGAGCCAGCGCCGGATGCGATTCTGCTGGATTCCACCGGGATGACGTTTGAGGAAGTCGCGGCGCGATCTGAGGAGATTGTGCGCCAAAGGCTCGCGCTGGCGGGTTTGTAGATTCGGAAGAATCTGAAATTCCCAGGTCTCAAAAGCGAGACCTAGGGCACCCGGCTGGTATCATCTCCGTGGAGTCCTATGCGATTTGAAGACATCATCGGGCAGGGAGAGGTAATTGCGCGGCTCAAGGGATATGGGGAGTTCTTTGCGTCGAAGGGTAGTACTCCCGGACACATCTTGCTTGTTGGCGACGACGGAATGGGGAAATCCTCCATCGCAAACGTTTTCGCGAACGAAATGGGAGTTGGCTTTCAAGAAGCGGATGCAAGCAAACTCGAAATTATTGGAGATGTATCAGCCCTCCTCACCAATCTCAAACTAAATCAGATTTTATTTCTTAAGAATATCCATCTCTCCCGGAAGACGCTTGCCAACAAGCTGGGACAGCCCTTGACTGATTTCAAATGCGAAATCCATATCGGACAGGGACCGGCACAACGTCTGCACATCATGGATATTCATCCGTTCACGTTAATCGCGACCTGCCCGAAAAAATCGGATTGCCCACCGGAATTGCTGGGCGAGTTTTCCTTAATTTTAAGTTTGCAGCCTTACTCCAAAATCGAACTTCAAGCCATTGCAGACAGCATCGCCAAGAAACTCGAAGTCACACTTGAACTGGATGCTGCCGAGTTGCTGGCTAGAAATTGTGACGGTCGGCCCAGTGATCTCCAATCAACATTGCGTCGGGTTCTGCGCGCCCACAACAAGAAGACGATCACCGCAGAGGACGTACAGCAGACGTTCCAAGCATTTGGCATCCATGTTCGTACCGATGAACCATTGAACTTGGTCGATGGCCTGAAAGATTTATCTGGGGTAGATTTTGAAAAGCTAATTGTCAGCTTGCTTGCTCGCATGGAGTTTCAGGCTGAAATGACCCAAACAAGTGGGGACGGCGGGATCGACATTATCGCCACGCTCAACAAACCAATCTTCGGGGGGCGGTATCTTTTTCAATGCAAACGATACAGCGCTGGAAACTTAGTTGGCGCACCCACGCTTCGGGATTTCTATGGAGCGGTCACGGCAGATCGAGCAATCAAGGGCATCTTCATCACCACTTCTGACTACACACCTCAGGCGCGGGAGTTCGGCGAAAAATCTGGATTAGAGCTAATCAACTTGCAGCAGCTACAAAAGTTATTTTTCGAGTATGGGCTGCTTACTATTGGGCAGGCGTAGGTGCATGGGTGCCTCAGGTCTCGATTTTCGGAGACCTGGGAGGTGTGCTCTCCAAGAGAAGAATCCAGACTCGTTCGGTTCGCTTACGGCGCAGTCAGGGCAGGCTTTCCCTTCGCTGCGCGGAGTGGATTCTGAGTCCTTCGACTTCGCTCAAGGTAAACTTCGCGCAGGGTTCAGATGGACGCTTCTTTCCCCGGCATTCGACGCGCTACCCTTCTTCTCGCTATCCTCATTGCAAGTGAGCAGCCCCATGAAAACTTCGCCCCACCCATCCCCCCGCGCGCGGCGCATTGGAATCCATCTCTCCACCACTGGCGGTGTAGCCAAAGCCGTGGAGCATGCGCCGGAGATTGGCGCCAACACGCTCCAGAGTTTTTTCCGCTAGCCCGCGCATGTGGCGCGCCAGCAAAGTTTCCGCCGCGCAGGCCGAGCAGACCCGCGCGGCCCGCGCCAAGCTCGACGTTGGCCCGCTGGTTATCCACACCAGCTATCTGGTCAATGTCTGTAGCCAGACGGAGGAAGTTCGCCAAAAATCCATTATCGCGTTTCGTGGCGAGATCGAACGCGCGCTGGCCCTGGGCGCGGAGTATTTGGTGCTCCATCCCGGTTCCTATCGCGGCATGACGCGGCAGCAGGGTCTCGCGCTGGCGGCGGAATCGATTGCCCAGGCCATCGACGGCCTGCCTTGGCAGGACACGACATTTCATATTTTGATTGAGAACACGGCGGGCGCGGAATTCTCGCTTGGCGGATCTTTCGATCAGGTGGCGGAGTTAATTGAGCGCCTGCGTCCCCACGCTCCCGTTGGAGCCTGCCTTGACACCTGCCACACCCACGTTGCGGGCTACGACTTGGTCAGCGAGACGGGATATCAGGAGACGATGCGGCAGATTGCGCAAACCCTTGGAGCGGAGACTGTTCGCGTCTGGCATTGCAACGATGCCAAGGCTGCGCGGGGGTCGAAGCTCGACCGACATGAACACATCGGCCAGGGAACCATCGGAATCGAACCCTTCCGCCGACTGTTGAACAACCCAGAATTTATCCACGCTGCCTTCATTGCCGAAACGCCCGTTGATGCTCCTAGCGACGAGGAACGCAACGTGCACGCACTGCTGGCGCTGCTGTAAAAACTACTGCACGGTCAGGCTAAGAGGAAGAACCTGGGCCAGATTGCCCGTGCCTGTAACCACTACCTGCATGGGGGTGGTTCCCGGCGGGGTTGATAAAGCCGACTGCGGGGCTGCACTACTGCCGCCGCCACAGGCCGTCATCATCCCCACGCCGCCCAATAGTAACAACAGCAGCAATAGATGCTGCGCGCGCAAAGACAGCTTGCGCTTGCCGCCCGCGATGGTTGCCAGCACCCAGCCCGGCATCCAGAAGACCGTTGCCAGCATGGGCAGATTCCCTGGCAGGCTGCCTGGTTGTTGGTCTGGCACAAAAGGCCGCCAGGAATTCAGCGCCACCGTGTTGGTATGAATAGTCAACGTAACCGTCTGCGCGCCACTCGAAGCGCTGATGGTCAGCGGCACGGGAGAGAAACTGCATGTCGTATTCACGGGCAGGTTCGTGCAGGAGAATTGCAGCGTGCCGGTATATCCACCCACCGACGTGACAGTCAATGCATCCGTGACTGTGGCACCCGGAGCAACGCTCAGCGTCGAGGTTGCGGGTGTCACCGTGACCGAGGCGCTCGTGGCTGCTGTCACCTGAATCACCACTGCGGGGGAAGATGTACTCGCCGCGTCGGTGCCAGAAGCGACAAAGCTGGCCGTCACGCTGTTACTGCCAACGGTCAGATTCGTTGTATTCAGCGTAGCCACGCCGCCGGTACCCAACGAGGCTGCGCCCAGCGAAGTCGTGCCGCTGGAGAAGGTTACGGTACCGCTGGTCACAGGCGTGGTTCCTGCCATCACCGTTGCGGTTAGCGTTACGCTGCTGCCTTCCGTCGCGGTACTGGTCGAGGATTTCAGCGTCGTTGTGGTCGCGGCGGGTGTTACCGTCGCCGCTGTCACGGTAATTCCCACTGCGGGGGAGGAGGTACTGGCTGCATCATTCGTGGAGGCAACAAAGCTGGCCGTTACACTGTCGGAGCCAACAGGCAGCAGCGTGGTGTTCAGGGTTGCTACGCCGCTGGTATTCAGTGCCGCTGCGCCGATGGAGGTTGTCCCGCTGAAGAAATTTACCGTGCCACTACCCGCCGGGGTGCTGCCTGCCATTACGGTTGCCGTAAGCTTCACGTTCTGTCCATAGACGACATTGCTGGCCGAACTGGTCAGCGTCGTCGTAGTCGCGTCTGGGTTGACGGTCAGCGTAAAGCCCTGGGAGGGTGTCGCGACGGTATAATCCGCGTCGCCAGCGTAGCTCACCATCACGCTGTGCTGGCCGGAAGAGAGCGTGCCTGGCAGTGTGAACTGGGCCGTGCCACTCGATGTCAATGCGACGGTCTGCGGATTTGCGCCGTCCACCGTGTAGCTGATGTTGCCCGCTGGCGTGCCATTGCCTCCGGTCAGCGTTGCCGTCACCGTTACTGCCGTGCCGTAGGCCACGGAGGTTCCCGGCGACTCGCTCAGCGCGATGGTTGCTGCAAAGCCAACGCCCTTGCCACTCAGTCCAATCTGCTGCATGACGTAGTTCGGCGCGGGCGCATTCAGATTGTCGTCTGTGAT
>DAHXNK010000050.1 GCA_027365415.1 Acidobacteriaceae bacterium
ACACGTCGACTCTTGCGGCCCATTCGTCGCATGGCATATAACATCCTCTGCCGACCACGCGGAGTGCAAATGGGAAAAGGCTCATATATACGCCGCCCTTATACCCTCCTGTTCCCAGAATTTCTATCTGTGGGCAAGGATACAAGCATCCATTCCAACTCTTATATCACCCCGCTGAAAGAATATGCGGGAATCACGTACAAGCCTGAAATTAAGATTGGGGATGGGGTTTACATTGGGCGCTACTCATATTTTGTCGCCATTGATTCGATCACAATCGGGGATGGCTGTGTCTTCAGCGAATATGTATACATTACCGACAACGCTCATGGCTTGCATCCAGATCACGGCCCTATCATGAAACAGCCACTGGAAAGCAAAGGGCCGGTGCATATTGGACGCAATTGTTTTCTTGGCTATCGAGTTACTATAATGCCTGGCGTTACATTGGGTGAGCATTGCGTAGTGGGCGCTGGAAGTATTGTTACTAAGTCCTTTCTTGCATATTCAATGGTCGCTGGCATTCCTGCAAGATTAATCAAGACCTTTGATCCATCAAAAAATAGCTGGGTTGCGCCACCCAAATCATGAAACTAAAAATCCCACATTACAGGGTGTTGTTCCATTGGCTTATCAACTTGGATACTCTGATAATATTTTTTCTTCCATATCGTTGTATTTATTCCGTACTGATTGAAGATCGCATCCCATATACAAACCCTTCAGCTTTGCGAAGATGGTAACCCTATAAAACACCATCAACAATGAAAAATAGAATCCACGCCAGCCGTCTTTGTAGCCTTCGGATCTAATGTAGCGCGCGAGAAACTCTCGAGAAGCTACTACAAGCATCCGCAGATATCCAGCTTTCTCTTTACGTTCAAAAGCCTGCTGCGCCTCAATGGATGTATATTTGTTCAATTTGTAAATGAAATGCTCCATGTCGAAGTAACAAAAATGATGAATGGAAAACACTTCACTATACGGCAAGTGAAACATGCGTACTCCTAGAATAGGATGAATGCCCGCATGTACTTTCGCGTTAAATGTTAACTTCCCTTTTTTGAAAAATCTGGCGTGCCGATCCTGATATGGCCCCCACCCCGTATGCAAGATCGGGTCACCTAACAAATAATTCAGCCACGCTATTGAAACTATATCCGCCGTATCCTGCTCGGCGATTTCCAGTAGCTTCACGCTCAGCGGTTGAGGAATCACTTCGTCCGCGTCCAGGATAAAAATCCACTCGCACGTCGTCTGCTCCACCGCAAAAGCACGGGCAGGCTCAACGAAACCGACCCGCTCAAAAAGAAATACTTTGGCCCCGTATTCCCGCGCGATCTCGACAGTCCGATCCTCGCTGTGCATGTCCACCACAATGATTTCATCCGCCCACGTACGCACAGAGCGCAGCGCATACGGCAGATTCTTTTCTTCGTTGAACGTATTGATGACAACAGAAATGCGTGGTTTCATGCTGCTCCCTTAAGAGATGCCCAGGTGCTGTGGATTTTGTCTTTGTAGAAAAGATAAACGCCTGCTATGTAGAGAAGCAACCCGCTGCCTACATCCATCGTGATGGCTCGAACGTCGTGAGGTGGATGCAGGCGGCATGCAAAATAAATCCCTGCGCCGCTGATCGAAGCCAGCACCCAAACGGGGGCTGCGACTGCCAATACCCTGAATGGAACCTGCCTCTGCGCTGCCCTGTATAACCAGAAGTTGCTGAACTGCACAGCAAAGGTCGCAATCGCTAGTCCTATGGCTCCGTAGATCACGATGAGTGGTGCGCCTACGACCCATGTGCCTGCCATCCAAATGACGGCAAAAAGAAGTGCAAGTTTGGATTTCCCCAGCGCATTCAACAGGCCAAGCGCAGGCGTTGCGGTGGGCACAAATATATTTGCAAGCCAGAAAAAATAAAAATATGGCAACGCCACCAGCCACTTTTCTCCATAAATAACTGTCGTAATCGGAACGATCATGACCAGGGTAAGAATCGAAAGCGGTGCAGTAATGGCGTTGGTTAGCCAAAGGACATTTTCCACCAAGGATGCCAGTTGCGCGCGATGATGCTGCAGCCGTGCAAATGCTGGCATATAGAGTCTCTGCAGAACAAACAAACCCAGCACAGGATAGGCCGCAATCATTGCAGCCCAGGTTACATAGCCCACGTCCGCCGTGCCCAGAAGGATTCCGATAAAGATCGGCGAAACACTATCCTTGAGCAGCGAAATAACCTGAATTCCCTGAAAGGGCAATCCAAACGAAAGATGCGACCGGATTAACGCCCAATCCCAATGCCAGCCCATCTTCCACGGGCTGATCCAATTGGCAAGCACAACTCCAACGACAGAACGAAGCAACAAGGCCCATACAAAGGAATACGCTCCCATGCCGCGCCAGGCGAAGTACACGGCCAACACATTGAAGACGATTGCCTGCGCTGATTCGATGACAGCAACCTTGTGAAACGCCAAATGCCGCTCCAGGCGCACCAGCGGAATCACCATAAAGGACGTGGCGAAGAAGGAAAGCGCAACCAGTCGAAAGAGCCAGTCATCCTGCGGTCGCAGATGATATCTCGTCGCAATCCATGGGGCTGCCAGCCACATGATTAGCCCAACAAAAACAACTAAGAGTTGCTGAACGGTAAAGACCGCCCGGTAGTCGGCACCATTCGGTTCATCCGGTTGCCGAATCAAGCTGGCACCTAGGCCAGCGTCGCCAAAGGCTGTCAAAAATGTTTGCAGATATAGAACAATCGCATAAATACCGAACTGAGCTGGGGTTAAAAGACGAGCCAGAAAGATACCGCCAAGAATTCTCGTCCCCATGACGACAACTTGACGGATGCCCAGTGCCAACGCACCTTGCGCTGTTTTTTTCGCCACCCCATGGGGAGCAAGTGGGCCAGATGCGAGTTCATTCATGCGTGAAATCCCGCGCCATCGCGCACAATGTTTGCTACTGTGTTTTCCCGTGCCGTCCAGCGCAGGCAATTCACTTGATCTCTCCCACCTGCTCAGGATAAAGCATCGGCTGCGGCACGGACGGAGGGGGGATTTTTAATCAGGCAGGGGCCCGCAAAATTTCCCGGATCGGCGCTTCTCGGCTGTGGTGGTTGTTTTCTGCGGGTGGTTCCAGAACGATGTCCTGCAACGTCTGGCTGCATACTCCGCAAAATCGCGGTACTCTTCTATGCATGAGCCAGCCAATCAATCCGCCAAAAATAAAAATTATGGAAGATGCTTCCTACCGGGAGATTTATGCCAACAGCGTGCAGGTGCGCGTCAGCGTGTGGGATTTCTGCCTCGTTTTCGGTACCGCGCGGCAGGAATCTCCAGATGCAGTGACGCTGCAAAATCTGCAAGGTGTTTATTTAAGCCCACAACAAGCCAAGGCGCTCCATAATGTTCTGAGCCAGAATCTGTCGCAGTACGAACAGGCATTCGGCGAGATTGCCATTGAACCCAAACATGCCTTCCCCACCCACGGTCCCGTTCACTAGCGCATGGCACAGACAGATCGGCAAACTGGCATTTATCGCTTACTCTATCGCGGGCATCGCGAGGATCCCCTGCCGGCATGGAT
Organism: Acidobacteriaceae bacterium; assembly: GCA_027365415.1. GTDB lineage: Bacteria > Acidobacteriota > Terriglobia > Terriglobales > Acidobacteriaceae > JAJZIJ01. The sequence goes on from DAHXNK010000050.1 coordinate 3,595, forward strand.
GGTCTTTCCCATCGTGTATGCCGGAGTCTTTCTGTCGCACTGGACGCTTCTGCGCCTTCCATATTTTTGGGACGAGGCGGGCTATTACATTCCCGCCGCCTATGATTTTTTTCGCACCGGAACGCTGATCCCTTACTCCACGCTGACCAATGCGCATCCGCCGCTATCGGCGATCTATCTAGCGCTTTGGTGGAAGATTTCCGGATTTTCTCCCGCCGTCACACGACTGGCCGTATGCCTAGTGGCGGCGCTGGCTCTGACTGGAGTCTTTGCCCTGTGCCGCAGACTGCTGAATGCCGAAGTTGCCGCCGCAACCACGCTGCTGACTGCGCTCTATCCGGTCTGGTTCGCGCAAAGCACGCTGGCGCACGCGGATATCTTTGCTGCAGCCGGAACCCTGTGGGGCTTGTCTTACTGTTTGGAGGAGCGGCCCAGTCCACGTCAAGGCTGGCTGGCTGCGCTCTGCTTTTCTCTGGCCGCCCTTGCCAAGGAGACGGCGATTGCGACTCCGCTGGTGCTGCTGCTTTGGCACCTGTGGGAGATGCGTCGAAAGCCCACGCAAGGCCGGGAACATCTGCGCATTGCCTTGCAACTTGGCCTTCCGGTGCTGCCGCTGGCCGCTTGGTACGCTTATCATTTCCACAAAACGGGCTATCTCTTCGGCAATCCAGAGTTCGTTCGCTACAACGCGATTGCCACGCTGCATCCGCTGCGTTTTGTCATTGCATTCGCCGTCCGACTGATGGACGTTACGGTCTACCTGAATCTCTTTGTGCCGGTGCTGTGCATGGTTGCTGCCATGTTTCTGCCTGCGCTGCGGCAGGCAGACGGCAACCCGCGCCCGCGTGTCTCTTGGAACATTCAGGCGCAGATCGGCCTGGTTCTGCTCGGAAATCTCTTGTTGTTTTCCGTGCTCGGCGGCGCCTTGTTGACGCGCTATCTCCTGCCGCTCTATCCGCTCATCCTGCTGCTTTGCGTCTCCACCTGGCGGCGGCGCGTGCAGCAATGGGGCTGGCTGGTGGCGCTCAGCGCGGTCGCATTTCTCGCCGGAATTTTCGTTAATCCTCCCTACCGTTTTGCGCCGGAGGACAACCTGAGCTACCGCAACATGATCCTGTTGCAACATCAGGCCATTGCGCAGTTGCTACATCGCGATCCACGCGCCACAGTGTTGACCGCATGGCCGGTCAGCGATGAACTGACCAAGCCGGAGCTGGGCTATGTGCGCCAGCCTGTTCCGGTCGTAGCCATTGAGAACTTCTCTCTGCCGCAGGTGCTGCGAGCGGCGCAGATGCGCGGCTATAACGCGGCTCTGATCTTCTCCACCAAATATGAGAGCAACGCGCTGCCGCCCATCCTCCGCTGGGGCGACCGATCCTGGAACCAACGTTTCTTTGATGACCACCGGGATGTGCCGCCGGAGGTTGTAGCTCGCCTGCTGCGCGGAACCGTGGTCTGGCAGCAGAAGCGCGATGGACTCTGGGCCGCCGTGATTCTATTCCCGACCGTGCAGAACGCGCAGTTCGTCGCGCCATCGTTTCGCGCGATTTCCCCTGCGAGCAGCGTAAAAATTCGTGAAATCCATCCGTAACGCATGGAATGCCAGCGGCGCGGCTGTCAGACTTCTATAATCACGGGTAGCGTGCATCTTCCAACCGGGCATCTCTCAAAACGAGTTTCAAGCTTCCTCGGCATCCTGCTGCTGGCTCTCCTGTCTCTGACATTTGGGCTGCGGAACGTGGCGCGTGCTGCCTCGACCAGCGGCCCCAACGGGGAGGGTCATTTAATCCTCGTGCTGCCTTTTGAAAACCAATCCACGCAGCCCGGACTGGATTGGATTGGAGAATCTTTTCCCACCATTCTGAATGAACGCTTCCACTCTGCGGGATTTCTTACCATTCGCCGTGAAGACCGCCAGTATTCGTTGCAGCATCTCGGCCTGCCCGCAGGATTGCATCCAACGCATGCCACCATCTACCGCATCGCCCAGACACTCGACGTGGATGAAGTGGTTCTCGGCTCCTATCGCGTGGAGAACGGCCAAGTGACCGCCACGGCGCGCATTCTGGAGATGCGCGGCCCCAGGATGCGCGCTCCCCTGCAGGAGAGCGCCGCACTCAACCAACTGCTGGACGTGGAGGATGGTCTAGCCTGGCAACTTGTGCGGCAGATTGATCCGCGCTTTGCGGTCGAAAAACAGACCTTTCTTGCCGCTGGCCGCGGCCTTCGACTGGATGCGTTTGAAAACTATATCCGTGGAGAAACTGAGCCGGGGATTGAGGAGCAAATTCGCCATTTGAACGCTGCCGTCCGGCTCAGCCCGAATTACACACCGGCGCTGCTGGCCTTGGGAAAAGCCTATTTTTTCCATCAACAGTACGAGCAGGCCATCGACACCTTTGCGCGGATCCCCCACAGCAATTCACGCGCGCTGGAAGCGCAATTTTATTCTGGCCTAGCCGATCTCTATACCGGGCAGTATGCGCAAGCGGAAAGCGCCTTCTCCGCTGTCGCTGCGGTGTTGCCATTGCCGGAGGTTTTGAATAACCAAGGCGTTGCGCTCAATCGGCAGGGGCAGAATGGAACGGCGCTCTTTCAACGCGCCGTTTTGCTGGATCCACAAAACGCCAATGCCTGGTTTAATCTCGCCGTCTCGGAGCGGCGTTTTCAACACTTCGCCAAGGCGCTGGAGGCCGTGAAGAAATCTCTGGCGCTTCGTCCTGACGACAACGAGGCGCAGCATCTGGAGCAGCATCTCCTGACAGAAGTACATCCCTCTTCGGAATCCGCGTCGAAACCTGTATCGGCAGATGCACCAACAAAGGCTTCCTTCTCCGCCGACAGCGCATCCGACCCCGTAGGCAGCACGTCCAATTCTGCAGGCACAAGCAAAAACGACGATATGTATGAGCCGCTCGAGCGCATCGCGCGCACCTACAATGAGACCTCCTTCCGGCAGGCTGCTTTTGAAATGGATCAGATGCGCGCGCTGAAATTGCACTCCCTGCCACCAGCGCAGCAGGCAGCCGCGCTCTGCAAAGAAGGCCAGAGATACATTGACCAGGGGTTGCTGCTGGAGGCGGAACGCCAGTTCCAGCAAGCCTTGACCGCAGACCCCAGCAGCGCGTTGGCGCACGCCGGTCTGGCCCAGATTCGCGAGTTTACCGGCAATGCCACGGTGGCCCGCGAACAGGCAATGACATCGCTGCAACTCCAGCCGAACACGGCGGCCTATCTTGTGCTGGCGCGGCTCGATTTGCAGCAGCGCCAATTTTCCGCCGCGAAAGAATTCGCGCACAGCGCCTTGCATCTGGATACGAAGAACAGCGCCGCGCTGGGAATTCTCCATGCCATTCAGCTACAAGAAAAACAGGCTCCATGAAACCTCGTTCCCTTGCGCATCGCGTATTGCCACGAACGATTTTGCTGTTCACGATATGCTGCGGTATATCGCAGCTCCTGGCCTCAGCGCAGTCAACGGCGAAGCAGCCCCTGGTCGTGAAGCTGATTCTGCGTGACACGATACAGCCAGTCAGCGCCGCCTATCTGGCGCGCGGCTTGCGGTACGCAGCAGAACATCATGCCCAAGCCGTTCTGGTGGAGTTGAGCACTCCGGGCGGCCTGCTCGATTCCACGCGCGCGATGGTTGCCTCCATTGAGCACTCCGCTGTCCCGGTCATTGTGTATGTATCGCCCACGGGGAGTCGCGCCGCTTCCGCAGGATTTTTCATTTTAGAATCGGCGGATGTTGCGGCAATGGCTCCTGGAACCAACACGGGCGCTTCGCATCCGATTCTCGAAGGCCGCCAGATGGATCCCATTCTGAAGCAGAAGATTGAAAATGATGCCGCCGCCTTTCTGCGCTCCTTCGTTACGCATCGCAATCGCAACGCTCAGGCTGCGGAGGAAGCGGTGCGCGCATCGAAGTCCTACACCGATCAAGAGGCGCTTGCCCTGCATCTGATCGACCGCGTGGCTCCGAGCGACACCGCTCTGCTTGACGCCTTGGATGGCGCCACAGTGACCCGCTTCGATGGTGCCACGACCGTCTTGCATACGCGAAACGCCGCCGTGGAAACACTCCCGCCCAACATGCGCGAGCGCATTCTCGGCGCGTTGATGGATCCAAACCTCGCCGTCATTTTGCTGATCGTCGGCGCCCTGCTCATCTACCTGGAATTTCATGTTCCCGGCACCATCATTCCCGGATCGCTGGGTACGTTGCTGGTTCTGCTTTCGCTCTTCGCTTTGAACCTGCTGCCCATTGCATACACGGCAGTCGCCCTGCTGCTAGGCGCTCTGGTTCTGCTGCTGCTGGAGGTGAAATTCTCCAGCCACGGCATACTGGCGCTGGCGGGCATCGTCTGTCTCGTCTTCGGATTGCTGACGCTGGTCAATGGGCCGATCCCGGAGATGCGCGTCCATCTGGCAACGGCCCTCGCCGCCGGCATCGGCTTCGGCATCATCACCGCATTTTTAACGACGCTCGCTCTGCGCGCGCGCCGCAACAAGGTGCAGATCGGCAGCGAGACCATGCTGGGCACTCTCGCTATCGCCCAGACTGCATTGGCACCCATCGGCCAGGTTCTACTGCGTGGGGAGTTGTGGCAGGCGCAATCCGCGCTTCCTGTCGCCGCCGGAGAAAGCGTGCGCGTGCTGAGCCGCGAGGGCCTTTTGTTGACCGTCGAACGTGTCGATGTGGAGCGTGTCGATTGAGATTCCCCGAAGCTTGTTGTTGCAACGTTCCACCCACGATCTGTGCTATACATCGTGCAGACGTTTTGTAATTCCAGAGAGTTGGATTATGCCTTCGACCGCCGCCCTGATTGTCGTTTTGATCGTCGCCCTGTACCTGATGAACTCGATCAAGATCCTGAAAGAATATGAACGCGCCGTGATCTTCCGCCTTGGTCGTTTGCTCAGCGCGTCGAAGGGGCCGGGTGTCATTCTGGTCTTTCGCCCGTTCGACCAGATGGTGCGCATCTCGCTGCGCCAGGAAGTGATGGAGGTTCCACCGCAGGACATCATCACCCGCGACAACGTTACGCTCAAGGTGAATGCCGTCATCACGCTGCGCGTGATTGATCCGGCCAAGGCTGTCGTAGAAGTCACGAACTATGTGTATCAGACATCGCAGTTCGCGCAGACCACGCTGCGCTCCGTGTTGGGCGAGGTGGAGTTGGACGAACTGCTCTCCCATCGCGAGACGCTCAACCAGAAGATTCAGACCATCATCGATCTGCACACCTCGCCCTTCGGCGTAAAGGTGGTCAGCGTGGAAGTTAAACAGGTCGATTTGCCGGAGTCGATGTTGCGCGCGATGGCCAAACAGGCAGAGGCGGAACGCGAGAAGCGCTCCAAGATTATCCACGCGGAAGGCGAATTTAATGCCGCGCAAAAACTGGTCGATGCCGCTGCATTGCTGGCCACCGAGCCAATGACCATGCAGTTGCGCTATCTGCAAACGCTGTCCGATATCGGCGTGGAAAAAAATACCACTATCGTCTTCCCCTTGCCAATGGAGTTGCTGAATTTGCTGAACAAATCCACCTTGCCGCCTTCAGACAAATCCAATCGAGGATAGACCTGCATGAGCACGCTCTTTCAGGAAATGGAATCCGTCGAGCAGGAGCTGCATTTCAGCCCAGGGATCATCCTGGCCATTTTCATGGGCATTACGCTGGTCTCCGCCGTGTTCTTTGGACTGGGCTATTCCTTTGGCCGAACGGGAGATCAGGTGGGCAGCGCCGTTCACGTCCAGAATGTCGCGCCGACTATCGAGCATCCCGCTCCTGCGGCAGCAACCCCTACCCCCGCGCTGCAATCCATACCGAAACCATCCGCAGCCGTAGCTCTCCAACCCGCTGCCGTCGTCACCAACGCTACAAGCAGTTCCTTTTCTCACGCAGCAATAACGACTTCAGCATCGACAAAACATCCGGTCTCCAACGCGGGCTATATGATCCAGGTCGCCGCTCTTGCCAGTCGCCATGACGCGCAGGCGCTGACCACTGCGTTGCGGAGAGATGGCTTGCGCGCGCAGCTTCGCAGCGGACGGCATGACAAATTTTTCCATGTACAGATCGGCCCCTTCGACACGCAGAAAAAAGCCGATGCCATGAGGCATAAGGTCATCGCTGCTGGGTACCGGGCGATTCTGAAGCCCGCGCAACTCCAATAAACCTTAGCTTCGCATCCACTCCGGCAAGCCGGAGGCAATGGCTTGGCGCGTGGCCTGCATCAATTCCTCCCGCGTGGCATAGTCATTCGCTCGCAGTGGCGCATGAAAACGTACATGCGCCTCCGCCGGAATTACGTGCAAACTTCCCTTGCGCATCATCCCCTCCGTGCCGTGGATCGAGATGGGAATAATCGGCGCTCCCGTTTGCATCGCCAGATAAAACGGGCCTTTTTTGAAGGGCAGCAGTCGGCCATCGCGAGATCGTGTCCCTTCTGGAAACACCGTAATATGCACGCCGGAGGCAAGCACTTGCGTAGCTTTCTGAATGCTGGCTATCGCGCTCTCGCGTTTTCTGTCCCGCTCGACGGGAATAAAATCTCCCATGCGCATTCCTCTCCCCAATAAAGGAATCTTCATCAACGCGCTTTTTACCAAGAACGCCGTGCGTCCGGGAATCAGCGGCAGCAAAATCGGCGGGTCGAGATTTGAGATGTGATTCATCATAAAGATGCAGGGGGTACCCGCGGGAACGTTTTCCAACCCAGAGACCTGCGTCCGAATACCCGCTAGTCGAATGCCCGTGCCCGCGATCCATCGGGATATGCGATAGAGCAGAGAAACGTCACCCGTTATCAGCGTCCACGGAAAACCAATCAGCGCGGCCATCGGCGTAAGCGCGGCGTAGAAAAGAAAAAGGGTCAACGCGGGCAGCATAAAAATTTCAACCTTTGCCGCCTGGTGCGCGCATGGATTCGCGCAACCACTGCGGTAGCTTGTGATAAATATCTCCAAAGCCGCCATTGGATAAAAGGGCAGCCACGTCGCCCTCTACCAGTTGGGCAGCCAGATGTGCGACGATGGCATCTACATCCGGCAACAACACGGCAGGCACGGCGCGCTCCTTGAGGCGGGCGACAACATGCTCCGCATGCAGTCGTTGATCCGCTGGAATTTTTTCCTGTTGATAGACCGCCGCGAGAACAACGGCATCCGCCATTGCCAAGCTCTCCACCAACTCCTTCTCGAAAACATTCCGGCGCAACGTGTTGGAGCGAGGCTCCAGCACGGCCCACAAGCGTCGTCCCGGGTAGCGCGCGCGCAGGGCGCGCAGCGTCTCTCGAATCGCGGTTGGATGATGCGCAAAGTCGTCGATGATGGTGATGCCCGCGACTTCCGCGCAGACCTCCAAACGACGTTTCACGCTGCGAAAGCTCGCGAGCGCCTTGTGAATCGCCGCCTCTGGCACGCCTTGTCCTGCGGCCAGCGCAGCAGCTGCAGTTGCGTTCAGCACGTTATGCTCGCCGACAAACGACATTTCAAAGTCCATCCAGTGGGAGCCTTGCCGATCCACGCGCCACAGGCTGCGATCCTCTTTTGTCGAAAAGTCGGAGATGCGCCAGTGCGAATTTGCAGCAAATCCATAGCGCTCGACCGCACAGAATGCGCGCGCGACACATTGCGTCACATTGTCAGAGCCATCAAAGGCCACGATGCGTCCACGACGGGGAACTAAATTGACCAATCGCAAAAAGGCCGTCCGCACTGCATCCAGATCTGCATAAATATCCGCGTGGTCATACTCCACATGCGTCAGGATCAGCGCGTCTGGAAAGTAGTGGAGGAACTTTGGCCCCTTGTCGAAAAACGCCGTGTCGTACTCATCGCCTTCCAGAATGAAGGGCTTTGTAGGGCGCAGCGCAAAGCTGGAGCCAAAGTTTTCTGCGACCCCACCCACCAGAAACGATGGTGCCCATTTGGGATTCGACTGCGCGGCCACTTCATATATCCAGGCCAACATGCTCGTCGTGGTCGTTTTGCCATGCGTTCCGGCGATTACCAATGATTCGCGTCCGCGCAGGAAATGTTCATGGAGCGTCTGCGCCATTGAGTAGATTGGAATCTTCTGATCCAGCGCCGCCTCCAACTCCACATTGCCGCGAGAGATGGCGTTGCCCACGAGGATGCAATCCGGGGAGGGCTGCAAATTTGATTCTGCGAATGGCTGGCGTATCGGAATCCGCAGACTCGCCAGCAGGTCGGACATGGGCGGATACACCGCTGCGTCCGATCCAGTGACGTGCCAGCCGGAGAGTTGCAACAATCCAGCCAGGGATGCCATCGCCGTGCCACAGATTCCAATCAGGTGAACATGTTTAGGTTTTGACATGGGTGCGTGCTTCCAGCGTAACAGCCGCTTCCAGAAAATGAAGAACGGGAGCCTGTGTCAGATCCAATTCGCTCGCAATCCCGATGGGAAGCGTCAGGTTGCGCTCTGTCACATGTCCGGAGCGCAATCCAATGGCGACGGGGCCGGGGAAATCCTCCAGCACGCGCAGCAGAACCTTTTCCAGCATGTCGCTGGGCTGGCCGGGCTGCACGCAATCGAGCATCGAACCAAAAACGATGCCGCGAACCTTGTCCAATTTTCCTGCAAGCCGCAACTGCATCCACATGCGGTCAACCTGATATGGCTTGGTGGCGACATCCTCGACAAACAAAATGGTGTCGTCCGTTTGGATTTCATACGGCGTTCCCAGCGATGCCGCCAGCATGGAGAGACAGCCACCGTAGAATTTTCCGGTTGCGCGCCCAGGCTTCAATACGCGCAGTCCAGCGTTGCCATCCAGATGCCACGGCGTGGTCTGGCCCAGCGCCTGCTGCCAGCTCGCAGCATCGACACCTTCGGCGCGAGCAAAATCTCCAGCAGCCATCGGCCCATGAAATGTAACCATGCCGGTTGCATCATGCAGCCAGGTCAGCAACGTTGTGATGTCGCTGCATCCGATGAACACCTTTGGGTGCTTTCGGAAGAGCGCAATATCGAGACCTTGCAATAATTCTGCCGATCCGTAACCACCACGGTTACATATTACCGCGTCCACCGATGGATCGCGAAATGCCGCGTGCAAATCCTCCAGCCTTTCTGCAGCGGTTCCGGCAAAATATTCCGCATGGCGCGCCAGCGTGTTTCGCGCCAGCTCTGGCCGATATCCCATCTGGCGCAGCACATCCATGCCGCGGTTCATCTTTTGGGGATCGAACCAACTCGCCGGGGAGACCAGGCGAATCGCGCTGCCCTCGCAAAGTGCCTCTGGCCGCAAGATCGGCATTGCGTTGATCGAGGAGGAACTCATGCCAGGCCAGCCTCTCCGTGCGCGATGATGGTCGCCGATCCAGTCAACAGAATGGGACGATCCTTGCTGGGCCAGTCAATTTTCTGTGCGCCACCTTCAGCCACCACGGTCAGTTTCGTGTCCACGCCGCGCAATGCGATGCTGGCCGCAGATGAAGCGCAGGTTCCTGTGCCCGAAGAAAGCGTTGGCCCAACGCCCCGCTCATAAATGCGAAACTCAATGGTTTGCTGATCGAGAATGCGCACAAACTCCGCATTGGTGCCGTGGGGAAACGCAGGATGCAGCGCGATCTTCCCGCCTATCTGCTGCCAGGAAAGTCCCCCAACGGAAAAATCCTCTGTCTCGACAAATAGAACGAAGTGGGGATTGCCGACAGAGACCTCCACGCCTTGCAATGTAATTTCCTCAGTCAAACGCAGCACCCGCGCCTGCACGACGGGAACGCCCATCTCCGTCTCAATCTGTACCGTGCTGCCCGTTTGCGAGATTACGCGACATTGGCGTGGCCCCGCCTTGGTGTCCAGCACAACATCCTTCCTGCCCGTGGAGTAGGCCAGCCACGCGGCCACGCATCGCGTTCCATTGCCGGAGATTTCCGCCTCGGATCCATCGGCATTCATCAGACGAATGGCGATCCTGCCATCTTTCTCTGGCGCGATGTATTCCACACCATCGGCACCCACGCTCGTGTTGCGCGCGCATAACATCCGCGCCAACTCGGCATGTTTGCCCTGCGCCAGAGCATCATCCACGATCAAAAAATCATTTCCGCAGGCATGTGCTTTTACGAAAGGAATCACTTTGCCCCCATTCTTATTGAACCCCATACAGCGCAGATCGATAGATGCGCGCGCATGGCTGGCCCGTGCTGCAAATAATATCCATCAGTTGCAAACCTTCTGGATGATGAGAAACTGCCTCGGCAACGGGGTCGCCCGCAATCGCCACCACCACATTCGCCGCTGCCGCAGGATGTTGCATGGCGCGATCCCACTGTCCATCATCACCCTCATTCACGGTCTGCTTCAAGGGAAATCCAATATCTTCCAACGCGCCTACGTGTGCTGAGGTGTACATCAAAATCGTATCTTCTGGCGGCAGGAAGATCAGATTTTTGGCCAGCGCCTTCTCAAAAGGAACTCGCGTGCTGGCGTTGACTCTGGCCTCCTGCAACACCAAGGGCGTTGCGCGCAGCAACAGCAGATTGTTCGCGATAATCAGAACCGCAACCAGCCAGAGCGTAGGAGGACGCCAGCGCGGGCGATAATTTGTAACTACTACTGCTACAAATAAGGGGAAAAGCGCGAAGGCAGGCAGCATCTCCATGCCATAGCGCGTGTTGTAGTAGGCAAATGGCCCCCACACGGGAATGAAAATAGGCACCGCGCTGTAGGCTACGGAGTACGCATAGAACGGGAGCGGCATCCAGAGCAACAGCGCCGCTGGCAGAGCGGAAACTCGATTGCGCCAGATGGCCAGCCCTGTTCCCACATAGGCCAGCAGCAACATGCCATGTCCGGCGTGTTTGCAGAATGCGCCAAGCGTCGCGGCTTTCAGGTAATACAGCGCCGCAATCCATAGATGGTGATAGCCGGGATAATGCGCGGAGCCAGGGGCGGAGGTGCGCGCTTCAATCGCGCTGGCGGAGTACGGCCCACGCATAAAATCCAGCGGGTCTCCGTAGAATTTCCAGTTGTAAGCCAGCCAGAACAGGGGCGCAGCAAGCAGCAGTAAAGTGCAAAACACCAGCGCCAGACGCATCGCGCGCACACGCCACAGTCTGCGACGCACAGTCCAAATCGCTGCGATGATCCACGCCAGCGTGCCGAGAATCCATCCATCGTAGCGAGTAAAGACTGCCGCGATCAGGACTGCCGTTAGCTTCCACAGCGCATTGCGCGCCTGCAAAAAATCTTCCACACGTGTGGCGCGTTCCAACTCCAGCAGCCATACCGCGCTCCAAAGAAACAGCGCCAGAAACAATGGCTCCGTCATGGCGGTCGCGCTCATGTAGAGCAAGCCAGGGTTCAGCGCAAAGGCGAGAAAGGCCAGCACGGCCCAGAGTGGCTCCATCCAAAACCGTGCCAGCCGATATATGCCCACGCTGGCGGCAACATAGCTCGCCATTGAAGGCCAAGCTCCAGCCAGACCGTTCTGCCACCAGTCCGTGCGCCACACAAACGGCAGCAGCAGCAGATGCGGCAATGGAAGCCACACCGAGCC
>DAHXNK010000051.1 GCA_027365415.1 Acidobacteriaceae bacterium
CAAAGACGGCCCCTCTGCCGGAGTTACGTTGGTGACGGTGCTGGTCTCTCTGATGACCGATATGCCTGTGCGCCCGCTGACGGCCATGACCGGGGAGATTACGCTGAGCGGCCATGTGCTGCCCGTGGGCGGCATCAAGGAAAAGTTTTTGGCCGCCAAGCGCGCCGGGGTCAAGGATGTCATTCTCCCAGAGGAAAATCGGCAGAATGTGGAAGAGGACTTGTTGCCAGAGCAATTGGCCGGAGTCACGATTCACTACGTCAGTCGGATTGAGGACGCGCTCGCCGTGGCCCTGCCGGATGCGCTGAATCGCCAGGAGCTTGCGGCGTCGCCGGAGGAGAAGTCCGCCGGAGATATCACTTTGCCTCATGACAGTGCGTCTTCAGAGCCACGGCCAGCCGTGGCCAACTGATAGCTCCGTGACCAACGGAGGGGAATATGTTGACGCTGGGGCATTCCGTGCTGGCCATCGAAATCTTTCTTGATGTTCTTCGGCAGAATGATTGCTCCACGTTGGTGGATGTGCGGACGATTCCTCGCTCTCGGCATAATCCGCAATTTGCCCGCGAAAATCTCGAAGCGTCCTTGCATCAGGCAGGCATCGCGTATCTGTGGATGCAAGATTTGGGTGGATTGCGCCGTGCCAGAAAAGATTCCTGTAACACGGCATGGAAAAACCTCAGCTTTCGTGGCTACGCCGATTACATGCAGACTGCTCCGTTTGCGGAGGCGCTGACCCGCCTGATAGAGATTCGTCAATCCTGCGCGTCGCAGCAGTGCGTAATTCTATGCGCGGAAGCTGTTCCCTGGCGATGCCATCGCTCGCTGATTGCCGACGCGCTGCTGGCTCGCGGCGTTGCGACACAACACATCTTTGTACAACCCAACGGAACCAGCGCCAGCAAACCGCATATATTGACACCCTTCGCGCATGTCGAAGGCGCGCAAGTAGCCTATCCCGGCGATTCTATGGGGATGGAATGAGACGAACAGTGCAGGGAAGATCGCGGGTATTCTAGTGATATGCACATTCAGGTGCTTTTCTTTGGCAGATTGAAAGATATTCTGGCGCGTGACAGCGAAAATCTGGAGCTGCCGGAGACGGCCTGCGTGCAGCAGGTGCTGGAACATTATCGACTTTACGCGCCGCAGTTGCAGCCGTTGCTGCCTTCGCTGGCCGTTGCCGTGAATCAGGAGTACGCGCAGACGACGACTCCGCTGCACGACGGCGATGAGGTGGCGCTGCTGCCGCCGGTGAGTGGTGGGGCGTCGGAGAGCGCAAGCAGCGAGCCGAAGCTGCGGGTTCATATTCAGGACGATCCCATTCTTGTCGAGGCGCTTGTTGCCCAACTGAAACGTGGCGAGGATGGAGCGGTCGTCATCTTTGACGGCATCGTTCGCAACCACACGCGGGGACGCCAGACGCGATATCTGGTTTACGAAGCCTATCGCGAGATGGCGCTGACGCAGATGCGAGAACTGGCGCAGGAGGCAGCGCAACGCTTTGCTATTCGGGATGTGGTGCTGGCGCATCGGCTGGGGCGGTTGGAGATTGGCGAGACCAGCGTGCTGATTGCCGTTGCCTCCGCGCATCGCGCCCCGGCCTTCGATGCCTGCCGCTGGATGATTGACACGCTGAAGAAGACGGTTCCCATCTGGAAAAAAGAATACTTCGAGGATGGCGCGGTCTGGGCCGATGGCGAGCCATTTCCGGCAGAGATTGCTGTCGAGTCAAAATAGCTCGGCGCAGGTTTTGTCCACGGAGCGATATACTGCGATGTGACAATACAAAATAACGCGCGACGAAAACACAAGGCTCCTCTTCTGGATACGGGACAGGAAGCGCTCTATTTGCGCTCCCTGTGCGAGCGGCGGACTCTGGTGGTCATCAAGCTGCGCGATGGCGAAACGGTTTCCGGCTGGATTGAGTATTTTGACGATCAGATGATCCGGCTGACACGCGAAGGCCATCCCAATCTTTTTATTTACAAGATGCAGATTTTAACCCTCACCGAACAGGGGAAGCGCCCGCTTGTTCGCAAGCGCGCCAGCGAGACGCCGTCTGCATGAGCAGCCTACAGAAGCCCGCTCTTGCCCATGCCGATGCCGCAGCGGAGATTGCTCGCGAGGCCGGAGCCTTGCTGCGCCAGCACTATCAGCGCGGCGTGGCGACCGAGTATAAAGGCGAAGTCGATCTGGTGACGATTGCCGACCGAGAAAGCGAACGGCTGATTGTGGAGCGGTTGCGCCAGCGCTGGCCGCAGTATGGCGTTTTTGGCGAAGAGGGAACGCGCTCGCAGATGGAGTGCGCCTATCGCTGGTATGTCGATCCGCTGGATGGGACGACGAACTTCGCGCATGGGTTTCCGGCCTTCTGTGTGTCGATGGGGCTGGAGTATCGTCCGGCGGGAACGCCTGTGGAAGCCGATGGCGAACTGGTGGCCGCAGTGATTTTCGATCCCCTGCGCGACGAAATGTTTGTGGCCGAAAAAGATCAAGGCGCATATCTCAATGGCGAAAAAATCCATGTTTCTAAAATTCCAGTTTTAGCCGAAGCGCTGGTTGCCACGGGATTTCCCAGTCAAAAGCGGCATCGCAATCCCAACGTCCACTTCTATCACCAGATCACGCTGCGCTCGCATGGCGTGCGACGGGCTGGCTCTGCCGCGCTCGATCTTGCGTACACGGCTTGCGGACGACTGGATGCATTTTGGGAGTTCAATCTGAACCCCTGGGACACGGCTGCTGGAGTGCTTCTGGTGCGCGAGGCGGGCGGTACCGTCACCTGCATTGATGGCAGCCCATTTGCTTTGGATAGCCATGAGGTTCTGGCCACCAACGGGCATCTTCGCGTGGAGATGATGAAAATTTTCGAGGATATGTTTGCCGGGAAAAATCTCGACCCCATTCCCACGCCAGCGGAGTTTGCCGCCATGCGCGCGGCACGGCAATCTTCCTGAAGGTCGAGGGGGAGCAATGCGATCTGCGCACGCGGAAAGCGCGACGTGGAAAGATTGGAGTCTCTCCTGTTACAATTGAAACGTTCCGTTACCCAGCGCAAGGAGAATAAAATCGTCTTATGGCATATGTAATCGCAGAACCCTGCATTGGAACCAAGGACACGGCTTGCGTCGATGCGTGTCCAGTGGATTGCATTCACCCCAAGAAAGATTCAGATAAATTTTCCGGGTCAGATCAATTGTTTATTGATCCGGTGGAGTGCATCGACTGTGGCGCCTGCGTTCCGGTCTGTCCTGTATCGGCCATCTTTGCTGCCGACGATCTGCCGGAGAAGTGGCAATCCTTTACCGAGAAGAACGCGCAGCACTTTGGGCGCTAGGTCTGTCTTCTCCAGATAAAACGCGCGGCCATGCGGCTGCGCGTTTTTGTTTTCCCCGTAAGATTTCCCCATGATCTCGCATCAGTCGGAAGCAATCGTGCTGCGTACCTGGCCCTTTCAGGAAGCCGACCTGCTGGTGTCGCTCTTTACTCGCGATTTGGGACGTGTGCGCGGAATCGCCAAGTCTGCGTTGCGGTCGCGTCGTCGCTTTGGGGGTACGCTGGAGCCGATGACCTGGGTGCGCGCCACCTACGCGGAAAAACCACGGCAGGAGCTGGTGCGTATCGACCAGTTTGAGCTGCTGGCCTCTCCGCTGGCGCAGCCAATGGATTATCTGCGCGCTGCGGCGCTGGCCTTCTATGCCGAAGTTCTGGACAATGTGCTGCCCGATCACGATCCGCAGGATGCAATCTTTCGTCTGACGCTGACGGTGGTGGAGGGAACCCACGCCAACACCTGCTGGTTGCCGCTCACCTATTTTTCGTTGTGGATGACGCGGCTTCTGGGCTGGCTGCCCGCGCTGGATCGCTGTACCGTTTGCTCCGCTTCACTGGAGGATGCCGCATATTTCCATGTCGTAAGCGATGGCCTCTGCTGCGCGGGGCATCGCCAGCCGAACAGCAGTCTGTTGACGCGTGAATCGCTGGCGTTGGCGCAGAATATGGAGCGCGCCCCACTCTCGACCTTTGCGGATAGCCCCTGGCCCCGCCAGCGCGCCCAGGATTTGCGCCGCTTCACCATGCGTATGTTGGAGCGGCATCTGGAGCGCCGCTTAAATGCTGCCGCCGTGCTGTCGCAGTTGGGCGGATAATGCGCAGGAAAAAATCTCTTCGCGCTTTAATCCCACCGCAACAAACCGCTACAATCGCAACAACGGCACAAACACTTCCGCAGCGCCGAACATGAGCGCCAAACATAAGGATGAAGACAGCGGTGACGACAGCGACATCGAACGCGGCAACGGAGCATGCGCTTACATTTCAGGAACTTTTATTTACGCTGCAAGGCTTCTGGTCTGCGCGTGGCTGCATTTTGCAGCAGCCCTATGACGTGGAAGTCGGCGCAGGCACCATGTCGCCAGAGACCTTTTTGCGCGTACTGGGGCCGAAGCCATACAGCGTGGCCTATGCGCAGCCTTCACGCCGCCCTGCCGATGGTCGTTATGGCGAGAATCCCAACCGACTTTTCAAGCACACGCAATTGCAGGTCATTCTGAAACCGCCGCCGCCGGACATCCAGAATTTGTACTTGGAATCGCTCGCGGCCATTGGCATTGACCTGCGCCAGCACGACATTAAATTCGAGGAAGACAATTGGGAATCCCCCACGCTGGGCGCATGGGGCGTTGGCTGGCAGGTAATGCTCGACGGGCTGGAGATTACGCAGTTCACCTACTTCCAACAATGCGGCGGCATCGACCTCGATCCTATCACCGGCGAGATCACCTACGGGCTGGAGCGCATCGCGGCTTTCCTGCAAGACGTGGACTCCATCTACGATATCGTCTGGATGCGTGATGCGAAGACGGGCCGATCTGTCACCTACGGCGAGGTGCGTCTGGCCGAGGAGCTGCAATTCTCCGTCTACAACTTCGAGAAGGCGGACATTGGAAAGCTCTGGCAGCATTTGGATTTGTACGAGGCCGAATGCAAAGCGCTACTTGACCAAACGCGAGCGCTGCCGGAAGGCAGCGATGCGGTCACGTGCAGCCGTGTTCCGGTGCTGGCAGCTTTTGATCTCTGCTTGAAGTGTTCGCATCTGTTTAATTTGCTGGATGCGCGCGGAGCCATTTCGGTAACGGAGCGTGTCGGCGTGATTGCCCGCGTGCGCGCGTTGGCTGTGGGCGTGGCCAAGGCCTACACTGCGCAACAGAGCGTAGTCGCTCACAGCGAAGCATAAGAAAATTTAGGAAGCGAAAAATATTATGCCTGCATTTTTATTGGAGATTGGGCTGGAAGAGATTCCAGCGCGCATGATTGCAGCGGCGCAAAAGGAACTCGCCGAGCGTGTGGAGAAGATGCTGGCGCGTGAGAATCTGCTGCACGCGCACACGGTACAAAGTTACTCCACGCCGCGCCGCCTAGTCGTGCTGGTGGAGGGCGTGCTGGCCCATCAACCGGACACGCAGGAGGAACTCATCGGCCCATCGTTGAAGGTTGCCTACAAGGATGGTGTGCCGACTCCAGCGGCGACGGCGTTTGCCAAAAAAGCTGGCGTGGAGGTTACCGCGCTGCGCACCATCGCCAACGCCAAGGGTGAATACATTGGCGCAACCGTCGAGCGCAAAGGTCGTCCCGCGTCCGAAGTGCTGGCCGAGATGTTGCCGCGTGAGATGGCGGGTCTGTACTGGGCGAAGAGTATGTACTGGCGCGCTGGCAAGCCGGAGAGATTCGTTCGCCCGCTGCGTTGGCTGCTGGCCTTGCTGGATGCGGAAGTGGTGCCCGTGGAGTTTGCCGGAGTGAAGGCCGACGGCGTCAGCTACGGCCATCGCGTGCTGCATGGCGATGCGCCCATCGTGATCGCAAGGCCGTCCGAGTATGTTGCCAAGCTTGAAGCGGCCAAAGTTGTGGTCGATGTGGAAGTTCGCAGACAGAAGATTCGCAAGGCGCTCGATGCTGCGACGCGCGCGGTTCCCGGAGCGCGCTGGCGTGAGAATGAGGAGCTTGTCGATGCGGTCACGCATCTGACAGAGTGGCCGACGGCGCTGCTGGGCAACTTTGAGAAGAAGCATCTGATGCTGCCCGAAGAAATTCTCGAAACCGTGATGCGCGACCACCAGAAACAATTCGTGGTGGAAGATGCCAGCGGCAAACTCCTGCCGCATTTTCTCGCCGTGCTGAACACGGAAGTGGATGCGGCTGGCGCAGCTATCATCCGACATGGCAATGAGCGCGTCCTGCGCGCCCGCTTCAATGACGCTCGCTTTTTCTGGGATGTGGATCAGAAGATTCCGTTAGCCGACCGCGTCGAAATGCTCAAGAACGTTACCTTCCACAAGGACTTAGGAAGCTACTACGACAAGACGGAGAGGATTCGTTCTGTTGCAAAGAATTTAATCGCGAATGCAGCCCCAGCATTGTATGCGGAGCAAATCAAGCTAGACACATTTCGGGCCAGCGTGGATCAGGCTGCGCTATTATCGAAGACCGATCTCACCACCGATATGGTCAAAGAGTTCACCGAGCTGCAGGGTGTGGTCGGCGGGCTATATGCAAAGGAACAAAAACTGCCCGATGGTGTGGCCCGTGCGATTGCCGATCAATACAAGCCCCAGTCCTCGGAGGACTCGATCCCGCGCACACTGGCGGGTTCAATTGTTGCCCTTGCCGACAAAATGAGCACTATATATGACATGTTTGAGATCGGATTGATCCCGACTGGATCCAAGGATCCATTTGCATTACGACGCGCCGGAACTGGAGTTGTACGCATTCTTTCGGAGAAGGAGGGACTCAGAAATAATACAAATTTTTCTTCAGTGTTTTCATTGAGTCTGCTACTTCCGCCTAGACAGGGAATTGCTATGAATGTCTATGTTTTTTTGTTAGATAGATTTGAATTTTATTTGCAGGAAACACGCAAACTTCGTCTACAGACTGCGCGGGCAGTCAGACTTTCAGAGGTATTGCGTTATGCAAGCTTTATTAACGACCCCAATCAAATTTTAGGGCTCGGACGAATTACTGATTTTGCGAGCATATTGAACGAGCAGGTTGGTTCGCCGGAAGTATTAGCTGTGGCGGAATTATTAAAACGCGCTTCGAACTTGTTGCGGCAAGCCCAGGAAAAGGGCATTGAATTTCCGAACGCTGAGACGGCTTCGCTGCTGGAAAATGATGCGGAGAAGAAATTGGCGCAGCGTGTGACCGAGGTCGATGCAAGCATTCAGAAAAATTATCGCGAAGGAAAGTACAGCGAAGTCATCGCGGCGATTGCTGGCTTGCAGCAAACGCTGAACGCGTTTTTTGAATCCGTCATGGTGATGGTGGAGGACGAAAAGACGCGCAATAACAGGCTGGCATTGCTGGCCCGCACAGTCGCAGTGGTTCGCTGGGCCGCGGATTTCTCGGAACTGGCCTCAATCTAAAAAAGAATCCAGAGAATACTGGCTGCATCTGCCAGGCGCTCACCATCTGGATTCTTCCCTTCGACTTCGCTCAGGGCAGGCTCTGCGTTGCTCCTCAGAATGACACATTCCTGTTGGGGGTGGAATGTAACGAAGATGCCATCCGCTCTGGATGACACATTGCTGTAGGGATGGACTGCAACCGTTCTGTGCTCACAAGAGAGCGTATCCCTCCGCACCTGTCATTTCGAGCGAGCATCCGCAAGATGCGAGTCGAGAAACCTGTGGTTGTTTTTTTGCATGAACAACGCAGATTCCTCGACTACGCTGCGCTCCGTTCGGAATGACAAAAGGTTGGTCGCGCATTAATTTAATTTTTGCAGACGCGCAATCAGTTTATTCGCCACATTGTCTTCGCTCTCTGTCCAGAGCAGGCGCGTCTCGGCCCCGCAGTTGATCTCCACGGCTTTGGTGAAGGCCACGAGCTGCTCCACATTTTGCTGCAAGCGGCGCTGGCCCACCTCGTCCAGTGGAATCTCTTCGCACAGGAAGGGCATGTCCAATCCCAGGTCAATGCGAATGTGGCCGTTCTGCTGGTAACTGGCCTCATCAAACTCCGGCCCTAGGCCGACGATGCGAATGGGCTGCGTCTGCTCGCGCCAGAGGGGATCGAGCAGGCCATCGCTCTCTGGGAGCCAGAGCTTCCAATGCAGCTCAAACTCGTAGGCATAGTCCGCATGCAGCAACTCTGTGGCCTCGGCGACGGCCTCTTCGGGCGTGACAGCTCCTGTTTCTTCGTTGCCATAGATGCGCTGAAAGACTGGAGCCTCCTGCCAATTCAAAGGAAAGACCGTGGCGGCGTGAACCTGCGACGCGGGTAATTGCTGCATCACTTGCGCCAGCTTTTGCGGCAATTGTGGAAAGCGAAAGTTCGGAAACCAGAGACTGAAATACAACGGATCGGACATAAGGAAATTGTAGGCAGAGTTACTGCGGAATGCACGACCTTCTACTGTGCAGTTGGAAAGGCGCTCTCTCAGGGGCTAAAGC
Organism: Acidobacteriaceae bacterium; assembly: GCA_027365415.1. Lineage (GTDB taxonomy): Bacteria > Acidobacteriota > Terriglobia > Terriglobales > Acidobacteriaceae > JAJZIJ01. The sequence continues at coordinate 8,457 of DAHXNK010000051.1, forward strand.
CCGAAGATGTTTTGTAGGAGTACCGGACGGGCTGAAGCCCGTCCCCTTCACGGAAGCACATCCCCTTCAAATCAAATTCAAATTGACCCGCTACCTGCGGCGGAAACCACTTGCAGGCGCGAGGTGAGAAAATCAAAACATCTATGCGATGGACGCTGTGGCGGCAATGGACGGTGGAGCGGTTACGCATGTCGCTGGTGATTCTGGCCATCGGTTTGACGGCGACCATTGTTGTCGCGTTGGCGTACGCGCGCTGGCAAGTGCGCCACATCGCGCGCGATCTTCCGGCGCGGCTGGGCATTCAGATTCAGCAATCGACGGAGGGATTCACCTACTCCAAAACAGAGCAGGGCCGGACGATTTTTACGCTGCACGCCGCCAGAGCGCTGCAATATCGCGCTGGAGGCCACGCGCTGCTGCACGATGTTCGCATCCAGGTTTTTCATCCGCAGGATGGATTGGCAGATATTATTACCGGGAACGAATTTGAATACGATCCGAATAACGGCATCGTGCGCGCTCTGGATGAGGCGCACATCGACCTGCACGCTCCGGTGGGGGAGGAGGCGGCGCCACCATCGGCAAAATCATCTGGCGCGCAGGCCGCAGCCCCAGATCGGATGATCCACGTTGTTACGCGGGGGCTAGTCTTCAACCAGAAAACGGGAGTTGCCACCACCGACGAGCTGCTGGAGTTTCGCCTGCCGCAGGGCAGCGGTCATGCGGTTGGCGCGGTCTACGACAGCAAGCAAGATCAATTACTGCTGAAGTCCAAAGTGGTGATCCATACGCAGACACAGAATGGCCCGGCAGTCATCCACGCCACGCAGTCGATTTATGACCAGCACGTCAGCCAGGTACACATGGAGGACGCGACGTATGTTACCGCGATGGAGCGCGCTTCCTCGCGCGCGGTTACGATTCTGCTGCGTCCTGACAGCAGCGTTGAAAATATAAATGCGCAGCGGGATGTGCGCTATCGCGCGATTCGTGGAGAGTCAGTGTCGGCGCAGTCGATGGTCGCGGCGCTCGACGAGCACAGTCGCCCGCAGGCGGCGCATTTTAGTGGCGATGTGCGCTTCTATTGGCAGCAGCCGCAGGAGAGCACGAGCGGCTCGGCTGCGGAGGGGCAGTTCTTTTTCAATCACCGGGGACATCTGCGGCAGGCAATTCTGGATCGGAAGGCGCGGCTGCGCCAGCGCATGTTGGCGTTGCCATCCCCGATGGAACGCAATGTGCGGGCCAATCATCTGGTGATGGATTTTGTCGAGGATGCCGCAGGAAACGCGGAGCTGCAACATGCCGTGGCTACTGGCGATGCGCGGGTACATCAACGGGCGATCCCTGTGCTATTGGCTGCGCGAAAGCCGGTGTCGGGGAGCGCGCAGCCGAACACGCTTCAGGACACCACCATTCGCGCGCGGCAATTGACCGCGCAGTTTTCCGCTGGCAATCAATTACAGCGCATGGACGGGAAGGGAAACACGCAGTTGCGGAGTGTGGCGGCCAATGGAGATGTTGATACCAGCTTCGGCGACACACTGCAAGTGATGTTTACTGCTTTGCCGCCAGCGCCAAAAAAGAAGAGACAACAGAAAAAGGAAGCGGTGGGAGCAGCGGCGCTTGTCGTGAATGCAAACACTATCCAGACAGCGGTGCAGCAGGGGCATGTGATGTTGCAGCAGGTGGCTGCAACACATCCCGCGAGTCTTGTCAGAAAATCGAAGGCAACGCCGCCGAATACGCAGATGGGTACGCAGGCGGAAATCTCCACGGCAACGGCAGATCGCGCCGAGTATCACGGAGAGATGCAACAGATGATGTTGACGGGCAATCCGCACTTTGAAGACTCGGACATGGAAATGGTGGCGCAGCAGATGCAGGTGAACCGCGCAACCGGGGAGATGACGGCGACGGGCGCGGTGCAAACCACCATTCGTGGAGGCGCGACAGCCGGAGGGTTGCTGGGAGGAAGTGAAGCAACGAGTGGCAGTCAGGATGCCACGTACATCATCGCCGATCAGGCCGTGCTGCATCGCAACACGCAGCAGGCCATCTTTACCGGACATGCGCGCTTGTGGCAGGGGGCGAGTGTCATTGAGGCTCCGATCATTGAAATTCTTCAAGGGCAACAGAGTTTGCAAGCCTACGGGGAGGGCAAGTCGAGCGAGATTCGCTGCACGTTTGTCGCATCTTCAGCAATCGGCGCTCAGGCGCAGAGCGCGCCAACTCCGATCGACGTAACCAGCGAGCGGCTTCTGTACTCCGATGCAGAGCGCAAGGCGCACTTCACCGGGAAGGTTACGGTTACAACGCAAGGCGACCGATTGCAATCAGATGTGGCGGATTTATATCTGCAATCTTCGGTTTCTGCGATGCCAGCAGTTCCTGCGGCTTCCGCGCCTCCGACGAAAAATAATTTGCAATCGAAGCATAACGATTCGGGTCAGTCTTCCGTCGAACGGATGGTTGTGCAGGGCAATGTGCGCTTCACGCAGCCGGGTCGTTACGGAACAGGGGCGCGAATCGTCTACACTGCCAGTGATGGGCGGTTTGTGCTGACGGGGAGTGAGCAGGCTCCTCCCATGATCGTGGATGCAGCGCAGGGTTCGTTGACGGGGCACGTTTTGATCTTTGAATCGCAGCAAAACACGATACAGGTGCAGGGTGGCAATGCCGCCACGACAACGAAGACGCGGGTTCAGAAGTAATGCAGACATTGTCAACGGATCAACTGGCCAAGACCTACCGAGGACGACAGGTCGTTCGGGGCGTGAGTCTGGAGATTCATCAGGGTGAAGTGGTGGGATTGCTTGGCCCCAATGGAGCAGGCAAGACCACCAGCTTCTACATGATCGTTGGCCTGATCCGTCCTGATGCGGGACGTGTGATGGTTGATGAAACCGACATCAGCCGTTTGCCCATGTATCTGCGCGCGCGCAATTTTGGCATCAGCTATCTTCCACAGGAGCCGTCGGTCTTCCGTAAGCTCACCGTGGAAGAAAACATCCTTGCCGTGCTGGAGGCGCAGCCCGGAGGATGGGAGCAGCGCCGCACCCGAATGGAAAAGCTGGTGGAGCAGCTCCATTTGGGACATGTGCGCAAGACGCAGGGCTACGCTCTCTCTGGTGGCGAGCGACGTCGCGTGGAGATTGCCCGCTGCCTGTGCATCGATCCGCGTTTTATCCTGCTCGATGAGCCTTTTTCTGGAATCGATCCCATTGCGGTACACGATCTGCAGGAGATTATTTTTGATCTCAAAGCAAGCGGCTACGGAGTTTTGATTACAGATCATAATGTTCGGGAAACATTATCCGTGACGGATCGCGCCTACATCATCAACGAAGGTTGCATTTTTCGCGCCGGAACGCCAGAGGAGCTAGGCCGGGATCCAGAGGTGAAGCGCGTATATCTGGGAGAAAGTTTTACGCTCGGTTGATCCATTTCGAGCGCTTCCGGTAGATCGGCAAAAAAAATCGTCTATGCTGCATGTAAACTGAAGAAAATTTGCCCTCACCGTTAGGATAGACAGCATGGCTTTTCTGCAACATCGGCTCAACCTGAAAGTGACACAGAAGCAGGTGCTTACGCCTGGCTTGGTGCAGATGGTGAGCGTTCTGGCGCTGAACAAGCTGGAACTGAAGGAGATGATCGACGCGGAGATCATGGAGAATCCAGTTCTGGAGGAACTGGATGAAACCGTTCCGGTTCCCGATGAAGTGCGCGGTACGGAAGAGGGCGATATTGCCGCCACGGAAGTTCCCAAGGCGGAGCGCGATCCGTTTGAAGAGATAGATTTTGGCTCATACTTTCAGGATTATCTCGACCCTGGCTATCGCACGCCGGAGAGTAGCGAGATCACGGAGCGGCCATCGTTTGAAAATTTCCTGTCCAAGCCGAGTACGCTGACGGATCATCTGCTGTGGCAGCTTGGCTCGCTGAATCTGACGCAGGAAACCCGCGATGCTGCCGAACTCATCATCGGCAATCTGAACGAAGATGGATATCTGACCGCGAGCGAGGCAGAGCTGCTGGCGGCGCTCTCTGCGGGCGATGCGCCGCAGGAAAATTCTACTGCTCACAAAAACTCTACTGCTCACAGCGATGCGGAAAATGGCGCGCCGCTCTGGGCTGCCGCATTGATGGAATCGCCGCATTCCGAGCATTCCGATGGAGTCGCCATGGAGCCGCCGCCGGACAGCGTGGCGCAGACTTCAGAGCCAGCCAAAGTGATTCCCGCCATTGCCGCCGCTGCTGCGTCACCGAATGCTGCGGCTGTTGTTGAGTATCCGGCAGCGCTGCGGGAGGCGCTGACCGAGGCGTTGCACATTGTACGAGGCTTTGATCCGGCGGGGATCGCCGCGCGCGACCTGCGCGAGTGTCTGTTGATCCAATTGGATGCGCGCAGCCATGAGGCTGCGCTTCTGAATGCGGTAAATGAAACGAACGCAGAAGGCCCGGCAATTTTGCGGAAAGAGGTTTCTGAAGCGCTGGGGCATACCGAAGTTGCTGAAGTGGATGCTCTGGCGCGGAAGATCATTTCGGAGTTTCTTCCGCATCTGCAAAAACGCGATCTGCGTGAGCTTGCCAAGTTGACGGGGAGTACAACGGCCCGCGTGCAATTGGCGATTGATCTGATCCGCAGCTTGGAGCCTCGCCCTGGACGCCGCTACAATCGCGAAGATGTGCGGTTGATCGAGCCGGATGTGGCTTTTGTGAAGCGCGATGACGAATATGTGGTTCTGATGAACGAGGACGACATGCCCACCTTGCGATTGAACCACGGATATCGTCGGATGTTGACGCAGGGCAATGCCGACCGCGATGTGCGCGATTACGTCAAGGAACGGTACCGCTCCGCAGTCCAGTTGATGCGGAACATTGAGCAGCGCAAGAACACCATTCTGCACACCTGCGAGATCATTGTGCGGCGCCAGCAGGAGTTCATGGAAGAAGGCGTGGAGGCGCTCAAGCCCATGATGATCAAAGAGGTCGCCGAGGAGATTGGCGTGCATCCTTCGACGGTGAGCCGTGCCGTTTCCAACAAATATGTACACACGCCGCAAGGGGTTTTCGAGCTGCGATTTTTCTTTTCAGAAGGAGTCAACGGCCCGGAGGGCGCAGGAACGCCGCTTCTGCTCTTGAAGCGGAAAGTGAAGAAGATGATCGAAGAAGAAGATCCACACAAGCCGCTCACCGATGATGCCATTACGCTGCTGTTGCGCTCTCATGGCATCAATGTGACCCGGCGTACGGTGGCTAAATATCGCGAGGACATGGGAATTCCAAGTACGCACCAGCGTCGTACACGCGGGTGATGGGAACGCGCGCATCACAACGAGTTGAAGACACATAGAGGGGGAAACACCATGCAGGCAGAGTTCACAGGCAGAAAACAGAAAATCACCAAGGCATTGCACGCGCTGGCAGAAGAGGGATTGGGCCGGATTGAAAAGATGGTAGGTCGCGCCGCCAGCGCGCATGTGACGTTTTCGACGGAAAAATATCGACATACGGTGGAAGTTGCCATCCGAACTCGACTGCAAATGATCGTGGCGGTTGCCGAATCTTCTGAAGAGGAGACCGCGTTGCGGAATGCGCTGGCGAAGGTGGAAAAACAGGCGATTCGCCTGAAGACGCGCAAGATGCAGCAACACCGACACGGCAAGGAAAAGACGATTGCCAAGGCATCCGCGACCGCTGCCAGAGCCAATGCGTCTTTGGCCGCGATTGCAGCGTCCACTACACAGGAGACCGCTGCCGAACTGCATGTGATTCCATCCAAGGAGTCAGTTGCCAAGCGCGCCATGTCCATCCATGAGGCGGTCAAAGAGGCGGAATATCGGGATCGCGATGTTTTTGTTTTTCGCGATCATGCAGGTGACGTAAAAGTCTTGCATCGCACGCGGGAAGGCGTGGTACAGCTTATCGAAGTTCCATAAGGAATTTATGAATAAGTCCGGCTCTGAAGGGGCGGGACTTTAGTCCCGCCGTAAGTACCTGTAGTGATAGCGGGCTTTAGCCCCTGAGGGACAGCAGTGGGACTTATGCAAAAGTTCCGTAATGTCGAGGTCACTTGACTCTGCGTACACAGGAAATGAGATGGGGAGAGAGTCTACGATGGCATCCGAAACGAAGCGCTCGCGTGTGAAAAAAAACGATGCGAAGCCATTGAAGAAGCCAGCGAAGCCGTCGTCGAAAAAGCTAGCGCGGAATGTCGGCAGTCGGCGCGCTGCGGACAATGAACTGGTGATCCTCACCGGGCTTTCCGGCTCTGGAAAGCTCTCCGCGCTCAAGGCGTTTGAAGATCTCGGTTACTACGCCGTGGACAATCTGCCCATTGATTTGATTCAGCCCTTTGCCGATCTGATCCGGCAATCGCCAGAGACTCGCCAGGCCGCGCTGGTTGTGGATGTGCGCGAGGGAGCGCAACTGGATCGCTTCCCGGCCACGCTGCGCCGCGTGCGACAAATGTTGCCGACGAAGCTGGTATTTCTGGACACTTCAGAAGA
>DAHXNK010000052.1 GCA_027365415.1 Acidobacteriaceae bacterium
TTACTCCCCGCATACTGCGAGATGCCAAGCTGTCCGTTGAAGGGATCCAGCGCAGTAATCGTATTGCCATTCGTTCCGTTGCTACTCGGCACGGAGAGATATATCTGCTGGGACTGTGCATCCCAAACCATGTCATTCGCCTGAATCCCCACGTTGAGGAATGTAAATCCTTTGCTCGATTCGATTGTGAAGGACTCAGTATTGGATGCACCGATTACACTGATGCGCTTCGTGTATGGGCTTGCGATGTCCGCTGCCGAAATCGGCGCCTGCAACTCCGTGGAAGATACAACCGTCGTCGGCAATGGGGTGCCATTCCACATAATGGCGGAAGTCGAAGATGCTGCAAAACCTGATATGTACACCGTGAGAGTAAATGCCGGACTGCCCTCTACGGCCATATCTGGGAAGATCGAAGTAATCTCTGGCGTGGGAGGGGGTGGTGGCTGTGAGGGGTTCTGGCAAGATAGCGAACAATATCCCGTAAACTTGGCCCCAAAACTGCATCCCATCAACGCGCCCAGCATCAGAACCGCCGGGATCACAAACAAAAATTTGCGCATCTCGATTCGCCTTCCCGCCACTTATTGATTTACAGATTATGTCTGTAGAGAATATATCCATTCCATTTCAGGAATCCAAGCATTTTCTGGGAGACATCTGTTTGGATGGCAGGCTTCCATCTCGTACATGTTTGCCGGAAGCGGGCTGGAACCTTACAATCAGACATGCCCGTCCAGAGCCGTTCCGACTGCCCTCTACTGTTCGCCGACAGCGCCATGCTCCCAACCGAAATGATGCTCCCAATTTTATGATTGAATTTCCCGTACCCGAAGCGCTTACCTTTGACGATGTTTTGCTGGTTCCTGCGTACAGCGAGATTGTCCCCACGCAGGTGCAGACGCAGACCCACGTCACGCGCAACATTGTCGTGAACACACCGCTGCTAAGCGCGGCGATGGACACCGTGACCGAATCGCGGCTGGCCATTGCAATGGCGCAACAGGGCGGACTGGGCGTTGTCCACCGTAACCTGACCATTGAGCAGCAGGCCGGCGAGATCGACAAAGTGAAGCGCTCGGAGAGCGGCATGATCGTCGATCCGGTGACGATTACGCCCGACCAGCCCATCTCCGAGGCGCTGGACGTGATGCGACGCTACAAAATCTCCGGTGTGCCAGTCACAAAAAATAAAAAGCTGGTCGGCATCCTGACCAATCGCGATCTGCGCTTTGAGACGCGCACTGAGATTCCCGTCAACGATGTGATGACCAAGCAGAATCTGATTACCGTGCCCGTCGGAACTACGCTCGAAGAAGCTGAAAAAATTCTGCACAATCATCGCGTGGAAAAGCTGCTGGTGGTCAACGATCAGTACGAGCTAAAAGGCTTAATTACCGTCAAAGACATCCAGAAGAAACTGAAATATCCCAGCGCCGCGAAGGATTCGCAAGGCCGCCTGCGCGTGGCCGGAGCCGTTGGCGCGACGGGAGATTTTCTGGAGCGCGCGCAGGAGTTGGTTCGCGCCCGTGTTGATGCGCTAGCCATTGACTCCGCGCACGGACACTCCTCGCGTGTGCTGGAAGCCATCCGCACGCTGAAAAAACACTTCCCGCACATTGATCTGATGGCGGGCAACATCGCCACCTACGACGGAGCCAAGGCACTCATCGAAGCCGGAGCGGATGCGATCAAGGTGGGCATCGGACCGGGTTCCATCTGCACCACGCGCATGGTTACGGGCGCAGGCATGCCGCAGATCACGGCCATCTCCGAGGCCTATCGCGCGGCCAAGAAGCACAACGTGCCCATCATCGCCGATGGCGGTGTCAAATACTCCGGCGACGTGACCAAGGCCATCGCCGCAGGTGCCAGCGCCATTATGATTGGCTCGCTCTTTGCCGGAGTGGACGAAAGCCCCGGCGAGACGATTCTCTATCAAGGACGCTCCTTCAAAACCTACCGCGGCATGGGGTCGCTCTCTGCAATGGCGCAAGGCTCCGGCGAACGCTACTTCCAAAGCAATCGCGACATGGAGGAACCCGAAGGCCGCTCCTCGCTGACCAGCCGCGAAAGCAATGTTCAAAACCGCCTGTCCAAGTTTGTACCCGAAGGGATCGAAGGCCGCGTACCCTATCGCGGGCCGCTGGAGTCGATGGTGTACCAACTCGTTGGCGGACTACGCTCCGGCATGGGATACCTTGGCTGTAGCTCCATCCGCGAGCTACAAGAAAATGCCCGCTTTGTTCGCATCTCCAATGCAGGGCTGCGCGAAAGCCATGTTCACGATGTCATCATTACGCGCGAGGCTCCCAATTATCATGTTGAATAAGCGCAGGCGCGTCCTGCTAAGCGCATGGATTCCAGCAGCAATCTGCGTTGCGTTGATTGCCATTTCATCGAGCGACGCTTTTTCTTCTGACAACACCGGCCATGTTTTGCGCCCAATACTGGAGCACGTCTTCGGCAGCTTCCGCGATGCGGTCTGGCACCAGCTACTCTTTGACATTCGTAAAGTGGGCCATTTTTTTGCTTATGGATCTGTCAGCGTGGTATTCTTCCGCGCCTGGCGCATGACCTTTCGCCTCGACCATGCCTACTCCGCAGTCACAGCATCCCTGCGCGCCGCAGCCGTGGCGCTGCTCTCCACGCTGGTGCTTTGCAGCCTGGATGAATTTCATCAGGCATTTTTGCCCAAACGCACAGGTTCGCCCTTTGATGTGCTGCTGGATATGTGCGGCGCTGTCACCTGCCATTTAATCATCTTTGCGCTCTTCGGCGGCCTGCTGGAACTGGCCAACACAACAAGCCCCGACGTATAAGTCGGGGCTTGTGTGGACTTGTGTTTTACATCCTGCATATCAGAGGAGACCGCTGCTAGCGCGCGATTTCTCTGACTTGCTCAGAAATCTCTGTGCGCAGATCATCCCATTCTTCCGCGCCGAAACGCTGGAAGATATCCTTTGGACTCAGCGCATTTTTGAAGCCTAATGGCTCCCGCGAATCGCGCACCGTCGTTAACACTTCATCGCAGCGCGCCATCACCGTGCCCAGCAGCACATCCGACAGCAGCACGCATCTATATCCCAGCCCTGCAATCGCATCCAGCGAGAGCAGCGGACTTTTTCCGCCCACAAGAACATTCAGAACACACGGCCCATCCACTCTTTGAGGCACGGAGCGTAATTGCTCCATCGACACGGGAGCCTCGACCAAGGCCAAATCCGCCCCCGCCTCAAGCGAAGCATTGGCGCGATCAATGGCTTCCTCAAAGCCAAGCACGCCATTGGAATCGGTGCGAGCAATGATGAGAAAGTCCTGATTCTTCCGCGCATCCACGGCAGCGCGCAACTTGCTGACAAAGGCTTCCTGGGAGATGACCTGCTTCTTCTCCAGATGTCCGCATTTTTTGGGAAACACCTGATCTTCAATATGAATACCAGCGACACCGTGCCGCTCATACTCGCGCACCGTGCGAACCATATTCAGTTCATTGCCATAGCCGGTGTCCGCATCCGCGATGATCGGAATGGCGACGGAGGCAGCCATCGCCGACGCATTGGCCACCATCTCCGACATGGTCGCCAGACCGTAATCCGGCAGCCCCAAACGGCTCACAGAGGTTCCCATGCCCGTCATGTAGATGGCATGAAATCCCGCCCGCTCCACGGCCTTTGCGGTGATGCAGTCATACGCGCCCGGCGCGACAAGAAAATCTTTCTGCGTCAGCAACTGACGCAATCGGCTTGCTGGATTCATAGAAAAAACCTCCGTGGGTCAATGGATCGAATGTATGCGATCAAATTTGTTTACGGTAAAACTGCGGCGAACCCACGACTACAACTCCGCGTCCATGTATGTCCGTGGCTCTATACTTGGGACATAAGACATCGCGCCATCCCTAGCCTAATCGCTATCTTTATGTCCGCTATGGGTTCAGACGCAATTCCATTGAAAAAGATATCGTGCCAAGGCAAAATTTATGCCCACACCCCGGAGTATAGAAGCTCCTCTTTGAAATTTTATTGACGGATTTCTTATTTTCATGTAAATTTTTTATAGGTTATGAATTTCTCGATCCAGTCCATGTACATGTCGATGCGGATGCCAATGTGCATCCGTGGGCGGCTTGCTCTGGACTTTGAATCGGCGTAACAGACCAGCAAAGTTTACTGAGTACCAAGCGACCCACGGCTCCCAATAGAGCGTGGGTTTTATTTTTGCCCAAAAATCTTTCATCCTACTTTCATCACACAGGAGAACACAATGTCGCAACCAGAAAAGCCGCAACCACGTCCCGCAACCCTTGCCGTTCATGCCGGACAGTCCACAGATCCCGCCACCAACTCGCGGGCCGTCCCTATCTACCAGACCACCTCCTACACCTTTAACAATGCCGATCACGCTGCCTCCCTTTTTGGCCTGCAACAGTTTGGCAACATCTATACGCGGCTCATGAACCCCACCACCGACGTTCTGGAAAAGCGCGTTGCAGCTCTTGAAGGCGGAGTCGCGGCGCTGGCGACGGCCTCCGGCCAGGCTGCGGAGACACTGACGATTCTGACGCTGGCCAACTCCGGCGATGAGATTGTCTCCACCACCTCGCTCTACGGCGGCACCTACAATCTTTTCCACTACACGCTACCCAAGCTCGGCATCAAGGTTCGCTTTGTCGATTCCGACGACTTCGACGGTCTGCGCAAGGCCATCAACGACCGCACGCGGGCCATCTATACTGAATCTTTAGGTAACCCAAAGCTGGACGTAGTGGACATCGAACGCCTCGCCACCATCGCGCATGAACACAAGCTGCCGCTCATCGTGGACAATACGATTCCTTCGCCCATCCTTTGCAATCCAATCGCGTGGGGCGCGGACATTGTGATCCACTCGGCAACCAAGTTCCTCGGCGGCCACGGCACGAGCATTGCGGGCGTCATCGTCGATGCTGGAAAATTTGACTGGGCCGCTTCAGGCCGCTTCCCCGACTTCACGAATCCTGACCCCTCCTATCACGGCCTGCTGTATTCGCAGACCTTCGGCAACCTTGCGTTCATCCTGAAGGCGCGCCTGCAAGGACTGCGCGACACCGGTGCTTGTCTGTCGCCCTTCAATGCTTTCCAGATTTTGCAAGGCATTGAGACCGTGCATCTGCGCGTGCCGCGTCACGCGGAAAATGCCCTCGCCGTGGCCAAGTATCTGGAAAAACATCCTGCCGTCGAATGGGTCAATTATCCTGGTCTGGCCAGCAGCAAATATCATGCGCGCGCCAAGAAGTATCTGCCCAATGGAGCCAGCGCCATCGTCACCTTTGGCATTCGCGGCGGCTATGAGGCGGGCAAGGAATTCATGGACTCGCTCGAACTGTTCAGCCTGCTGGCCAACATTGGCGACGCAAAATCGCTGGTCATTCATCCGGCTTCCACCACGCACCAACAGCTCAGTGGCGAGGAGCAGAACTCCACCGGTGTGACGCCCAACCTGATTCGCCTCTCTGTCGGCATTGAGGATATCGACGATATTCTTGCCGATCTCAACCACGCATTTGCCAAGGTGGGAGCCTCTCGCAAAGAACCTGTTCTTGCCTAAGGGGGATTATGACGAAGCCGATCCAAACAGCGCTCCAGCCCGACGTGGAAGAAGATTTTCTGCTGAACGGCGGAGCGCCGTTCGCTCTTGAATCCGGCGCGACACTGCCGCAGGCATCGCTGCGCTATGTCGTCTACGGCAAGCTGAATGCCACGCGAGACAACGCCGTTCTTGTCTGCCACGGGCTAAGCGGATCGGCGCGTGTAGCCGACTGGTGGCAGGAGATGTTCCTTAACGATCATCCCCTCGATCCAAAGACTCACTGCATCATCGGCATCAATGCGCTCGGTTCCTGCTACGGTTCCACTGGCCCCACGTCGCTGAATCCGACAACAGGAACGCGCTATGGCAGCGACTTCCCTGTCATCAGCATTCGCGACATTGTGCGCGGACAGGCGCAGTTGATGGATCATCTCGGCATCCATCGCCTGCGCGCCGTCATTGGCCCGTCGATTGGCGGAATGCAGGCGCTGCAATGGGCGGTGGATTTTCCTGACCGCGTGGCCAACTGCTTTGCCACGGGAGCTACGGCTCTCTCCGCAATGGGACTGGCGTTGAATCACCTGCAACGCGAGAGCATTCGCCTAGATCCGGCATGGCGCGGCGGAAAATACGAGTTAGAGCAGCAACCGACGGGCGGATTATCGCTGGCGCGCGGCATCGCTTCCTGTACCTACAAATCTTCGGAACTTTTTGCCGAGCGCTTTGGCCGCAGACCAAATCGTTCCGGCGACGAAGACCCCACGCGATTGCACGCAGCCCGCTATGATGTTGCCGGATATCTCGACTATCAAGGGCGCATCTTTATTGACCGCTTCGACGCCAACAGCTACATCGTCATTACGCGCGCGATGGATACCTTCGACCTGGCTCGCGGCTACGCCAGCGAACATGAGGCACTCCGCCGCATCACGGCCCGCGTGTTGCTGGCGGGCATCTCCTCCGACTGGCTCTTTCCGGCGGCGGATATTCAGGCGCTCGCTGACCGCTGTCGAAAAGCGGGCGTGACCTGCAACTATGTCGAGGTTCACTCCCACCACGGCCACGATGCTTTCCTGGCCGAAGCAGAAAGCTGGCGACCATTCGTGGAGTACGTCACACGCGACCCCAAGAAGAGTTTCGCCGAGGATGCGAAGTATGACACCGAGTTAGCGCTGTAGTTCTGCGAGGTTGGTGCTGTAATTCCGAGGGCAAACAAAAAACAAGGCACAGACAATTGTCCGTGCCTTGTTTTGTTGGTTCCAGAAAGCCACGAGTATCGCAGCCGCGCAGCCAAAAACTACTCTTTGCTGTCGCCGCTTTCCTGGCCTTCGGTCTTTTCGGTCATGGTTGCGGCCAGCGCATCGCGGCGCTTTTGGCGGGCTTCGGCGCGTTTCTGGCGCTTCTCATCCAGAATGTTCTCAGCTCCCAGCAACTCGATGTAGGCTTGCTCTGCGCCATCTCCCTTGCGGAAGGTAGTGCGAACAATGCGGAGATATCCGCCGTTCCGCTCGCCATAGCGGGGAGCGACCGTGTCAAAGAGCCGCGAAACCGCTTCGCGGGTCTGTAGAAATGCGAGGGCCTGTCTGCGGGCATGCAAATCGCCACGCTTGCCCAGGGTAATCATCTTCTCCACCGTTGGCCGCGCTGCCTTGGCCTTGGTGATGGTCGTATGAACGCGATCCTCAAGAAGAATTGAGGTCACCAGATTGCGCAGCATGGCGCGACGATGGCTGGTGTTCCGTCCAAGTTTGAATCCTGCTTTGCGATGACGCATGGCCAATCTCTCTTATCGTTAATTCTTCGATCTGAAAATCTTTTCTTCTTCTGAATCCGGGACTGAGCTCGCTCTTTGCAAGAACAGCCCCGACCGATTCAATGCGCTAGAAGGTCTCCGAATCATCTTGCACGGCAAGCTCTTCGCCGTCGAGATCTTCATCGTCTTCATCTTCATCGTCCTCGTCATCATCAAAACGGCCAACGCCGCTCAGGATGGCTGCGGGCAAAATGCTCGTCGGCCCTGGAACCGGATTTCCGTTCTCGTCGATTCTCATGCCCAGCGAAAATCCCATTTGCGCGAGAATTTCTTTGATCTCATTGAGCGACTTACGGCCAAAGTTTTTCGTCTTCAGCATCTCGGCCTCGGTCTTCTGGATCAATTCGCCGATGGTCTGAATGTTGGCATTCTTCAGGCAGTTGTAGCTGCGAACGGAAAGCTCCAAGTCTTCCACGGAACGATTCAAGCTCTCATTTTGAAGCAGGCCGCCGCTGGAATCCAGAGCGACTGCGGACTCGATCTCCTCTTCAAAGTTGATAAAGATGCTCATGTGATCCTTGATTAACTTTGCCGCCAAGCCAATGGCATCCGCAGGCAAAATGCTGCCGTTGGTCCAAACCTCAAGCGTGAGCTTGTCATAGTCTGTGATCTGTCCCAAACGCGCTGGATCAACCGTATAGTTCACCTTGCGCACAGGCGAGTGAACCGAATCTATCGGAATAAAACCGAGACCGAGATCGGCATCAAAGTTCTTATCGGCGGAGACATAGCCGCGTCCACGCTTCAGGCGCATTTCCATGTCGAGCTTGCCGCCTTCGCTGACAGTGGCAATGTAGACGTTCTTGTCGAGAATCTCCACGTCGCCATCGGCTTCAATCATGCCAGAGGTGACAACGCCCGGCTGATCGGCGCGCAGATAAATCGCCTTCGGCCCCTCGCCATTCAACTTGAAGGGAACCTGCTTCAGATTCAGGATCAGGTCGGTCGCATCTTCCACGACACCGGAAAGCGATTGAAACTCATGCAGCACGCCTTCCATGCGCACAGCAGTGACTGCCGCGCCTTCAATGGAAGAGAGCAATACGCGCCGCAGAGCGTTGCCCACCGTTGTGCCAAAGCCGCGTTCAAACGGCTGCGCGCTAAACTTGCCGTACTTTTCTGTCAGTGTCTCTACATCCACAGCCAGACGCTTCGGTTTTTGAAATCCTCGCCAGAGCATATTCGTTGATTCTCCTGCACGGCAGACATCGCGAAGCATTTTGCAATGGCCGTGCCTGTTCTCCTTAGGATGATTGGGTGCCGCGCCAAGCGGCATTTTTCTCCGGGTGTTCGTCTAAGGGGAAACACCCGGAATCTTCTACGATTCGTTGTTGCTGCTGTCCTTACTTGCTGTACAGTTCAACTATCAGTTGCTCGTTGATCGGCAGTTGAATATCCTCGCGCTTCGGCAACGCCAGAATTTTCCCACTCAGGCTGTTGCGATCCATCGTAATCCATGTGGGAGCCTGTCCCTGACCGCTGTACTCACCTGCGGTTTCAAAGAGCGGCAGCTTCTTGCTGGCTTCGCGAATGCGAATCTCATCGCCCACGCTAACCTGGAAAGAAGGAATGTTCACCTTGCGTCCGTTGACTTCCACATGGCCGTGGCGAACCACCTGACGCGCCTGACGGCGGGAGATGGCAAAACCCAAACGATAGGCCACACTGTCCAGACGACGCTCCAGTTGTTGCAGGAGCAATTCTCCGGTCACGCCAGTGGCGCGGTTGGCCTTCTCGTAATAGGCGCGGAACTGGCCTTCCAGCGTAAAGTACATGCGCTTGGCCTTCTGCTTTTCTCGCAACTGCAAGCCATAACCAACGATCTTCGCCTTGACCTTGCGGTCGCGGCCATGCTGGCCGGGGGCGAAGTTGCGCTTCTCAATAGCGCACTTGTCAGAAAAGCACTTGGGGCCTTTCAGAAATAACTTGACGCCTTCACGACGACAAAGACGACAGACGGGGCCTGTATAACGTGCCAATTCGTATTCTCCTTGGGGTGCAGAGGCCGATCAGTTTACGGGGTGGCTCCCCTTCGTCCTGATCCGCGAATCTGAAACTCGTTGCGCGTCCTTGCCGCCGTAACCGCAAAGACGCAATCATTTCATTCTACACGCGCAGGCGCGCTTTTACACGCGACGGCGCTTGGGCGGACGGCAACCATTGTGCGGTACTGGCGTAACGTCGCGAATCGAACGAACTTCGATTCCAGACGTGGCCAGAGCGCGGATGGCAGACTCGCGTCCAGAGCCAGGCCCGCTGACCCGCACATCGACCGTGCGCATCCCGTGGTCGCGTGCCGCGTTGGCGGCGTTGACCGCTGCCTGCTGCGCGGCAAACGGCGTTCCCTTGCGGGAGCCGCGAAAGCCGAGCGAACCCGAACTCTTCCACGAAACCGTGTTGCCCTGCCCATCCGTGATGGTCACAATGGTGTTGTTGAACGTGGCCTGAATATAGACCAGTCCGTATGGAACTACTTTGCGCTCGCGCTTCTTGAACTTTTTGTTCTTGGCGGACTTGCTGGCGGCGCCTGCCTGGGTCTTTGCTGCTTTCGCTACTTTTGCCATTAGGTCTTCGCCGTCGCTTTCCGTTTGTTGGTGACTGTGCCCTTACGCGGCCCCTTGCGGGTGCGCGCGTTGGTGTGCGAACGCTGACCGCGTGTTGGAAGATTGCGGCGATGACGCAGACCACGATAGGACTGAATTTCAATCAGTCGCTTGATGTTCATCGAGACATCTTTGCGCAGGTCGCCTTCCACCTGGCCTTCGCCCTCGATTACCTGACGGATGCGGTTGACTTCATCCTCGCTCAAATCCTGGACTTTCTTCATTGGCTCCACGTTGGCAGCCGTTAAAATCCGGTGCGCGCGTGGATTTCCGATACCAAAAATATATGTGAGCGCGATGCGTACCTGCTTGTTACGCGGCAGATCGACGCCAGCAATACGTGCCATGAGCTACCCTTCTCCTGCTTGCTCCCCGCAGCGTAGCTAGCGGGGAACGGTGAGGCCAGCGACCTGATTTCCGGTCAGTGGCAGTGAATGGATTCCATCGGGTTCATCGCAAGCCTTTCTGCGGCTAACTAGCCCGATGGTCTCCAGCATCGACAATGCCTGGGATTAACCCTGACGCTGTTTATGCTTTGCGATTTCGCAGATCACGCGCACCACCCCACGGCGATGCACGATCTTGCACTTGTCACAAATCTTTTTAACTGAAGCTCGAACTTTCATAATTACTCTACCTTTTCCATCTCCCCGCAGCCCGGCTTGCGCACAGGCGCGACCGACTATTTGTAGCGATACACGATACGGCCACGATTCAGGTCGTAGGGACTCAACTCCACGGCAACCTTGTCGCCCGGAAGGATGCGGATGAAATTTTTCCGCATACGGCCAGAGACATGCGCCAGCACCGGATGCTTATTCTCCAGCTCCACCCGGAACGTTGCATTCGGCAAGGTCTCTACGACCGTTGCCATCACTTCAATTGCGTCTTCCTTCG
Organism: Acidobacteriaceae bacterium; assembly: GCA_027365415.1. Classification (GTDB taxonomy): domain Bacteria; phylum Acidobacteriota; class Terriglobia; order Terriglobales; family Acidobacteriaceae; genus JAJZIJ01. The sequence continues at coordinate 10,885 of DAHXNK010000052.1, forward strand.
ACAATCTGTGCCTTGCTCCCGGCCCACAGTTGGCGGCCATTTTCATCTCTTACGTTGCCCCTTGCGGGGAACTTCGTTACGCAGTCAGCACTTGCGCGCCATCCGCCATGACCGCCACCGTATGCTCAAAATGCGCGCTGACGCTGCCATCGACGGTCACTGCCGTCCAGCCATCTTCGAGCACTCGCACTTCCGGCTTGCCCACATTCACCATCGGCTCAATGGCAAGTACCATGCCCTCGCGCAGCTTGATGCCAATTCCCCGCCGACCATAATTCGGGATCTGCGGATCTTCATGCATACTGGTACCGATACCGTGGCCAACAAACTCGCGAACCACGCTGAAGCCTGCCGCCTCGACCACATCCTGCACCGCCGCGCCCACATCACCCAAGTGAACTCCGGCGCGAACCACCTGAATCGCGCTGGCCAGCGAGGACTCTGTAACCGCCAGCAGCTTTTCTATCTCCGGCGCTACCTTACCCACCGGAACCGTAATCGCCGAATCGGAGTAGTAGCCGTCGATCACCACGCCACAGTCGATGGAAACCACATCGCCTTCCCGCAGCGTGTTCTTCTTCGACGGAATGCCATGCACCACTTCACTGTTGATCGAAGTGCAAAGCATCCGAGGATACCCGTGGTAGCCCTTGAATGCCGAAATTCCGCCAAGTTCGGCAATCTTCGCCTCGGCAACCCGTTCCAAATCCATCGTGGTGCTACCCGCCACCACCGCAACACATACTGCATCCAGCACGGCACGAAGAGCAATCCCACTGCGCCGCATCTTTGCAATCTCCTGCGACGTTCGAATGGTAATCGCCATCGGGCACTAACTCCGTAACCGCACAATGGCATCCATCACGCGATGGGTTACCACATCCATTGCCTGCCCGCCATCCACTTCCGCAAACCGTCCCAACGCGCGATAATGCTCCACGACGGGGGTTGTCAGCGAATCGTAGGTGCGGAGGCGTTCCGCAAAAACAGCTTCCGTATCGTCCGGGCGCTGCACTAATTCCGTCGCATCCACGTCGCACAGCGAGTCATTCTTCGGAGGCTGAAAGAACACGTTATAGCCGCGCGAACAACTTGGACATGTGCGCCGACCCGTTGTCCGACGCATCAGTGTAGTATAGCTAACCTGCACCATCACGGCAATCACAGGAAGCGACGACGAAACCTGTGGCCGCTGCTGCGCCAGTTGAGCATCCAGCCAAGTGGCCTGCGCCAGCGTGCGGGGGAAACCATCCAGCACATAGCCGCGCGCGGTATCCTGTTGAGCCAGCCGATCCAAAACCAATTGTTCCACCAGCGCGTCGGAGACCAGCTTGCCGGAATCCATCGCGGTGCATACCTGCTGGCCAAGCGGCGTGACGGATTTTTCCGGATCATTCCGCAGGCCGCGTAAAATATCGCCGGTAGAAATCTGCGGAATCTCCCAGGCCGACATCAGGACTTTGGACTGCGTCCCTTTTCCTGCGCCCGGCGCGCCCAACAATAAGATGGGGCCGGGCATCGCCAGATGTGGAGCTGCATGTTCAGTCAAAGCTGTTTCCTGTGTGGCGGCAACGGGCATTACCAAGAACGTCTCCCACGTATCCGCGCGCTCTTACCGGAGAAGCCGTCGTAGTGACGCATAATCAAATGTGATTCCACCTTGTTCACCGTGTCCATCGCCACGCCCACCACAATCAGCAGCGAAGTACCGCCAAAGTAGAAATTGAAGCCCAGACCGTTGGTAATCCATGTCGGCATTCGGTCAAAGAATGGGCCGAGCAGCCAGAGATGGTTCAGGTGAATACCGCTGATGAGAATCTGTGGTATCAGCGAGACGATAATCAGGTAAATCGCGCCGATGAGCGTGATGCGCGTCAGAATATCGTTGACGAAATCTGCCGTGCGCTTGCCGGGACGAATGCCAGGGATAAAGCCGCCGTACTTGCGCATATTGTCGGCAATATCATCCGGGCGAAAGATGATGGAAATATAAAAGTAGGCAAAAAAGATAATCGCCACGATATACAGCAACTCATACCACGGCTCGCCGGAGCGCAGCGCCTCAAAGATCGGGCCAAAGAAACGACTGTCTCGGAAGGAATAACCGAAGATGCTTGCATTGGCAAAAAGCAACGGCGCAGAAAGAATCGACGCAGCAAAAATGACCGGCATCACGCCGCCGGAGTTGACGCGCAGTGGCAAGTGTGTAGATTGGCCTCCCATCAGGCGACGACCCACAATGCGCTTGGCATATTGCACCGGAATGCGGCGCTCGCTGCGTTCGACAAAGACGATGAAGGCCACTACGGCGGCCATCAGGACAACTAGGATAAGCACGGCAGGGATGGTAAAAGCTCCCCAAGCCTGCGTATGGACTTTCTGAACCAACTCCTCCACGCCATGCGGCAGGCCGACTACGATTCCGGCAAAGATCAACAGACTCATGCCTTCACCGATGCCGCGATCTGTAATCTGCTCTCCAAGCCACATGATGAAGGTGGTTCCCGTAGTCAGCGTCAGCACGGTCATCAAAACAAAGCCTGGGCCGGGATGGGTGACATACGGAACGCTTCCAGAGCCATGCACCAGCGTCAAGGCGATGGCAAAGGATTGCACCACGCCAAGCGCCACGGTCATATAGCGCGTCCACTGCGTGATTTTTTTGCGGCCTAGGTCGCCTTCTTTTTGCAGGCGCGCCAGCGGCTCATAGACCACGGTTAAAAGCTGAAAGATGATCGAGGCCGTAATGTACGGCATGATGCCGAGGGCAAAGACCGTCAGGCGGCGCAGATTGCCGCCGCTGAACATATCCACCAAGCCCAGCGCGCTGCCGCTCTGCTGCTGGAAGAACTGTTCGAGGAGTTGCGTGTTGATACCGGGCGTGGGAATATGCGAACCCAGCCGATACACGAACAGGACACCAGCCGTGAACAGAATCCGGTTGCGTAACTCCGGGATGCGAAAGATATTGGCCAGTTTTTCCAGCATGGGGTGTCCTAGATTACTCCGCGATCAGAATGGCTTTTCCGCCTGCCTTTTCAATTTTCTCCTGCGCAGTCTTGGAGAACTTGTGCGCATGAACGATGACAGCAACCTTCAATTCGCCATCACCCAGAACCTTTACCAGCCCGTCGCGCTTACGCACCAGACGCAACGCAACCAGCTTCTCATAGGTCAACTCCGTCTCGCCGACCTCGGCAATGCGCGCCAAGTTGAGCACGGTATACTCCGTGCGAAAAATATTGGTAAAGCCGCGTTTGGGCATACGGCGATGCAGCGGCATCTGGCCGCCTTCAAATCCACGCATCAGGCTCGACCCGGAACGCGATCCCTGCCCCTTATGTCCGCGGGTGGAGGTCTTTCCCATGCCCGATCCCATACCGCGACCCACGCGCTTGCGTCCTGCGTTGGCCTTCTTGGGCGCTCGTAAACTCGACAGATTCATAATTTCTCTCAATTCCTGCTGGCGCAACGGCCAGCGACTCCCAACTACTCGATAACCCGCACCAGATGCGGAACCTTCTTCACCATGCCACGGATCGACGGCGTATCTTCACGCTCGACAATCTGACGCAGCCGCGTCAAGCCCAGACCCATGACGATCTTCTTGTGTTTTTCTGGCGTGCAGATGGAGGAGCGATAATACTCAATCCGCATCTTCGCCACTGCCTGTTTTTTCGCCGCGCGTTCTGCCATAACTATAACTCCTCTACCTGCTTGCCACGCATCGCCGCCACTTCACGACGGTCGCGTAACTGCACAAGCGCGTCGAATGTGGCCTTGATAACATTGTGCGGATTCGCCGTTCCCAGACTCTTGGTCAGCACATTCTGCACGCCCACCGAGGTCATCACCGCGCGCACCGCGCCGCCAGCAATAACACCCGTACCTTCAGGAGCGGGCTTCAGGCCAAAGATCTGTTGAACCGGATGCTGCAATCCATGCAGGCACGTACATCGTAAAAGACAGCAGGTGCATCCCAACATTGGCAACTCTCAG
>DAHXNK010000053.1 GCA_027365415.1 Acidobacteriaceae bacterium
TTGGCCCGATCAACATTAAGCAGAAGCCGTATCGCGAGCCAACAGCACAGAGTCCGCGATTCCTCTTCTCCTTCAGCGGCCTGAAGACTGCCGTGCTGCGCTACGTGGAAACGCACAATCTGCAAGCGCAGATTGCCATGCGACGAGCGGCATTAGCCTCCATCGAAAACTCCGGGCCGCAGGATGCGCTCCCTCTCTGCGACAAAGAAACGCTGAACCTGATTGCCTCCTTTCAACGCGCCGTGATCGACGACCTGCTGCGCAAGACCTTTGCTGCGGCAGAAACATTGCATGTCCGCAGCCTGGTCGTCTCCGGGGGCGTGGCCGCCAACCGCGAATTGCGGCGAAGGTTTACGCAGCAGGCCAGCCAGCGCGGATTGCCGCTGGCCTTCCCATCCATTGCGCTCTCCACCGACAATGCCGCGATGATTGCCGCAGCAGCCTGGCCCCGGCTGGCCGCTGGCTCCTTCGCGCCCGAAGGGTTGAGCGCCACGCCCTCGCTGGCGCTTGGCTGATGGCCGTAGATTTCTCGACTACGCCGCGTTCCGCTTAGGGCAACTTCACACAACGATACTGTCATTCTGAGGAGCACCGCGACGAAGAATCCAGACGCTACCACCTGCATGGATACAGCCCGCATTCTCTGGATTCTTCACTTCGCTTCGCTTCGTTCAGAAGGACGCGGTGTGCATGATATAAGAATTCTCAAGAACAATTTCTGCCACTTGCTCTCACCCCGTACAATAAAAACTTCGTATGCCTCTACGTCTCCATAACACTCTCAGCGGGCAGATCGAGCCGCTGGAACCGCGCAACGGTCAACCGCTGCGCATCTACGCCTGTGGCCCGACCGTCTACGACTACGGCCACATCGGAAACTTTCGCACCTTTGTTCACGTCGATATTCTCCGTCGCTTTCTGCACCAGCAAGGCGTACCGCTGCTCCATGTAATGAACATTACCGATGTTGATGACAAGATCATCCGCAATGCGGCGGCGGCTGGCATCCCCATCCACGAATACACGCCGAAATATGAGCGTGCCTTTCTGGAAGATTTGAAGGTTCTGAGCATCGAGCAGCCGGAGTTTCTGGCTCGTGCCACCGAGCATATTCCAGAGATGGTCGCGCTGATTGAGCAACTGGTGGCGCGGGGCGCAGCCTATCGCGGAGAGGATGGCTCCTACTACTTTCGCATCGCCAGTTTCCCCGGCTATGGCAAGCTGTCAAAAAAAGATCTGGGCGGCATGGAGGACGGCGCGCGCGTCGATGTGGACGAATACGACAAAGACAGCGCCCGCGATTTTGCGCTGTGGAAGGCGGCCAAGCCGGGGGAATTTTATTGGGAATCAAGCATCGGCGCGGGCCGTCCCGGCTGGCACATTGAATGCTCCGCAATGGCGATGAAGTATCTGGGCGAGAGCTTTGATCTGCACGCGGGCGGAGAAGATCTGATGTTTCCGCATCATGAGAATGAGATCGCGCAGTCAGAATCGGCGACAGAAAAAACCTTTGCGCGGCACTGGATGCACGTTCGCTTCCTGCTGGTCGAAGGCAAGAAAATGTCCAAATCGCTGGGCAATTTCTTCACGCTGCGCGATCTTCTGTTGCGCGGCTACAAAGCATCGACGATCCGTTTTCTGCTGACTTCGGTTCCCTATCGCAACCCGTTGAACTTCACCTTCGACGGCCTGACCGAATCCACACATGCCGTCGAGCGGCTGCGAAGCTTTGTGGAGCGGCTGCGTAAAGGCGGCTTTCCAGAAGGCGCGAACCCCGCACTAGCCGCAGCCACGGAAAAGACTCTGGCCGACTTTACTGCGGCGATGGAAGACGACCTGAACACCGCCCAGGCGCGCGCGGCCATCTTCGATCTGGTGCGCGCCGCCAACATCGCTGCCGATCGTCAGGATATGCGCAGTGGCGATGTGGCACCCATCCTGAACGCGCTGGCGCGCTTCGATGAAATCTTCTGCGTTCTGGAAGATCACGACGAAGAGGCAACCCGCTTCACTCTGGACTGGGCCACGCAGGATGGGCGACTGGACGCTGCAACATCGAAGGCATTGGCAGCATACACGCTCAGCGACAGCGAGATCGATAATCTGATCGCCGAAAGAAATGCCGCCCGCAAGTCACGAAATTTTGCGCGTGGCGATGCCATCCGCGACGAACTGGCGGCCAAAGGCATTTTGATTGAAGACGGCAAAGATGGCGTGCGCTGGCGCAGAAAGTAGCAGTGGCGCAAACCACTAGACTTCAGCCGCGACGGGCGAGCATTCGATCTCCGCTGCGGAGCGCCCACTGTGCATGCTCGACGATGTAACCAGAAACACGGCAAAGAGCGTGATGCCCATACCAAAGTATTCATTGAAGTGCAATCGTTCCCCAAGAAAGACCACGCCGATCATCACGGCAACGATCGGATTGACATACGCATATGTGGCCACCTTGGCTACAGGCACATGCGCGATTAGCCAGATGTAGGCAGAAAATCCCGCCAGCGATCCAAAGAAAATCAGGTAGCCGACTGCGGCAATCGACGCGCGGTTCCAGTGTGCCCGCGACCACTCATGCAGATAGGTGCCCAGCGTAAGATTGCAGACGCTGGCAACAATCATCTCCCACCCTGCACAGACCAAAGGATGCAACGACAGATGACTGCGGCGCGCCAGCACCGAGCCGCAAGTCCAAGAAAACGCTCCGAGCAGTAAAACTCCAATGGCAACAATCTGGAGCGTATTCCCATGCAGGCCACTACGCACGCTGGGCCAGACCAGAATGCCCAAGCCAGTAAAACCAAGAGCCAGTCCGATGTGCCCGCGCAGACGTAGTCGCTCCCCGCTCGGCAGAATCCATTCCACCAACGCCACATAGATGGGAACCACGGCGATCAATAGCGCCGCGAATCCGCTAGGAAGATAAAACTCCGCCCACACTAGGCCAACATTGCCGCCAAAAAGCAACAGCGCTCCCAACAGGAGCAAGCGCTTCATTTCCCTAGCCGTGCCAAAAATTCGCTTGCCGCGCACAGCGCAAAATGCCAGCATGAGGCTGCCGCCGATTACCAATCGCATCCCTGCCAGCAAGGGCGCTGGCACCCACTGCACGCCGATTCTGGCGGCCGCATACGTCGCGCTCCAAAAGATATACACACAAAGAAACGCGAAAATAATTTGCGAACGCGCGGCGCTGGAATCGCTTTTTAGCATACGAAGCTACTTTCATTCTAGCGCCCTGGTTCCTCTTCCATTTTCTGGCAGATGCAAAACCCTCCCCTCTCCAGCTATACTCGGTACATGCGCAAGGATGTCTTCATCTGGACTGCGGATCTTCGCCAATGGCGCACAGAGCGCGTCTGGCGCATGTGTCCGCGCAAGCACCTGCGTGTTCTTCCGGCCCGCACACGACCGAGCCTCTTCGGATGTGACTAGCTGTACATCTTTCCACCGCGCAATTTTTATTTAATTCCAGTGCACCTTATGCCTTCCACGACCGCACAGACGGCTTCGCGAGGAAAGCAGACTACCCAAGCCAAAGAATTGCGAGGGACGAATTATGCAGGACACGATGCAAAAGAACGAACTGGGTGCTTACAAAAAAAGCGCTTCGTTTGCCAAGTTTGGCCCCAAGTTGAACGGAACCTTGCCCGGCCCCAAGGCCAAAGCAGCGGTCGAATCCGACCATAAGTGGATGTCGCCCAGCTATACGCGCTCCTACCCGCTGGTAGCCAAGCGCGGACGCGGCATGCGCATTGAGGATGTGGATGGCAATGAGTTTCTCGATTTTGCCGCTGGCATCGCCGTCACCTCCACCGGACATTGTCATCCTGAAGTGGTCGCCGCCATCCAGAAACAGGCCACAGAACTGATTCACATCTCCGGCACCGACTTTTATTACGAAAGCATGATGCAGCTTGCTGAGCGCCTTTCTGCCATTGCTCCCATGCCCGGCCCGCACAAGTTTTACTATGGCAACTCCGGCTCCGAGGCCGTCGAGTGCGCGCTGAAGATTGCGCGCTACCACACGGGCCGCCAGCAGATCATCTCCTTCTTTGGCGCATTTCATGGCCGCACGATGGGCGCGCTTTCGCTTACCGGCTCCAAGCCACAGCAGCGCCGCCGCTTCGCTCCGCTGGTTCCCGGCGTCACACATGTGCGCTATCCCTACACCTATCGCGGTTGCAGCGGTGGCCCGCAGGAGGAAGAAGCCTTCGCTCTCGGCTGCGCGCGATACATAGAAGAGAAACTCTTCAAGACAACGGTGGCGCCAGAGGAAGTGGCCGCGATTTTTATTGAGCCGATCCAGGGTGAGGGTGGATACGTCGTTGCGCCAACCATCTTTATGCAGGAGCTACGCCGCATCTGCGACCGTCACGGCATTCTGCTGGTCGCCGATGAGGTGCAATCCGGCGTGGGCCGCACTGGAAAATGGTGGGCCATCGAACACTCCGGCGTCCAGCCAGACATCGTCTGCATCGCCAAAGGCATTGCCAGCGGTATGCCACTCAGCATCTGCATGACGCGTGCGGAGATTATGGATTGGAAGCCCGGCTCTCATGCCTCCACCTACGGCGGCAATCCCATCGCCATCGCCGCAGCGCTGACCACGTTGGACATCATCGAGCGCGAAGGCATGGCCAATGCCACCAAAGTCGGCGCAGCCATGATGCAACGCTTGCAGCAATGGCCCGCCAAACACCGCATTGTGGGCGAGGTGCGTGGACGCGGCCTGATGATTGGCATTGAAATCGTAAAAGATCAGAGGACACGCGAAGCTGCCATCGCATGGCGCAACCGCATCGAGGAGCTGGCCTTTGAGCGCGGACTGATGATTCTTGGATGCGGAGAAACCTCACTCCGCTTGTCGCCGCCGCTGATCGTGCGGCAGGAGGAGGCCGACATTGCGCTAGACATTCTGGAAGAGTGCATTACGGTCATCGAACGCGAATAGGGGATCCTCGTCCCCATCTCGACTGTATCTGGGAACGGTTTAGTAGAACAGATACTTTTTCCAGCGCGCGTCCGAGGAGCCAATCATACGCATGATGTGACGACTGGTATGTAGCGAAAACGGACGCGGCTCGCGCTGTAATTGCAGGTCAACCAACTCATGCAGCATGGAGTTGCCCTTTTTCCGATTGCACGCGTGACAACAGGCCACTAAATTTTCCCATGTCGATTGGCCGCCACGTGAGCGCGGAATTACATGATCCAGTGTTAGTTCCCCAGCGGCCAAAACAATACCGCAGTACTGGCAGGTGTTACGATCCCGCAGCAGAATGTTTTTGCGCGACAGCGCCCGCGTCTGGTGCGGAATCCGCCTGTATTCCAGCAGGCGAATCACCGAGGGCATGGGAAGGTTGATCCGCGCAGCGTGCAGCGAAAAATTACGCTCTTCTTCCGTCGTAGCCACGCCCTTCAACACCAGTACCAGCGCCCGCCGCGCTCCGCAAATGTTGATCGGCTCGTAGGAGGCATTCAGAACCAGCACCGGCGTCTGCATGGCCACCGGGCCGTAGACCGTGCGCACGCTCTGCGATTCAATATGCAGCGTGTGGCACTTGGCCAGAGACTTCTGCTTGCGCGCATGAACCACTGATTTTCCGAACGACATCCCTTCCCCCTTGCACTCAAAATTTCTTAATGCACATGCGCTCCCTGCATCGAGGGCGCATCCCAGAAAGCCACGCCCTCGCGCTGCGACCGGGCCAGCGTGGCCACAAAAACGGAAGCGGCTCCGGCAGCCAACAAAGTGCGTGTACACTCGCGGGCCGTCGCTCCTGTGGTGTAAATGTCATCGAGCAGCAACACGGCTCGACCTGCAATCTGCTCTGGCTCGGCCACAAAAAAAGCGCCGCGAAGATTGCGACGCCGTCCGTGCGCGGTCAATCCCGACTGGCTTCCCGTGGAGCGCTGGCGTCCCAGAGCGCGCAGCGCAGGATGGAAGCGCCGCGTCTTCTCCGCGTATTGGAGGATGCGGATGGACTGCTCGGCCAGCAGCGCGGTCTGGTTGAATCCACGCTGCCGTTCCTTGGCGGGATGGAGCGGCACGACCACCACCGTGACGACTTGCGGCAGATTGGGGATGCTGCGAATCGCCTGCGCCAACATCTCTCCCAGCGGAGTGGCAACCGTTGTTACCTTCTCATACTTCAGGAGATGGATCAGTGCGCGCAGCGTGCCTTCATACACGCCATGCGCAGCGGCATGGGCAAAAGAAGGTCGCTGGCGCTGGCAAAGTTCGCAGAGGATTTCTGTTACGGATTGCGCCGCGTGCTCGACACTCCGGGCTGTTTGCTCCATGCGCCGGAAGGGGGCCGACACGCCAAGCGCTTCTCCGCAGAGAGTACACAGCGCAGCAGTTTGCGTGGGAAGGTGTTGCCAGCAGGCGAGACAGACGGGCGCAGCGGAAAGATGCAGCAGGGGGTCATTGCAGATGCGACAGCGGGAGGGAAAGAACGCACAGCTTGCAGCATCCAGCGGACTTCGCAAAACGCGCACTACCGCGCGCCATGCGGCCATCTCTGATGGCGGCTCCGTTCGCATTCGAGATGAAATCCGATCTGGGAGCTGTTGGCTGAAGACGCACCTCGCTCACTGCCGATTGTACGCGATGCGCCTATTGTAAAGGATTTTCGTCAACTGTACATTCTGCCGCGTCGCGCCGTGTCGTACAACCACGCATTCCACTTGCACCACGGGCAACTCAAAAGTGTTTTGCAATTTGTGATGACCACGGGTAGCATTGCGGTATGGTTTTAGCACTCCACGCAGCGACACCCGTGCGATACAAAGACGTCACAGGAAAAAAGGCTGACGGGGCCACTTTCACCCCGGAAAAGTTGGCGGGATTCGTTGCTCGACAAATTGCCATAACTGTGCGTTCAGCAAGCAGCCGAACTGTTAGAGTACTCGATCCGGCTGTAGGCGAAGGCGCTCTACTGATAAGTCTTTTGGAGGAGTTATACACCCTGGGGATTTGCAATATAGAAGTACATGGCTTTGATACGAACCCACAATCACTCTTTATTGCAGAGAAAGCAATTCAGGCCAGATTTCCTCTGGTTCCAACATATTTCAGTCCAGAAGATTTTTTAGAGTATGCGGGGCGGTTCACAAATACTTTTTCGCTTTTTCATGGTGAATGGCCCACGGAACGATTTGACATCATCATCGCTAATCCGCCATATGTTCGGACGCAAATCATGGGCGCTACCCACGCTCAGGCATTGGCGTCGCATTTTGGACTTAGTGGCCGCGTTGATCTGTATCATGCGTTCCTACTGGGAATGATCGAAGCGTTAGGAGACAACGGAGTCGCGGGTATCATCGTATCAAACCGCTTTATGACAACGAAGTCTGGCTCCTCTGTGCGTAAGGTGCTTCGTGAGGCTGTGAGCCTCACGCATGTCTGGGATTTGGGAGACACAAAACTATTCGACGCGGCTGTCCTTCCTGCGTTTCTCCTTCTCACCAAAAGCGCCCCTCAGAATAAGCTAGACCCTGGGTTCACGTCGATCTACGAAACCGATAGCGAGGCGTCATGTCGCGCGGATGACGTAATCGCCGCACTGGCAGAGTCGGGGACGGTTTCCATTGAAGACGGGCGCTGTTTTCAAGTGACCCACGGGACGCTTGATCTCAACAGTGCGGTAGATGGAGTCTGGCGCGTAGCAACCGAAAAGGCGGATGCGTGGCTAAAAACCGTCGAGGATCACACATGGCGCACGTTTGGCGAGATAGGGAGTATTCGCGTCGGCATTAAGACATGCGCCGATAAAGTCTTCATTAGATCGGATTGGAGCAGCCTCGATAAACATGAGCAACCGGAACTGTTGCGGCCTCTTACAACGCACCACATGGGACGCCGCTTTAAGGCTGACAGTGCAAAGGCTGGACGTCAGGTTCTGTATCCGCACATGGTAAACGAAGGGCAGCGCGAGGCCGCCGACCTTACTTTTTACCCAAAATCGGCAGCCTACCTTGAAACACATCGCCAGACGTTAGAGGCGCGCTCCTACGTCCTCGATGCTGGGCGGAAATGGTACGAAATTTGGGTACCCCAAGACCCAGATGCCTGGGAGCTTCCAAAACTTGTATTCCGTGACATTTGCGAGACTCCCACTTTTTGGATCGATCTCGACGGAAGCATTGTAAACGGTGATTGCTATTGGTTGTCGGCCAAAAACCACAAAGACACTGATCTTCTCTGGCTGGCTTTGGCCGTTGCCAATTCCTCGTTCATCGAAGCGTTCTACGATCACCGTTTCCACAACAAACTTTACGCGGGACGGCGTAGGTTCATCACCCAATATGTGGAGTGCTTCCCTTTGCCAGACCCATCCAGTACGGAAGCAAAAACGCTGGCAAGTCTCGCAAGGGAGCTATACGACCAGACGCCCAGCACGGCAACAAAGGAACTGGAAAGCCGTCTTGATTATCTCGTGTGGCGAGCGTTTGGCGTCGATCACTCGAAGAAGTCGGCGGGCAATGGAATTTGAAGTTTCGCGTTAAGCACCTTCCCTTGAAACTGCGGAAAACGTGAAAAGAAGGCTTCGCCGGTGGTGAGGAAAAAATGCGTGATAGTAACCGTGGTGCCGTTTGTGGTCGCATAGAAGAGCGCGTAGCGCACATCGCAATGGCGTATTTGCTGATCTAAAATTTTTGGTACGTCAAGCGGGTCATGACTGTTGGGACAGACCAAACCGAGATCGATCGTTTGCGCCGTTTGCAATTTGATTTCCAGCACTTGATTTCTAACGTCTGGGAACTGGCCGTCGTCCGCGTATGTAGAGTACCCAAGACTTTGGCATACAAGCCGGTGTAGGTCTGCGCCTCGCCGCCGCTCCTGGTCGTGGCCGCTGTCTGGAAAGGAAACCCCTATGAGAGATCGCAGCCGCGTGAAAATCGTGGAGATTGGGAGCATGGCTCCCGCGCTTGGATTACTGGTTGGCGAAAGGTCACGGAGAATCAAAGCGGGGTTTACGGCCAGACTCAATGTGTCGGTGTCAGTTGCAGAGATAAGCTCGGCGGCCTGGTCTCTGCAATTGAGCCGCGCTTGATATTTTTGGGTGAGTGTTCCGGTCGTATCAAGCTGCGAAAGGGTGTCTCCAATGACAACCTTGACCCGTTGAACAATATCAGCATCAGACACGCGAATAATGACGTACCGCCGCGTGAGGGATAGTTCCTCGTTCCATACTTGCAGATTGTTGGACTTTTGGACGTAGGTATCGAAAAACTGTCCTGGGAAGCGAGGTTGTGTCTTGGCAAAGCTCGTCGGTACTGGATAACCGAGAGCTTTGCAGATTTCCGTTTTGACAACTTTCGATCGGGTTCGAAGTGGAAACCCCATAAGGCTTAAGCCGCGCAAGCTCGTATTGAGTAGAAGCTCAAGTGTGGGCGCTGGAATCCAGAAATTGGGATCACCAATTTCAATCGGATCATAGATCGTAAGCCCACTTCTGCGGATATTTTCGACATAAAATTGCGGTTCAAGCGTTTTTGTCATGGCGATTAGGGGTCAGTAAATCTGGTACGGATACCCCCAGCGCTTCGCTGAATACCTCAAGAGTACTCAACGTGACGTTCCGCTCTGCCCGTTCAATTGCACCTACATAGGTGCGGTGAAGGCTACAACGGTCGGCGAGTTCTTCTTGGGAAATGCCTAAGCCGGAACGGAGCGCTCGCACATTTCCTGCTAGCGTTTTCCGAATCTCGATTCCCGGCTTTCGAAGTGTTATTTGGGGCTTCATGCAACTGGCAGCGTCAAAGGGTTCTGCATCGGAGGATCAAGGAAATGATGTCTACCTGTCTACAGAATACGAGTAGCAGGACAGCGGAGACTGCCTCCACGTCAAGCCGCAGTCTCGCCGACTTTCTTCACCGCGACCGTCCGCAAGGTGACACGTCCAGACACTCAAACACCAGATCGCCCACGCCGTGTTCCTATGCCGGAAACACGATCCAAAATCACAGCTTCAGGTTTCGATCCCTACTCGTATGCCAGCGCGTCGATCGGGTCTTTCTGCGCGGCCTTATAGGCGGGATAAAGAGCGCCGATCAACGCGCCCACGGAGGCCAGCATCGCGCCCCAAAGTATCCAGTGCGGCGTAATGACAAAGGGGATCGTAGGGAACACATGCCTCACCCAGGCGCGCACCAAAAAGCTCAACGCAATGCCCACGCCAACTCCGGCGACAGCCAGCAGTCCGGTCTCCTGCATCACGAGCGAAACGACATACAAGCGGGAGGCTCCCAGGGACTTCAGGATGCCAATCTCGCGGGTGCGTTCCATCACTGCGGTGTACATGGATTGAAAGATCGCCAGAAATCCAACAATCATGGCGATGCCGATGACCACATGCAGACTGATGTTGAAACCGGGGATGCGTTCCGGGGTCAATTGCGAGAGCATCTCTTCCGTTGTTTGCACTTGATACTGTCCCATGCCGGGGGTTGCCAGAATCTCCTGCTTCACCTGTTGCTCATAGGGCTTTCCCTCCGTGCGCAGGTAGAAGAGCGAGGCATTTCCAGGCGCGCCCGTCAACGCGCCCAACGTCGTGATGGGAATGAACTTTCGTCCGCCCTTGCCGTGCTCCACAATGCCGCAGATGCGGAACGGGTGCTTGAGAATCTGAATGGTATCGCCGACTTTGCGGCCATGATCGCTTTGGGCAAAATAGTCATCGACAATCACGTCATTCGGCCCCTGGAAGGGCGTGCCTGAGAGGAAAATAAAGGGGCGCAGCGCATTGAAGCTCGGATAATCAATGCCATAGATGTTTTCCACCGAGCTTCCCGTGGTCAACTGCACAATCACCGGCGCGGCCACCTTCACATGGGGCAGCTTGGCGATCACATCGGCGATCTTTGCCGGAACAGGCGCGCCTCCAAAGCCTGCCAGAAAGCTGGCGTTGGCTGGGCGCACGATCATGTCCGCGCCAATGCCATCTGTGCGCGCCTTGTCATCATTCAAGATGCCCAGCATGACTGCCGTAATGCAAAGAATCATCGCGATCTCAATGGCCACGGCGGAGAGGCTCAGCAGCGAACGCAGCGGACGATGCAGCAAGTTTCCAAGAATCAGTTTATTCATGATTGTTTTCTAATACCGGAGTCCCCTTACAGTATAGAGAATTCCCTTGCACTCGCACTTTTGCACCGCACGAACTAACTTTTCCACAGGCCTTCGCCGATAGTGTGCTTGGGTTGCCCAGTGCGAGGTGGAATCTACTTCGCCAACAACCATGCGACAATTGTTCCTTTTCATTTGACTTGGAAATGGTGCAAGTTTAATCTGCATGGGGATAATCCTAAGTTTGCGTATGAGTTAAACGTGTGAATGCCTCTGCCCATCACGAGCGCTGCTTCGGAGAGTTGCTTCGGCAGGAGCGCGAGCAGCGTGGAATTACGCTGGAGGATATCTCCGCATCGACCAAAGTAACAGTACGCAGTCTACGAGCGCTGGAGTCGGAGCGCTTCGATCAGCTTCCAGGCGGCATTCTCAGCAAAGGCATCGCGCGAGGATACATTCGTTACCTGGGTCTAAATGAAGATGAGTGGATTCGCCGATATCTGGAAGCGTATCCCAAACCTGCATCCTCGCCCGAGACACAGAGCTGGGCCTCGTTTGCCCTCAATATCTCGCGTAACCGCACCCCATCCGAGCACTCTTCGCACCTGCGCTGGACTGGGGTCGGCGTGCTGTTGCTGCTGCTTGCCAGCCTTGGCTGGTTTGTCTGGAGCTACCTGCATACCCGCACGGCAAGCGCGCAAAGTTTCTCGCCAACCATCTCCACCACCTCCAACATCGACGCTGGCTCTGGTTCTGGCGCGGAAGATTCCCACCCCACACCTGTCCAACCCCTGGCTGCAAAATCCCATCGACAATCGCACCATCTTTCTCGCTGACTGCATCCTTTTGGATGTTGCCCACTCTATTTTGATACCCTAGTGAGTAGGGATGCGAGGGCCTGCGATGGTCGGTCGTCTTACCCTTATGGATGCGTATACCTGCGCTAGCGCGCGCGGCATCCTTACTCTAGGAGGAACTCAGTTTTGCTACAACGGGATCGTTTCTTATTTACCTCTGAATCCGTTACCGAAGGCCATCCAGACAAGATTGCCGACCAGATCTCTGACGCGATTCTCGATGCCTGTCTCGAACAGGATGTCCAGAGCCGCGTTGCCTGCGAAACCCTCACGGCCACTGGACTGGTTGTGATTGCAGGCGAGATCACCACTCGCGCCTATGTTGATTTTCAGTCGCTGGTGCGCGGTGTCGTTGCCTCCATTGGCTATGACAACGCGCTCTATGGCTTTGACGCAAATACCTGCGCCGTCATTTCCACCATCAACAAGCAATCGGGCGACATTGCGATGGGCGTGGATACTGGCGGAGCTGGCGATCAGGGCATGATGTTCGGCTATGCGACCAACGAGACCGAAGAGTTAATGCCGACGCCGATCTCCCTAGCGCACAAGCTGACGCAACGCTTGTCAGAAGTTCGCAAGAACGGCATGTTGAGCTACCTGCGACCCGACGGCAAAAGCCAGGTCACAGTGGAATACGGGGCCAACAACAAGCCGATTCGCGTGGATGCTGTTGTCATCTCTACGCAACACGCAGAGACGGTGGGCAATGAGCAACTGCGCGCCGACATTCTCAAGCATGTCATTCAGGCGACCATCCCGACCAACCTGCTCGATGCCGACACCAAGTACCACATCAACCCGACCGGACGCTTCGTCATTGGCGGGCCAATGGGCGACACCGGATTGACCGGGCGCAAGATCATCGTCGATACCTACGGCGGCATGGGCCGTCACGGCGGCGGAGCTTTTTCTGGCAAAGACCCAACAAAGGTGGATCGCTCCGCAGCCTACATGGCGCGTTACATTGCCAAGAACATTGTGGCGGCAGGCTTGGCTGAGCGCTGCGAAGTGCAGTTGGCCTACGCTATCGGCGTGGCGGAACCCGTCAGCGTGCTGGTGGATACCTTCGGCACCGGGGTCATCGAATCCAGAAAGCTGGAGGCGCTGGTACGCGCCAACTTCAAACTAACCCCCAAGGCCATTATGGAGAGCCTGAACCTGCGCCGTCCCATCTACCGCAAGACCGCTGCCTATGGTCACTTTGGCCGTAACGATGCGGATTTCACCTGGGAAGCGACCGACAAGGCCAAGTCCCTCCGCGAACAGGCTGGATTGAAGGCTGATCTGGCGGGCGCAAAAAAGTAATCTTGTTTCGCAGGACGAACGGGGCAGGCTCACAAAGCTTGCTCCGTTTTGCATGAGGCAAAGATTTTCTTTTGCCGACAAGATTCGGATAGCCAAAGCTTGCACGACAATGCCATCCTACTTCCATGACGGCTTCCCCAAAAAATAGGTTGGATGCGGCCCTTGCGTGGCGGCAGGTGGAGAGGCATGATGCCAGCGCCGATGGGCAGTTCGTCTATGCCGTGCGTTCTACGGGAATCTATTGCCGTCCCTCCTGCCCCAGCCGTCGGCCTGCGCCACGCAATGTGGTCTTTTACCTTGATGCCGCTGCAGCAGAGCATGCGGGCTATCAGCCCTGCAAACGCTGCCATCCACAGGCCATGCACCCCCAGGCCGCAGCCGTGGGTGCCGCTTGTCGCTATCTGCAACAGCATCAGGACACTCTTCCAAGCTTGATGGAAATTTCTCGCGCTGCGGGGATGAGTTCCTCCGCGTTCCAAAAGCTCTTTCGCAAAATTTTGGGCATCAGTCCGCGCCAATATCACGCAGAACAGCGCCACACACGGCTTCGCCACAAACTTGCCGACAGAAAAGAATGGACGGTAACGGAGGCCATCTATGCAGCAGGCTATAGTTCGCCGAGTCGCGTGTATGGGCAGGCAGCAGCGATGATGGGAATGACTCCGGCGCAGTATGGCAAGCACGGAGTGGGACAGCATATCCGCTACGCCAGTGGCAATTCCACACTAGGCCAGGTTCTGGTTGCGACTACGGAGCGGGGCATTTGCTCCATCACGCTCGGCGAGAGTGCAGCAGAACTGGAGGCGCAGTTGCAGCGGGCGTTTTCCGGCGCGACCCTAAAACGCGATACGGAGTCTTTGGCCGAAATGCTGGCCACTGTGCTCTCGCAGATATCTGAACATCCCCTGACCACGGCGCTGCCGCTGGATGTTCGCGCAACGGCCTTTCAGCAGCGAGTCTGGCAGGCACTGCAGCAGATTCCTCGCGGCCAAACGGCCAGCTATGCACAGGTAGCTGCTGCCATCGGCCAGCCAACAGCGGTACGCGCCGTGGCCCGCGCCTGCGCGCAAAACCCGGTCGCCATATTGGTTCCCTGCCATCGCGTCCTCGGCTCCAATGGCAAACTGATCGGCTATCGCTGGGGGATTGCGCGCAAGCAGCAACTGCTTCAGATCGAGCGGATGGACGGTTAAAGCTCCAAACATGCGGGCATCCAGTATTGAGCCGTGGACACCCGCATGTTCGGTTCATTCGATTCCCTTCTAGGTGATGGTGAGGGTGATGGTTGTGGTCTGGGGTGTTCCCGACGTTGGGGTCGCCGTGACGGTCACGGTTGTAGTCCCCGCAGGCGTGACGCGCACCGCCGCCGTATTCGAAGTCAA
>DAHXNK010000054.1 GCA_027365415.1 Acidobacteriaceae bacterium
CTTCGCTCGAAAGGACAAATTCAGGTGCATGGCAATCCTGAATTTGCCCTTATTTCTCGCCCACCTGTTGCCGCAAGGCGTGGGTAACAACGCGCCACATCTCTTCTCGTGGCGCGGGCTTGCCCGTCCAGAGCTGAAACTGCTCCGCGCCCTGATGCACGAACATCTCCACTCCGGTAATTACATGCAGGCCTTTTTTGCGCGCCATTTGCAGCAGCGGCGTCTCAATGGGGTTGTAGACCAGGTCAAAGACCAGCTTGGCATTCAATTCTTTTTCTTCCAGAATGATCCGCTGTTTGTTACCCGCCATGCCCGCCGGAGTAGCATGAACAATCACGTCAAAGGTGCTCTTGGCCACCTGATCGCGCCGAATCGCCTTAGCTCCCGATTCCCGCGCCAGTTTTTGCGCCGTCTGCGGCGTGCGATTCAGAATAAAAACTTCCGCGCCCTTCTCGCACAGTCCAAAGACCGCTGCACGGGCCGCGCCTCCGGCTCCCAGCACCAGCACCTTGGCCTTGCGCAACGGCAGCCGCTGCTCCAGTGGACGCACCACGCCTTGCACATCGGTGTTGTAGCCGATCAGCTTGCCATCCTGCGTGCGAACCACGGTATTGCACGCGCCAATTTTCTCCGAGAGCGGATCGGTGCGATCCAGATGCTTCAGTATCTCCTGCTTCCAGGGCATCGTGACGGCTACTCCATGCACGGGAACTTTACGAATCAACAGCAGCAGATCGCTCAATTTTGTGGCCTGCAATGCCAGAAACACGGCATTCACCGTCTCCCGGCGAAAGGCAGTATTCATCATGACAGGCGAGAGCGAGTGTTGGATGGGATTGCCAGCCACACCGTAGACGCGAGTGGCAGCATCCACCTGATCCAGACGATAGGTCTCCAGCAATGTGCGCGCGGCAATCTGGCCTGGCCCGGTCTCTTCCCCCGCCGTGGCTGAGGCAAAGGTGAAGATGCTGCCCGCCCGAACCCCCAGCACGCGGCTGATGATGCCATAATCGCCCATGCAGATACCCACCACGCGAGCCTCGTCGCGCTTCTCTTCCAGAAAGCGCATCATGGTCACGTTGTCGGCCAGACACTTAGCCGTCGGGACAACCTTGATGAACTCCGGCTCAAAGGGCCGAATCCGCTGATAGACCTTCTCCAAGTCCTTGGTCGCGCTGAAGTCATGATAGGAGATCACCAAAGCCGCGCCATGCGTCCGAAATTTCTTGATCCCCGTAGCCTTAAGCGACTCCGCTGTCTGTAGCTCCACGTCCACGATCTGGCAGCCCGCCGCCACAGCCTTGGATAGAACCTCCATCTCGGCAGCAATCGTGCCCTTAAACTTGCCACCATTGACGGCGCGGCGACAGGTAGCAATAGCCGTAGCCTGGCGGTGATCGCGCATAAATTGCTTCAGCTTCGGCAGCGCCAGCAGAGGCTTGGGCATGTAATCCAAGCGAAATTCGAGAAAAGTATTCTCGCGCACCGCCTCTGCCGCCCGGTCGATCATTTCCTGCGGGGTATTTCCGATAATGGCCACGCAAACCCGCGTCAAGCGGGATTGCAGATACTGCATGGGATACAGCGTGCTTACATTCTTCATTTTATTTTTATTTTCTTTACCGCAATTGCGGAATCTTATCTAGGCTTCGCTCCAGATGCAACCCTTTCCCTGTGAATTTCCTGAAAACATGAAAGAAATCGTCCTTTTTGTTCCAAATGTGGATATTCAGATACTCGCCTCATGCCATCCAACACAAAAACCCCTTCTTGCCGGGGAGGTTGTTGCGGCAATCAACAATGATACTCTGTGCCTTCCCCGTCCTTTTCGGGGTGCGCGCACCACTTCCTCCACGGAGATACCACACATGCTTGGCAAACTCCTGCTCCTGACCGCGTGGCCCAGCCTGCTCAGCTTGGCCGCCATTCTTCCCGGCTCTCTGCTTCCCGGCTCTCTGCTTCCCGGTTCTCTGCCCTCCGGTTCCAACTCTGTGGCCCCGGCAACCGACCCACTCCACGCCTGGGCTGGCCTCAACCACCCGGCGCATCTGGAAGCCTGGGTTCACAGCCATCTGGACTCCCAACAACAGGCCATCCAGCAATTGCTGGCGAATCGGAAAACTCCCACCGTCGCCAATACGCTGGCTCCTTACGACCACGCCGTTGCCGAGCTAAGCCTGGCCGGATCCGAGGCCGGACTGATGTACTCCGTCTCCCCAAACAAGGCCGTGCGTGACACTGCCGAGGCACTCATCCAAAAGGTAAGCGAGGCCACCGTTGCGCTCTCGCTGAACCAGCAAGTGTATCGTGCTTTGGCCGTTCTCGACGCAACAAAAGCCGATCCGGCCACACAACATTATCTTCGCCGCACCTTGCTGGAGTATCGGCTGGCTGGAGTTGACAAGGATGAAGCCACCCGCAAGCGCGTTCAGCAGTTGCAGGAGCGGATCACTCAGCTCAGCCTGACCTTTGGACGCAACGTACAGGAACATGTCAACACGGTTGCAGCCACGCCGGACGAACTCTCTGGTCTGCCCGCTGATTTTCTCGCCCGCCATGCGCCCGCTGCCGCCACCCCAGCCGCCAATGGCAGCACCATCCATCTGACCACCGACTACCCCGACTACATGCCGGTGATGACCTTTGCCCACAGCGCCGACCTGCGCCATCGCATGTTCTTGGCCTACAACACCCGCGCCTTCCCGGCCAACAAGCAAGTCCTGCTCGACCTGCTCGCTGCGCGGCAGGAACTGGCCACCACACTCGGCTTTTCCACCTGGGCCGATCTGGCGACCGCCGACCAGATGATTGGCTCCGCCGCCCATGTACGCAGCTTTCTGGCCGAGCTGGACGCAGCCTCCAAACCCGGCGCAACCAAGGAATCCGCGCAGGTGCTCGCCTTCGCAAAGCAGCAACAACCAAGGCTGGCCACCATCCCCGCCGACAGCGTCCTCTACTGGTACGAGCAGTACCGCGCGCAGGTCTATCACTTCGATTCGCAATCCGTCCGACCCTACTTTCCCTATGACCGCGTGCAACAGGGCGTACTCGACACCGCCGCCCGTCTCTTCCACGTCGAGTTTCGCCCCGCGCCCCACGCCGCCGTCTGGGATCCCTCCGTCACCGCCTGGGATGTGTACGATCCCAGCCCGCAGGGCCAGCATCCAGGCAAACTGATTGGACGTTTCTATCTGGACATGCACCCCCGCGAGGGCAAGGACAAGTGGTTCTCCGCCTACCCGCTGGTGCCCGGCATTCGCGGCCAGCAGATTCCAGAAGCCGCTCTGATCTGCAATTTTCCCGGCGGCCAGCCAACAACGGGCGAGACAGGCAATCCCGGCCTGATGCAATACTCCGACGTTGTCACATTTTTCCACGAGTTTGGCCACCTGATGCACGCCATTCTGGGCGGCCAGCAGCAATGGGCGGGCGTCAGCGGCATCACCACCGAGGGCGACTTTATCGAAGCGCCCTCCCAAATGCTCGAAGAGTTTTTTCACAATCCAGCGCTGCTGCAAACCTTTGCGCGCCATTATGAAACCAACGAACCCATTCCCACCGCGCTGGTGGAGCGGATGAACCACGCCAGCGCCTTTGGCCGGGGCAACTGGGTGCGCACACAGCTCTTCTACACGCGATTCGCGCTCGACCTGCATGACCGCCCTCCGGCCAGCATCGACCTGGACGCGCTAATGCGAGCCGACTACGTCGCCGCGCTGCCCTATACCTGGGTCGATGGCAACCGCATGTACGCTTCGTTCACGCACCTGACCGGCTACTCGTCGAATTACTACACCTACCTGTTCGACAAGGTGATTGCGCTGGACTTCTTCGACCAGTTCGACCAGAAAAATCTGCTGGATGGGGCCACGGCCATGCGCTATCGCAAGACGATTCTGGAGCCAGGCGGCTCCGAGCCGGGCGCGGAGATGGTAAAAAACTTTCTGGGTCGCCCGCAAAATCTGCGCGCATTTGAACAATGGATGGGCGAAGAATTCAATAACCCAGAAAAATAAAGCAAGACTAGAGAATTTTTTCTCTGCCTTTGACTTGTCTTTTTAAGTATTTGGAGTTTCCGTAATGACGAGCGTTTCTCCCGGCTTCAGATAGCCTTTGCGTCGGAACCAGTCTTCCATCGCATCGCGGAATTGTGGCAGCGGCACGCGATCTCCAGCTTCCATCCAGCCATCGGCGATGGGCAGCGTGTCGTCAAAGATGGCATCCTTGGTAAAGTTGCGCGCGGCGAAATTGTCGATCCAATGGATTGGGTAATCCTGGACATGGCTCGGACAATTCACTGGCTGCTCCTGCGCCATTGGCCGCTCCTACGCGACGATCTTCTGCACGCACAGCTTGCGCAGAAACATCTCAGCCCGCCACTGGGAGTACGGGCAGATTGGCCGTGTCCCGCGCCTCTTGCATCACCGTCTCCAGATGCGAAAGCACCTCCTCGACGGTCATGGTGTACATCTCGCGCCCGCTGTCGTAGCCGCTCTCGATGGCCTGCTTCAGATAATGTCCGGCAATCTGCGCGGCTAGACGATCCGTAATGGCATGGCCGGTGCGCTTTTTGAACTCCACCCAGGCCGGATGCGGCATGGCGATCCACACCGGGCGGCCCTGAACATCAAAGCGGACATCGACGGCATCAGCATGGCGCGTGGCGATGGCCACAATATTGGCCTTCCAGACGCAATGCAGCTTCTCGCCGCTCCAGTGATCGTTGACGCTAAAGTTTTCGTACATATATCCAGCCTACTTGCACATAACGGCCCGCCGCAAGTGCGATTCTCAGGCTTAAGCGCGCTCCTGGCCGTAACCCTGCCAAATAAAACAAATCGCGCCGTGCCAACCTTTTCTCTATCCATGCACGTCCAACCAGTGTGCGCGATGGTGAAAAATCCGACGATAGAAAATTAAGACGGCACACAATGAGGCAAGCATGGCATTAACGCAACAAGCTAGGAATCAATATGAAACATCGTTGCGTCAACGTCAGCAGGAGTTGGAGCAGGGATTGACCCATACCGTGAAGCAGGCCTTGGCAAGCGCACCAGAGGAGACGCAGGATATTGGAGATCAGGCAGTCTTCAGCTATCAAAAGGAGATGCTGTTTACGCAGGGTTCCCGCCATCATGCGCAGTTGTCGCAGGTGCGCAAAGCGCTCCAGCGCATTGCCGACGGCAGCTTCGGCCTTTGCCTGCACTGTTCCTCCCCCATCGGCAGCAAGCGGCTGCAGGCGCTGCCTTGGACTTCTTCCTGTATTGATTGTCAGGAGCGCCTCGAAAAGGGAGAGAGAGAAGGCAATATCGGCGGCATTTACGATACTCCCGCAGATGCATAGCGCGTATGGTCAGGCGAAAAAGGCAGGACGAATCGATCCTCTCACCACGAGCTGGCGAGGGGGGCGTAACGCAAAAAAGTCCGTGCATCTCGGCTGGATATCTCCAGTCGAAACACACGGACGCGAGGAAGTTTGTAATGCAGAAAAATTAAGCAGCCGTAGTTGAGCTGCTTGCTGCGAAGGAATTCAAGAGTTGCGCCGACGCGCTCGTGAGCTGCTCAATCGCCGTGTTCCACAATGGAAGATTGGCCACGGTTTTGCCCTTGAACAGTGGATTGCTAAGAATGGCCTGTTCGACCTCTGGCAGCGCGGTCGCCAGCTTCTGTTGCCCGGTTCCTGTCGAGGCCTTTACCGCCGTAGCCACTTGTTCCACCTTCACCACGCTGCCGAGAATCGCCTCAAAGGTTCCGCCCAGCGCAGGATCAAACATTCCAACCACAGATGCAATCGTTTCTTCCGCAGGCAGCAGCTTGGCTTCGATCGCCAACGCTTTTTCCGCTCCCGCCTTGAACATGCTGCCCAGATGATCCAAAAACGTTACGAATTTATTTGACATAACCTTTTCCCCATTTCTTAGTGTTGGCTTGCGTTCGCGGATTTTGGCGCAAACGGTGTGAGGTTGTTTAAAAAAAGGTGTGCCCAGCTATAGAGCCACGCATACAAACGGAAAGTCTGCGACGGATCCGGCAATGTCGCAATCCCGCTCGACAACAGACTCCAAGCCAGAAAACTGAGAACGAACCGATGGTCATAGATCATCTGGAACATCGCGTGGAGTGTCATGCTGCTTGCACCGTCTGCCAATAGGGACTCAGCAGTTCCTCCTGTGGGGTTAGCTTCAGCGGATTTTCTGTGCCCAGCAGTAAACGCCCGCCCGCAGCCACAATCTGGTAGTTCAACTCATCGCAGAACCAGGCTGGCTGGTTTGGAGTGAAGCTTCGTTCGCGATGTAGAAAGAAATCCAGAATGGCGCGTTTGTTGTAGGGCTTTCCAATCTGCTGGGCGGCAAAGGCATATGCGGCCTCGACGTTGGGAACCTCCACGCCAACGCGCAACGCGCGCGTGAATCTGGCATATCCGGGCGGACGTTGCTGCACGCCGCCGTGGAGGCGCGCTCCCAGCAGCCAGCCTTTTTGGAGTTGTATCCCGCCGATGCACATATCATGCGGAATCACCAGATCTACATGCGATACGGTGCTGTCGGAGAGATACCGAATGACCGACGATCCAAATCCGGCCTCCGTTGAAAACTGCGAAATCAGCATTCCAGATTTCATTTCCAATCTCGATTCTTTATGGTTTGTCGGCGAATTTCTTAGCGCCATAGATAATCAATGGCAACGTGAAGGATTGCCGTCAGTACAAACAACGCGCCAGCAAATCCCTTGATGCGCTGCAAATACACTTCATGCCGCTCCAGCCGATCTTCCAACGTGGTCAGGCGTCCGGGCTGCCCTTGCCCAAGCAATGCCGCCATCTGACTCTTCAGCGCCGCAAGATCGGCGAGTACGGTTGCTTCAAATTCATACATAGGAAATCCTTGATTGCAGCGGTCGAAAGGGCCGCTTATTGCGTGGGTACATCGGTGAAGATGGCTGCGGAGATGCGCGAGTACAGCGGCGGATTTGAGCCGTCATACATGCGGATGAAAAACTGCTGCTGATCCTCCGAGCGCACGATGGTAAAGTTCGATACCGGACTCCGCAGCACCAAATCTTCATGTACATTGGGGCCAAAATTGTTGTCCATCCATCGCACTTCAAACCCGCCATTTTGCGGCGGCGTTACGTTCGTATTCACCGTGATGGCCGTTGTCGTAATGGAAGTCACCTGCAATGCGTTCAGATTCTGCAAATAGGCCCCCGGCGCGGTCTCCGGTACCGTTGGCAGGATGACATCGACCGGTATGGCATCCGTCAGTTTCATGGAAATCGTCTCCGCCCAATCGTTGGCAAACTCCACCGTGTAATTCAGCACTTCCGGGGAGCTGCTGGTGGCGGCGATGGTCACGCTGCGCACAATCACGTTTTCATTCAGGCCATTGATGGATTGAAAATCCAGCGCATCGCCGGGCCAGATGTCTTGTTGATCCTGCAAATTGTAGTAGCTGTATTTTCCCGTCCAGGCCGCCGTTGGATTCGCGGAGAAATTCAATAATGCCTGGCAGGCATTCTCGCAATCCAATGAGCTGCGCGCAGGCGGATGCACCACGCGTCCAATCCATTGCGAAACGCCAGGAATACCATTCACTCCCTCCTGTGCAATGCTGGCTGCATCAGCCATTCGCGCAACGGAGGGCGCGGCCACGCGATAGGTCACGCTGATGGTTTCTCCTGGCTGCGGTGTTCCCAGCTTGTAAAAATGCAGAAAGCCATTCCGCATCACGCTGCAATCCGCTCCATCGATGGCTGGCCCAAGCCTGCGCGTAAACGGCGTGCCGCCAGAGGGAGTGCTCACCACCCATACCGTTCCCGGCTGTCGCACTTTGAAATACCCAACGCTGCCTTGCAGGTTCAAGCTGTTGACGCAGCCAAAATAGCAAAGCCCCGGAGACACGGCTAGCGCGCCGTCATACAAAATCGTCGATCCGATGTTCACATAAGGCAGCAGCGCCATGTCCTGTAACTCAAACAGCAATTGCAGCGGCGAGGCCACCATGCCGCCGCCATACACTGCCGGCCCATTGCTCCCGTAGGAGAAATAGCTGTTCATCAGGCGCTGTAACTCCACACTGTGTACATGGATGCGCAGGATGTAGTTGTGTCCCGTCTGCACGGTAAATTCCGTTCCGACCTCGGAACCCTCTACCAGAGGCACAATGATGGTGTTCCCGCCGCTTGGTCGCACGCGGAATCCTGCCAGACAATTGGGAATCCCCACCATGCCGCTGTAGAGTCCGCACAAAACGCCATCGCTGCCGCTGTTGACCTGCACAAACCCAGCCTCGACAATAACCTCTCCGCCCAGTTCCACCGGATCGATGGTTGTCAGCGTCGTGGTTCCATCCAGCCCCGATCCTCCGTTCAGCATGAGTCCAGCGCCGCTCACATTCAAATAGCTGCCTGGATCGCTCACAATCCACAACGCGGTATTGAGCGTTGGCTGCGTAAACTCCTCGTCGAGCAGCACGGGGCGATGCAGGGGAAACGGCTCACGCTGCAACTGAAATTGCACCGTCGCTCCATCGCCTTCAAACAACTCTGTGACGTATTCCATCGGCTGACTCAATCCAGTCACGGTCACATCGTTCACCAGAGTTTTTGCGGCGCTCGCCGTCAGGTTGCTGTAGTCCACCGTGCCCTGCTGATCGCTCAATACATGCACGGTCGAGCCAACCGGAGCCAGCGTCACTTGTCCGTTGAGGACGCGATACGCTGCCCGTGACTGATTGGCCAGCGCCGCCACATTGGCTGACCAGGAAAGATTCGGTTGCGGCGCGAAAAATCCAATCGTGCCCACATCCTGCACGCCGCTCAGATCCACCAGCGTCGGACTCACGCGTGTCGTGAGTGTGCGAACCATATTGCCTGCGCTCTGTCCCAGTAGAGGTGCTGTCTGTGGCAGGGCAACTCGATCCAGCAGCCAGTCATCGCTCACCACATGCACCTGCATCAGGTAGCGCGCCCCGGTCGAATCGTAGCCTGCATACATTGGCTCAGCCTGGGTTGGCACATAGCCGGTGAACAGCAGGGTTCCATTCGCCGCTTCAATCACAACCGCAGCATTGTGCGCCGGAATGGGTAGCCCATGACTGGCGCAATCCAGCAAAAGCTTCGCCAGGGTTGGCTGGTTCATTTGGCGTTGAATCAACATCGCATGTTCCGTCGCCTTGTTCGCGCAGATAGCTGCGGAGTAATCAATCGGCCCCAGCCCGTTCTGATTATCGATGGTGACTTTCACGCTTTTTCCTCCTTCGTTCAGAGAATCTCTGCACGGGTCAGTGTTTTGAAGGGGCGGGACTTTAGTCCCGCCGGGAGTACCTGCAATCTAGAGTGGGCTTTAGCCCCTGAGGGCTTGTACCCTCGCAACCAAAAACGGATGCGGCGTCCCCCAGACGATCACCATAGGTTCGCCGCTGATGCTGGTAAATAGCTGCGGAAGCAAAGCACCTGCGCGCTATCGTTGGTGTCGGTCACTGGAAGAGCGCGAAAATGCGCCACCTGCGCCACTCTGGCAAGCGTGTCCACCTTGGCCAGTGGCGCGGCTAGGGGCTGCATCAACTCAGTGCCGCTTGCGGCAATCTGTAATCGTGGGTAGTGCAGCAGAATACGATCTCCCTGTTCTCCGGGGATCACAAACAGTGCCGACCATTCCTGAAAAAAATTACTTCCTTCTCGATCTACAAATCCTAGGAGCGGCTGGGCAAACATTGCGGTCGTTGGCGCTCCTGCAATCAGAGGCTGAGCCAGTTCGAGTCCTGTCCCTGTCACCGCCGTAATCCGCGCCACGTTGAAGCTCACGCGCCGAATGTAATTTGGATCGTTGTTCACCGCAGTTGGGGAACTGACATATGCGCCACTCGCGCCACTCCCCACATAGCCCGTCTGCCCCGTGTAATTCACATCGACGACGATCATCTGTCCCGGAGTGAATCCTGAGACCTGGCTCGCCGCAATTGCCACAAAAGTTGAGGTGCTTCCGCCCTGCACGGGAATCGCCGCTGTTGCCGATCCGCCCGATCCATTCGCCGCTGCGTCTGTGGTGGTTGCCAACAGGTTCATCTGCTCGGAGCCGCCGGTCACAGCCATTTGCAGCTTTCCCCAATTCAAAAAGTGCAACGTTATCAGAGAGTCCATCTCCGTCCGCACTTGCGAGAGTGGCAGTCCCGGCGCTCCACTGCGCAGGGGAACAATCTTTGTCCCGAATTTCCTCTCGAACGTATCCACCCATCCCAAGTCCAGCCACGGTGCCGGAGGAGCGTTCAAATTGAATCCTCCATTCTGCGCCGGATCGAACATCACCGGCTGCGCGGCACCGCGATTGGGAGCGGCAAAATAGGCGCGTACCCGGTGCAGAATCGGCGGCGTCAAAGCCAAAGGCGTCATGGTGCTCATAGTTCACCCGGTTCCTGATAGCTGAAGACAAAAACGGTCGCCGTGCGCAGCAGTCGGTCGCGCACGATCTTTACAGGCTTGAATGTTGCCTCTGTCCAGAACACCTGGGTCTCCATTTCCACCGGAGGCGTTTGCGCGTAATTCATTTTTGCCGCCGCATTCGGAGAAAGCAGCGCGGTCAGTTCAGCATCCATCTCCGCCAGCATCTGTCCACGATCCATGCCCAGATTGGCCGTCGTCCCTTCCGTCAGGTACTCGACCTCGCATTCCATCTGCTGCAACAATTCCGGCAGGTAAGGATCGTAGTGCAATCCCAGCCAGCGCAAAATGAAAACATTCGAATATGGCTCCGCCAGCACCAACTCATTGCTCTCCACCAGAATCCCTGGACGCGTGATGCCGCGCAGATAAATGGTTCGGTTCGGATTCAACGTTGCCAGACGATTGCGCAGCGTCATGTAAAACGTATTTTGCGCATTTTTCATCCTTGGCCCTCCATCCTTTTAGAAAATCCCTGAACAAACCAGTGTTTTGAAGAGGCGCGGATTTATCCGTGAAGGGGACGGGCTTCAGCCCGTCCATAATCTCCACAAAATCATCGCGGGCTTTAGCCCCTGAGGGTGCGAAATCTCCCCATCGGACAGAGATCTTAGCCGGATTCTTAGAGAATCTGGTTTTGCGGCCCTTCCAGCAGCAGACGATAGAGATACGGCTGGCCGAACATCTCCGCCTCTGCAGCCGACTCGATCAGCATCAGCTCCTGATCCACAAACACCCCCACCGCCATCGCAAAAAGCGCATCGGCGGATGGCAGTTGTAACAGCCCGAGTTGCGCCTGAATCGAAGCGGCAGAGATCAACAGCTCATAGCGGTTGACCTTGCCTCTCTCCATCTCTGGGCGCACGCGGCGAAAAACCGCCGGAGACAATGGAATGTCTTCATAGGACGGGGTTGTTAGTCCCAACTGTTCTCCGTTCACGCCCGGCTGCGCCGGAGTTGGCAACCGCAGCAGGATGGTACGCCCACCCAGCGAACGCAGCAGCGCGTCGGCCATGCGTTGCTGTGCTGCTGTCGGGTTTCTCACACTTAAATCTGCGCTCATGGCTCACCCCATCCGTGTGGACACATATGGTTGCAGCCACGCTGCCACCTGTGGATCAATCAGTGAATTTGAGAAATATTGCATCGCCATCGTGTCGATCCGGTTGCTCTTCACGTTCAACCCTGGCGTAGTCTGCGCATTCTTCACAATCTGCGCGCAGGCGCATTGCACCGCAACGGGGATTGTGGCTAATCCTGCCGTGTACACAATGTCCACCTGGTTGTAGGGCAGTCCCAAAATGTTCATCGGGAATGTTAGTTCCCCCGTCGTGGCCACATAATCAATGTTCACCGGATTTAAGTTGTTCCACGCTCCCGGCAGGCCAAAGATCCAGGCAATCTGCTCATACGCTGGATCGATCAGTTCTCCGCGCCGGGGCCGGATGTACCGCGCCTGCACGGAGATCAATGGTGATGCATTCGGGGCTACGGTGAGCAAAGGCAGATAGCTCAACCGAACCGTCTGCGCATGGGCCGTCATTCGCATTCGTTCTTCGTACTGCGTGGGGTTCAGGCTGGCGCGATGGCAGTACGCTTCGATCAGCGAGGAAGCTGCCTGAATCCAATCGTCGGTCGTGTCCGACGGGAGACCGAAATTTGCATAGTCTGTCGGCAGTAAATATCCCATGTTTCGTTCTCCAGTGGTTGTGCAGGAGCCGCGCGTGGGCGGCCGCAGCAAAAACAACGGCCAGCTTCGCATAGGGAAACTGGCCGTCGTCCTTATGGCTTCCGGATGGTTACTTCTGACTGTCCATGCACCCATCCCATCCATTGCCGATTGCGTTTTACCGATCTACGTTCACTTGGTAGTGGGCATAGCTGGCGCCCTTCACTACAGGAGCGCCAAACTTCACCACCACATACTGTGAAGCCAGCGACCCCGGTACGCCCAGTTGGAAGACACGCGGATTAGGTTCGCTCAGCCAGTGATACTCGATCAGGTCTTCCGTCACGATATAGGCTGGAAGAACGGCGGTTCCCGATCCCGGTACGCCGGTGTATCCCAGCGCCCAGTCGGGAATCAACGGCAGCTCGCCCGCCTGCGTGATGAGCATCTTCACGCGGAATCCGGCGTTGATCTCTTTGGTGCTCAGCACCACGTTGAACTCCGTCTTCATCTCACGATCAATCAAATCCAGCAGCACAGGATTGGCATAGATGGCCGTCGGACGCACCGCATAATTGGTGTTGGCCACCATCTGTGCAATCGTCCCTTTCAATCCGTCCACAATCGACTCGGTTGTGCTGATGGTGGTCGTATTGCCGCCTGCCGCAATCTGCCCCGTCACGCCAAAATACTGAGGCGTGGTTGGCGTGCTCAACGACGTGTCCGTGCCGCTCCACAGCGCCAGCGAGTGCGTGTACATTACGCCCGATATGGTGTCGGTCAGATCCTTCGCCTGCAAATAGGCGAACTGGCTCTGCTGATTGCCCAGTTCGATATCGAACAGGTTGTAGTTGATCTGCGCCACCAGCGCCTTCAACGGAACCGCGCGCTCCACGCGGGTCGGGCTGACGATGGGCGCGATGATGTTGCGCGGATCGACAAAGCCCGTGGCTGCGCTCGGCGTCGGAATGGCCGTCTCTTCAAAGTAGCGCGACGGATGTCCCGTTGCCGGAACCTGCTTGATGCGCTGGCTGAAGATGCTGCTTCGCCGCACAATGTCGGTGATCTCGGTCTGGTAGATCGGAACTTCAATTGCGCCAGGCCCGATGTAATCTGCGGCAGCGTGAATGTCATAGAAATTTGCGTTCATGATTTCCTTTCACTGGCCCGTGGGCCGTGGGGTTATGCCGGATCGACTTCCCGGAAGAAAAATTCCGCTCCGCGTTCACTCTGGGGTAAAAAGTGTTGGTGCGGGTGTTAGACACGGGTGCCCCATACTAGCCGCGTTGTTTGCGGCTAGTGTGGAAACAAAACTGCGACGGCTCTAAGGAAGCTCTGCACAAGTAGCTACTGTGCAGGGGACGGGCTTCAGCCCGTCCGACACCACAGAAAACCAACGCGGGCTTTTAGCCCCTGCGGGACAGCAGCGGAACGTAATCAGAGCTTCCTTAGCCCAACAGCCCGGCGCGAAACAGTTGCGACTTCACCGCGATGCGCTGTTCCATGCTCAAGCTCTGCAAAGCCCCATCCAGCGCTCCGGCCTCAATCGAGTCCAGGTTGGAGATGCCCTGCTTGGCCAGCAGCGTCACCGTGGCCGAGGAGACCGTCTTACGCCCACCGACTGTGGTCGTCGCCTGTCCCTGCAATGTGGCAATCTGCAACTCCGCTTCGCGCAGCTTGCGTTCCAGCTCCGCCATGCGATCGCTTGCTGCAGTAATGGGCATCTCTCCGCCCTGTTCCACCGTGGCAACAATCTTCTGCACCTGGCCGGAGAGGACTCCCTGCTGCGCTTCCAGGCGATTTACGGTCTGCTCCAATGTGCTGGCTGCGCCAGCCAGCCGCTCCAGAGTTACTGCGAGTGCGTCCAAAGAACGGTTTGTTTCAAATTCCATTGCATTGCTCCTTTTCATTTTGTCTTCGTTGACAACCCTCCATCGGTTGCCAAGCTCAAAGGAATCCCTGTACACGTCACCGTTTTGAAAGGGCGCGTCTTTATCCAGAAGTAGCCGGGCTTCAGATGAAGGGGACGGGCTTTAGCCCATCCGTTATTCCCCAAACGAATGCGCGGATGCCCCCTCCTA